>SHYQ01000034.1 GCA_009692765.1 Dehalococcoidia bacterium | reverse complement strand
AACGCGGTCGTGCCGGTGCCGCTCGGACGGCGGCGCGAGCGGACGCGCGGCTTCAACCAGGCGCGCGAGGCGGCGCGGACGGTCGCGGAGGCGCTCGGCCCCCCGCTGGCGGACGGCCCGGCGCCGCGCGGGCGGGAGACGCCGCCGCAGGCGATGCTCGGCGCGGAGGCCAGCCGGACGAATCTGGACGGCGCGTTCGTCCTCGCTCCCGAGCGCGGAGGGGTGGGGACGCCCCCGGCGCGCGTGCTGCTTGTTGATGACGTCACGACCGCCGGCGCGACGCTCTCGGCGCTGGCGATGGCGCGCGAGGACTGATGGAGAATGATCGCGGCGCGATCGGGACTGAGCGCGCTGGAGTCCGTACAATGAGGTTCGAACCATGAGCCCGAACCATGGCGGCGTGCGACCCCTTTGCTTGGTGCGAGAGCGGGGTCCCTCGTGATCGTCACCGTCACCCTCAACCCGGCCATCGACCAGACGATCGAAGTCGACCGTTTCGTCGAAGGCGACACCAACCGTGTCGCCTCGATCCGTCTCGACATCGGCGGCAAGGGGATCAACGTCGCGCGCGGGCTGAAGGAACTGGGCTACGAGCCGCTGGCGATGGGCTTCGCCCCCGGCGACATGGGTCGCGTGATCGAGGATCAACTCGCGGATCTCGGTATCGGCACGGACTTCACGTTCATCTCGGGCGACACGCGCACGAACGTCACGATCATCGATCGTGAGCACCATCGTCACACCGTGCTCAACGCACCCGGGCCGAACGTCACCGGCGACGACCTGCGCCACCTGTACGGGCGCGTCGATCGACGGCTGCGCGCCGACACGTGGCTCGTGCTCGCCGGGTCGCTCCCACCCCCCTGCACGGGCGACGTGTACCGCACGCTGATCGACCACGCCGATGCGATCGGCGCGATGTCGGCGCTGGACGCGGACGGCCCCGTGGTGCGCGATGTCCTCGACCGCGGGGGGCGGCCGACGCTGATCAAGTTGAACGCCGATGAGCTGGGCCGCATCCGCGGCGACGCCGTCGGGACCGAGGACGAGGTGTTCGCGGCTGCCGAGCGCGTGCGCGCCCTCGGCGTGCCCGCCGTCGTGGTGACGCGTGGCCGAGGGGGGGCGATCGCCGTGACGGCGGAGGGCGACTTCCGCGTCGGCATCCCGGACGTCGCCGTGGTCTCGGCGCGCGGTGCGGGCGACGGCTTCTTCGCCGGCCTGCTGTATGGGCTGCGTCGCGGCGAGCCGTGGCCGGAGGCGCTGGCGCGCGCAGGCGCCGCCGGGGTGGCGTGCTGCCTGACGCCGGCCAACACGCCGCCGCATGCCTACGACCTGAGCCGCCTGCTGGGACAGACGACCGTGGAGCGCGTCGCGCAGCACACGTCCCCCCGCTGATGCCACTGCCCTCCTCGGCCGTCGTCGTCATGCTCGGCGGTATGCACGGCGGCCCGCTGGAGCAGCTGCTCCGCCGCGCACTGGAAGCGAGCGCATTCGACACGCTGGAGGCCGCGCTCTCCACCGGTCGCTTCGGGCGGGCGCTGCTGCTGGCGGATCGCACGCCTTCGCTCCTCGTACCGGCCGGGGTGACCGTCGAGACCGACGCGGAGGCCGGTATTTCCATCGACGCGCCGTTCCAGTACGGCGTGCGCCTCGTCGACGCGGTGCGCCGGCACGGCGTCGAGGTGCTGCTGTACTGCGGCGCGGGGAGTGCGCCGCTGCTGGACGCCGCCGCGCTCGATGCGTTCGTCGCGCCGTTCTTTGCAGGGCCGGTTAATGAGAGCGCCGTCGTCGGGGGGGCGGGGGAAGGTGTCGCGGTCCGAGGCCTCTGCCTCACCAACAACCGCTTCTCCGCCGACCTGTTCGCGCTCGCGCCCGCAGCGCTCCTCGCGCGGCTCGACCCGCCGCCCGCGAGCGACAATGCCGTGCCGCGCCGGCTGCGCGACCAGCACGGCGTCGAGGTGATCGAGCCGCCGCGCACGCTGGAGACGCAGTACAACCTCGACTCGCCCGCGGACCTGGTCGCGATCGGCCTGTCCGGTCGCGCGCGTCCTCGGCTGGCGACGGTGATCGCGGAGGCGGGGCGCGATACCGACGCGCACGTCGATCGCGTGCGTCGCGCGTCGCGCGTGTTTATCGAGCGCACGGCGGAGGTGCTGGTCGCGGGGCGCGTCTCGTCGCGGACGTGGCAGTACCTCGAGAGCGAGGCGGCCTGTCGCGTGCGGTTGCTCGCCGAGGAGCGCGGGATGCAGGCGGCGGGGACGGACGCCGACGGCACGGCGCGCTCGCTGCTGGGCCAGTGGATCGCGGAGGCGGGGCCGGGGCGCGCCTTCGGCACGCTGCTGCCGGAGTTGTGCGACGCGGCGTTCATCGACATCCGCCCGGCGCTGGTGCACCTCGGCATTCGCCCCTCGCGCGCCGATCGCTTCGCCGCCGACCTCGGGCGCGCCGAGGCGATCGAGGACGTGCGGCTGCGCGCGATCGTGGAGGCGGCGAACGCCTCGCCGGTGCCGGTGGTGCTCGGCGGGCACTCGCTGGTGGGCGGCGCGATCCCGCTGCTCAACCAGTGGGCGTGGGACGAACAGGACGCGGGGCGGCTGTAGGGCGCGGACGACCCTCCAGCGCGCAGTCACGCCGGAGTCACGGTACCATCGGCAACTATCCCCTCGAAACCACCGCCCGCACGGCATTGGAGAAGCAGCGATGAGCGCCATCGAGCAGGTCGATCCCGAAGTCGCGGCGATGATCCGGCACGAGGAGCAGCGCCAGCAGACCGTGCTGGAGATGATCCCCTCGGAAAACTACGCGAGCGCCGCCGTGATGGAGGCGGTGGGCTCCGTGCTCACTAACAAGTACGCGGAGGGCTACCCCGGCGCGCGCTACTACCACGGCAACGAGTTCGTGGACGACGTGGAGGTGATCGCCCGCGAGCGCGCGAAGGCGCTGTTCGGCGTGGACCACGCCAACGTCCAGCCGCACTCCGGCACGCAGGCGAACATGGCGGTCTACCTCGGCCTGCTGAAGCCGGGCGACACGGTGATGGGCCTGAAACTGGACGCGGGCGGACACCTGACGCACGGCTCGCCGGTGAACGCCAGCGGCATGCTCTACCACTTCGTGTCGTACGGCGTGGACCGCGAGTCGCACCTCGTGGAGTACGACGAGATGCTGACGCTGGCGAAGGAGTCGCGCCCGAAGATCATCGTCGTCGGGGCGACCGCGTACCCGCGGCTGTGGGACTTCGCGCGCGCGCGCGCGATCGCGGACGAGGTGGGCGCGCTCCTGATGGCGGACATGGCGCACATCGCCGGCCTCGTCGTAGGCGGCGCGCACCCGAGCCCCGCGGGGCTGGCGCAGATCATGACCACCTCCACGCACAAGACGCTGCGCGGGCCGCGCGGGGGGATGGTGTTGTGCGACCGCGACTACCGCCGGCAGATCGATCGCGGCGTGTTCCCGGGATCGCAGGGTGGCCCGCTGATGCACGTGATCGCCGGGAAGGCCGTGATGCTGAAAGAGGCGAGCACGCCGGAGTTCCTGCAGCATGCACAGCAGGTGGTCGTGAACGCTAAGGCGCTGGCAGCGGCGCTGCTGGACGCCGGGCTGACGCTGATCTCCGGCGGCACCGACAACCACCTCGTGCTGGTCGATGTGCGTCCGCTCGGGCTGAACGGCGTGCAAGCGGCGGACGCGCTGGAGGCGGCGGGGATCGTGGTGAACTCGAACCCGATCCCGTTCGACACGCTTCCCCCGCGCGAGGGGGGCGGGATTCGCTTCGGCACCCCGGCGATCACCTCGCGCGGCCTCGGCGTCGCGGAGATGACGCGGGTCGGGCAGGCGATGGCGCGCGTGCTGCACGCGCCGGGCGACCAGGGCGTGCGGGCGCAGGTGAAGCGCGAGGTGCAGGAGTTGTGCGCGGCCCACCCCGCGCCGGGCATCCCGCAGCGGTAGCACACGGGCGAGCCGTTGGACTCGCGTTGCGCTCGAGGTGTAGGCGGGGGGCGGCTCATCCCACTCCCCCCTTCCCGGCGCGAGAAGGGGTGATAAGAGGTTGGGGGTTTCACCCCCAACGGCCCCGACTGAGACGCAAGGGACGGCTCAGCAGGTTCCACCCCGATGCGGGCCGTGGGGACGCAGTCCCCACAGAAGAACAACCCCTCCCGTGTCGGGAGGAGCAGATGGCCCGCCCCCGCGTGCACCTGGAACGCCACGTGAGGCCGGTTTGCTCCTGCGGAGCGTCGGCCCCTACACTCGATACTCAACAGCCGCTTGATCGGGGCGATCCCGGCGCCAGCCGGGACCTCTCGCCTCCTTCAGACCAGGGTCAGCGGAGGCCTTGTGAACGAATACGAACTGATGACGATTCTGCATCCGCGCCTCACGGCGGATGAGCTGGCTGCCGCGGTCGCGGCCGTCGAGGCGCAGGTTGCCGCCCAGGGCGGCGAGATGATCTCGACCGACGTCTGGGGCCGCCGGCGCCTCGCCTACCCGATCAACGGGTCGATGGACGGCAACTACGTGCTCATGACGCTGAGGCTCCCCGCTCCGGGCGCCTCGCCGTTGGAGGCGTGGCTGATCATCTCGGAGCCCGTCCTCCGGCACTTGCTGATCCGTGGCATCATCCCCTACCAGGGGCGCGGTCGTGACGACGATCGCGATCGTGACCGTGATCGGGACGACCGCGACGACCGGCGGGATGACCGCGACGACCATGCGGATCGCGACCGTGACGACCGCGATCATGTCGCCCCGGTGGCCGTCCTCGATCGCGCCGACGCGCCCGAGGAGGAGCCGGCGGCGGCCGCCACCGAGGACGAGCGATCCGGCGAGTAGCACGCCCCGGATGGGGGTTCTCAGATGCTGAACAAGTGCATGATCATCGGTAACCTGGGCGCGGACCCGGAGATGCGGTACACCGCGAACGGCCGCGCCGTGACGACGTTCAACGTGGCGACCAGTCGCACGTTCAACGCTCCCGACGGCCAGCGTCGCGAGGAGACCGAGTGGTTCACCGTCGTGACGTGGGAACGTCTTGCGGAAACCTGCGCGCAGTACCTGCAGAAGGGCCGTCAGGTCTACGTCGAGGGGCGCATGCAGACGCGCTCCTGGGATGACCAGGCGACCGGTCAGAAGCGTTACCGTACCGAGTTGATCGCGCAGGAGGTGAAGTTCCTCGGCAGCCCGCGTGATGGCGGGCGCGAGGGGGGCGGATTCGCGCCCGGTATGGCCGTGGGCCCCGACACCGATGGTGACATTGACCCGGACGAGTTGCCCTTCTAGCGACTGCTCCGGGCGGAGGATGCGATGACGAACGACGACGGATTCGACGAAGATCGGCCGCGGCGCGGCGGCGGTGGCCGTGGCGGCGGCGGTGGCGGCGGTGGTGGCGGCGGGTTCCGCCGGCCTCGCGGCTGCGAGTTCTGCAAGGCGAAGACGGACATCGCGGACTACAAGGACACCGGTCTCCTGCGCCGCTACATCACCGACCGCGGCAAGATGGAGCCGCGTCGCAAGGTGGGCACGTGCGCCCGACACCAGCGCGTCGTCGCGCAGGCGATCAAACGCGCGCGCACCGTTGCGCTGCTGCCGTACACAGGCGAGCACGTGCGCCTGGCCGGCGCGGCGATGGGCCGCCGCTAGCCGGCTCGAACCACCGGCCGCGCCCGCCGCATCCACGGTCGGGCGCTCCCCCCGGGGCACAGTGTGCTGCGGGAAGGTGCCGCGGAGCATGTACTACGGGAAGGATCAGCGCGAGTGGCTGGAGCCCGGCAGTCCAGAGCCCCATCGAAGGCCTCCCAGCGGCGCAGCCAGCAGGCGCAGATCGCGGCGAGGCAGGAGCGCCTCACCCTCGCCGCCATCGGCGTGCTGGTCGCGGCGGGGATCATCGTGGCGGCCGGCGTCGTCTGGGGGATCATCCTCCCGCCGCGCGCGCACGTCATCACGGTGGGTGCCGCGCGCTTCGATGCGCGGGCGGTGGAGCAGCGCGTGGAGTTCCTGGTCGCCGGCGACCGGTCGAGCGACGACCCGATCGACGCCGCGGTCAAGATGATCCGGCGTGACGAGATGCTGCTGCAGGTCGGCGCGTCCGAGGCGGGCGACATTACCGCCGACGACATCACGCAGGCGATCCGCAAGCGCCTGGGCGTGGCCGATGACGCCTCCGCGGAGGACTACGCGACGGCGTACGCGGCGTTCCTCAAGGGCACGGTCCTTGACCGGTCCACCTTCGAACGCATGGTGCGCGCGCAGGTCATCTCCGACCGACTCGCGAAGAAGTTCGCGGCGGAGGTCGGCGATGCGGGGCCGCAGATCCACCCGCTGGGCGCCGTCTCCCGTGATCAGAACAAACTGAAGCAGTTGCGCGAAGCGGTCGTGGGCGGCGCCGACTTCGCGGCGAAGGCGGTGGAACTCGGGATCGCCTCGAAGGCGGCGGACGCCGACGTCGGCTGGATCGTGCCGCCGGATGCGGGCTTCCTGAAGGACACCGTGCGCCTGCAGGACCTGCCGGCCGGCGCGACCACCGAGGTGATCGCCCATGAGGATGGCATCCAGTATTTCCTCTACCGCATGGTGGAGCGCGACGAGAAGCACACCTACACCGACGAGCAGAAAACGACGCTGAGCGAGCGCAAGGTCGGCGAGTGGATCGAGGCGCAGCGTGACCGGGTGACGGTGACGGAAGACCTCTCCGACCGGGAGCGCAGGTGGATCCTGAAACGCGTGACCGATGCGGCGCGAACGCTCGCGGCGCAGCGTGCGGCGGTTACGTCCCATCCGGCGGCGAAGTAGATGTCCGGCACGATCGGGGTCGCGCTGCTGGGCGCCGGGAACATCGGCTCCGGCGTGATCGCGGCGCTGGCGGCGGGCGCGGCGCGCTACGCCGCGCGCGTCGGGCAGCCGCTGGAGTTGCGTCGCGTGCTGGTGCGTGACGCCGCGCGCGTGCGTCATGGCTTCCGCGCCGATCAGGTCACGACGAAGATCGGGGACATCCTGGCGGACGACGCGACGAGGATCGTCGTGGAGCTGCTGGGCGGCGAGGAGCCCGCGCGCACCTACATCGAGCAGAGCCTGCGCTCCGGCCGTCACGTGGTGACGGCGAACAAGGAGGTCATGGCGAAGTTCGGCGCGACGCTGCTGCAGGTGGCGCACGATCACGGCGTCCGGCTGCTGTACGAGGCCTCGGTCGGGGGCGGCATCCCGGTGATCGCCCCGCTCTCCCGCGACCTCCTCGCCAACGAGGTGAGCGCGGTGACCGCGATCATCAACGGCACGACGAACTACATGCTCACGGCCATGGCGCAGCAGGGCGCGGACTACGAGGATGTGCTCGCGGAGGCGCAGGAACTCGGCTACGCCGAGCCCGACCCCACGGCCGACGTCGAGGGGATCGATGCCTCGTTCAAGCTCGCGGTGCTGTGCGGACTCGCGTTCAACGTCGACCTGGCGCCCGCGGACGTGGCGCGCGAGGGCATCACCGGCATCACCGCGCAGGACATCGCCTACGCGCACGAACTCGGCTACGTGATCAAGCTGCTCGCGAGCGCCACCCTGATCGACGGCGAGGTGGCGGCCACCGTGCGCCCGACGCTGGTCGCGCTCTCGGAGCCGCTGGCGAAAGTGGACGGCGTGCTCAACGCGGTGCAGGTGGAGGGCGACCTCGTGGGGCGCGTGATCTTCGAGGGGCCGGGCGCCGGCGCCGGGCCCACGGCCTCCTCGGTGCTGGCGGACGTGTTGGATGCGGCGCGGGACGTGGCCACCGGGCGCCGGCCGCTGGCGTTCATCCCGCGCCGCGCGGTGCGCGTGCGCCCGCCAGAGGAGCACGAGGCGCGGTACTACCTGCGGATGACGGTGCAGGACCGTCCGGGCGTGCTCGGACGGATCGCGCAGGTGCTGGGGGACGCGCAGATCAGCATCGCGTCGTTCATCCAGTACGAGGTCCCGGACGCGCCCGAGGGGACCGCGGACATCGTCTTCACCACGCACCGCGCCCGCGAGGGCGCGCTGACCGCGGCGATCCGCGCGATCGAGCAGATGGACGTGGTACTGGAGATCGGCAACGTGCTGCCGATGGCCGGGTAGTCGGGTAGCCGGAGGGGAGCGTCCGCATGATGCCGTCCGAGGCGAGCCGCACCGGCATCGAGGAGATCCCAGGCCACCTGCTGGGCACGTGGGTCGGTGACGAGCTCACGCGTGCGCTGCGGCAGGTCGACGCGCTCACGCACGCGCTCGACACGCTGCAGCACGGGACGCGCCTTCAGCAGGAGGAGATCGCACGGCTGGCGGACGGCCTCCAGCTCGTCGATGGCCGTACGCAGCGCCACGAAGCCGGGCAGGAGATCGCGCGCGGGCTGCGGCAGGAGATCGCCGCGCTGGAATCCACGCTCGACGCGGAGGCCGAACTGCGGCGCGATCTCGTCGCGCGCGTGGAGCGCGGCGCGGCGCGCGAGGCGGAGACGCAGCAGGAACTGCAGCGCGTGCTCGCGCAGATCGCCTCCCGCCTGGACGTCGCCGACGGCCGCCTGGCCTCGAGCGCCGAGCGTGAGCAGCACCTGGCGGGGGTGCTGGCGGACCAGGGACGCGAAGAGCAGTCGATCGAGGCACGCCTCACGCAGCTCGAGCGCCACGTGGCGGCGGACGAGGAGGCGGGCCGCCACACCGGGCAGGAGGTCGCGCGGGTCGCGGGGGGAGTCTCCGAGCTGCTCGCAAAGATCGAGGACTTGGGCGTGCGCTTCCGCGGCATCCAGGAGGAGCAGTGTCGGGCCGCGGAGGACGTCGCCGCGATCCGCGCCGTCCGCGATCGGGAGGCCGCCCTGCTGGAGGTGCTGGAGCAGCAGCGGGTGACCCGCGCGCGCATGGAGGACCGGCTCAACACCATCGAGGGAGAGATCGAGGCCGTGCGTCGCGGCAACGCGAGCATGATCGAGCAGGTGGCGCTGCTGGCGCGCGACCGCGCGGGCGAGGTGGAGCAGCGGCGTCGCCTGGAGGAGCGGCTGGAGGCGCAGCGCGACACCGTCGCGGATCACCTGCGGCGCGTGCTGCACGCCGACGAGCAGCGCGCGCGGCGACGGATCGAGGAGATCGAGGCGGACGTGCGCGTCGCGCGGAACCTGCTGGTGCGGCTCGACGAGCAGGCGAGCGGCAGGGACCAGGAGCAGCCGCTGTGACCTCGCGCGCGGTTCGCAAGCCGTCGACGCGATTCATCCTCGAACGCTACGGCGATCTGCTGCCGATCACCGATCGCACGCCGATGGTCTCGTTGGGCGAGGGCGGCACGCCGCTCGTGCGCTCGCGATCGATCGAGCGGGAGCTCGGGCTGAAGGCGCTGTACTTCAAGCTCGAGTCGATGAACCCTACCGGATCGTTCAAGGATCGCGGGATGGTGTTGGCGATCGCGAAAGCCGTCGAGGACCGCGCGGAGGCGGTGATCTGCGCGTCGACCGGGAACACCTCGGCCTCGGCGGCGGCGTACGCGGTGCGCCACGGGTTGAAGGCGTACGTGATCGTCCCCGACGGTCAGATCGCGATGGGCAAGCTCGCGCAGGCGATCGTGCACGGCGCGACCATCGTGCAACTCGCGGGATCGTTCGATGACGCGCTGAACGTGGTGCGCGAGATCGCGACGCGGCACCCCGTCGCGCTGGTCAACTCGGTGAACCAGCACCGCATCGAGGGGCAGAAGACCGGCGCGTTCGAGATCGTGGACGACCTCGGCGACGCACCGGAGATCCTCTGTATCCCCGTCGGCAACGCCGGCAACATCACTGCCTACTGGCGCGGGTTCTCGGAGTACTACCGCCTTGAGCGCGCGGGGCAGCGCCCGCAGATGTGGGGTTTCCAGGCCGCGGGCGCCGCGCCGATCGTGAACGGTGCGCCCGTGGAGCACCCGGAGACGGTCGCCAGCGCGATCCGTATCGGCAACCCGGCATCGTGGCAGCAGGCCGTCGAGGCGCGCGACGACTCCGGCGGCCGGATCCGCGCGGTCACCGACGAGGAGATCCTAGAGGCGTACCGCCGCCTGGCCGCTGAGGAGGCGGTGTTCTGCGAGCCCGCCTCTGCCGCCTCGGTCGCGGGGCTGATCCGCCAGCACCGCGAGGGTGCGGACCTGAGCGGGAAGACCGCGGTCTGCATCATCACCGGCAACGGCCTGAAGGATCCCGATACCGCGCTCGGCATCGCCGCGACGATCCACCGTGCCGAGTCGGATCTAGCATCGGTAGAGCGCGCGCTCGGCTGGGTGTAGCAGGGCCCTCAGGGTTTCGCAGGGAGCCGCGGCGGCGGTGTTACGATGGGCTTCGCGTCCCTGCACTGCGAAACCCTCCGAATCTCCGAGGCTGGCCCGCATGACCGCTCCACGCGAAGCATCTGCACCTGGGGCGATCGCGGCGGTCGCGAACCGCGACGCCGTCATCGCCACCGTCCGCACGCTGATCGAGCAACTTGGCCTCGACACCGCCTCGGACGGGATGGCGGAGACGCCCCGGCGTATCGCCGACATGTACATCGAACTGTTCGAGGGGCTGCACCAGGACCCGGCGGAGCAGTTGCGCGTGCAGTTCGCCGAGGGTCACGACGAGATGGTGATCCTGAAGGACATCCCCTTCTATTCGATGTGCGAGCACCACCTGCTGCCGTTCCACGGCACGGCGCACGTCGGCTACCTGCCCGACGGGCGCATCGTGGGGCTCTCGAAGATCGCGCGCGCCGTCGAGATCTTCGCGCGGCGTCCGCAGGTGCAGGAGCGCCTCACCAGCCAGATCGCCGACTCGATCGAGGAGGTGCTGGGCGCGAAAGGCGTGGGCGTGGTGATCGAAGCCGAGCACCTCTGCATGACCGCGCGCGGCGTGCGGAAGCCGGGGTCGGCGATGGTCACCTCCGCGATGCGCGGGCGCTTCCGCGAGGCGGAGAACACGCGTCAGGAGTTTCTTCGCCTGATCGGGCGGTAACGCTCGGTAGTGTTCGGGACACCGCGATGGTTGATGTGAATGCCGCCCCGCCCATCGCTGCCCCGCGGCGCATTGCCCTGCTCTCGCTGCACACCTCGCCGCTGGCGGCGCTGGGCGGGCGCGAGACGGGCGGCATGAACGTCTACGTGCGCGAGGTAGCCGCACGGCTCGCGGCGCTCGGCATCCCGGTCGATGTGTTCACGCGCCGCTCCTCGACGACCGAGCAGGAGGTGCGCCCGATCTCGCCCGCGGAGGATGGCGCGCCGGGAGCGCGGCTGGTGCAGGTCACGGCCGGGCCGAAGGCGCGCATCGAGAAGGAGGAGATGCTCCCCTTCGCCGAGGCGTTTGCGGACGGCGTCGAGGCATTCCGCGCGCGCGAGGGCGTGACCTACGACGTGATCTACTCGCACTACTGGCTGGCCGCCGTGGCCGGGGCGATGCTCGCGGAGCGCTGGGGCGTGCCGCACGCCGCGATGTTCCATACCCTGGCGGAGGTGAAGCTGCGCGCGCGGGCCTCGGAGTCCGAGCCGCGCGAGCGCATCGAGGCGGAGCGCCAGCTGGTGGGCGGGCTGGATCGCATCATCGCGGCGACCGAGCACGAGCGCCGGCTGCTGACCCAGATCTACCGCGTCCCCGCGGACCGCGTCGCCGTGGTGCCGCTGGGCGTGGACCTCGACCAGTTCCGCCCGCGGTCGCAGGCGGAGGCGCGCGCCGCGCTGGGCATCGACCCGGCGGAGCAGATGGTGCTGGCGGTGGGCCGCATCGAGCCACTCAAAGGGTTCGACATCCTGATCCGTGCGATCGCCCAGTTGAGCGACCGCCGTCGCGTTGTGCTCTGGATCATCGGCGGCGACGAGCGCGCCGACCGGGAGATCGCCGCGCTGCGCGCCGTGGCCGCGGAGGTGGGCGTGGGCGACGCGGTCCGCTTCCTCGGCCCCCGCCCGCACGAGGCGTTGCCGGCGTACTACAGCGCCGCCGCCGTCGTCGCCGTGCCCTCGTTCTACGAGTCGTTCGGCCTCGTCGCGGTGGAGGCGATGGCCTCCGGCGTGCCGGTGGTCGCCTCGCGGGTTGGCGGGCTGGCCTCCACGGTGGCGGACGGGCGGACGGGGTACCTGATCCCGTGGCGCTGCCCGGAGCCGTTCGCGGAGAAGATCGAGCTGTTGCTCCGCAACCCGGAATTGCGGCGAGCGCTGGGCCAGGCCGCCACCGAGCGGATGCGCTTCTACTCCTGGGTGGAGGTCGCCCGCGCGGTCTCCGGCGTCCTCGGCGCGTTGATCGCCGAACACGCGGCGGAGTACGGCGCGGTCCGCGCCGTTGCCGGGGGCGGTAGACTCCCGGCATGAGTTCCCCACGAACGACGCCCCCCCAGACGCCTCGCCGAAGATACCCGCTGCGACCGCCGCAGCCGCCCGCCCAGATTGACCCCGCGCTTGATCTCCTCGATGAACTGGAGGCGAAGGCGCCGAAGCGCGCGCTCGCCGTCTTCGCGCACCCCGACGACGCTGAGTTCAGCTGCGGCGGCACGCTTGCGCTGCTCTGCGCGCGCGGCTGGGACTTGAACGTGGTCGTCACCACCAGCGGGAACAAGGGGACGAAGGACCCGGAGGTCACCTCGCAGTACCTCGCCGGCATCCGCGAGGAGGAGCAGCGCCGCGCCAGCGCGATCCTCGGCGCGCACGAGCCGATCTTCCTCGGCTTCTCGGACGGCTACGTCCACGAGGACGACGAGTTGCGCGGGCTGCTGGTGCGGCAGATCCGGCTCCACCGGCCGGAACTGGTGATCACCTGGGACGGCTTCCGCCCCGGCTTCAACCACCGCGACCACCGCAATACCGGTCGCGCCACCTATGACGCGATCTACCCGGCGGCCGACGATCACCTGTATTACGTGCTGGACAAGGAGGAGGGACTGGAGCCCTTCCGCCCGCAGGCGATGCTCCTGTCCGGGACGCGGGACGCCGATTACCACGTCGACATCTCGCCCGTCGCCAGAACAAAAGTTCGTGCGATCCTCGCGCACACCTCCCAGATCCGCGGTCGTACCGAGGCCGAGACGATCAAGCAGTGGGAGGATCGCGCCCGTGCCGCCCGCCAGGCCGGCGACGCGAACGCCTCGCCGTACCGCGAGTCGTTCACGAAGGTGCTGCTTCGGCGCTAGCTGAATCTGTGCAAATCGGCGATCTTCGTCCCGACGACGCTTCCGCGATCGAGCAGACCGTGCGCCTGCTGTTCGAGGCGTTCCGCGGTACCGGTCCGTGGCTGCCAGACCTCGAGGCTGCGCGGGCCGAGGTGCTGGAGTCGTTCGGCCCCGGTCGCCTAAGCCGGATCGCCCGCGCCTAGGACGGCGTGGTCATCGGCTGGGTGGGCGGTATCCCACCTATGACGGCCACGTCTGGGAGGTGCATCCGCTGGCAGTGTCTCCCGCCCACCAGCGGCAGGGGTTCGGGCGGGCGCTGCTCGCCTACCTCGAGGAGCGGGTGCGGGAGCGCGGGGGCCTGACGCTCTGGCTCGGCACTGACGACGAGGTAGACCGGACGAGCCTCGGCGGGGCGGAGCTGTATCCGGACCTACTCGGCGCACGGGCGGCGATCCGCGACCTCGGCGGGCACCCGTACGAGTTCTACTTGCGCTGCGGCTTTCTGCTGGCCGGGGTGGTGCCGGACGCCAACGGGCCGGGCAAGCTGGATAGCCTGATGGCGAAGCGGGTCTCCGCGCCTCCGACCCCCCAGCGTGACGCGCACCCGGGGAATCCGCCCAGCGGGGTTTGACACAGTCTCCGCGTTCCCTCAGACTCAGAGGTCGCGCCTGTTCCAAGTGCGCAACTTCTCGCGA
>SHYQ01000033.1 GCA_009692765.1 Dehalococcoidia bacterium | reverse complement strand
GTACACGCGGCGCGAGGCGGAGCGAGCGGTGATGGAGGCGATGCGAACGCACGCCGACCTCGACGCGCTCGAGGATCTGATCCGCGTCGTTCTCGAGCAGCAGTCTCCCGCGTAACCTCATGCGCTACCGCCTGCACCAGTCATGGCCGCTGATCTCCGGCGCCGTCGCGGCGGCGCGCTGATCGTGGGATTCGCGTTTCGAACAGCGATAGAATGGGCGTGGTAGCGCCCATCTCCATGGGTACACTGGATAGGCAGCAGGGGAGCCGCCGTGACCGCGACCGAACAGCCTCCGCGACCGCCCCTCGAGGTGCGTCCGTTCGAATTGGTATCCGACTTCCAGATGACGGGCGACCAGCCGACGGCGGTCGCTGGGCTCCTCGAGGGGCTTCGGCGCGGCGAGCGTGCCCAGACGCTGCTGGGCGCCACGGGCACCGGCAAGACCTTCGCGATGGCGAACCTCGTCGCGCAGTACCAGCGGCCGACGCTCGTGCTGGCGCCCAACCGCACGCTGGCGGCGCAACTGGCGCAGGAGTTCCGCGAGTTCTTCCCGCGCAACGCCGTCGAGTACTTCGTGTCGTACTACGACTACTACCAGCCCGAGGCCTACATCCCGCGCAGCGACACCTACATCGCGAAGGACGCGGACATCAACGAGGAGATCGACAAGCTGCGGCACGCTGCGACGAAGGCGCTGTTTGAGCGCCGCGACACGATCATCGTCGCCTCGATCTCGTGCATCTACGGCCTCGGCGAGCCGGGCGAGTACCAGTCGTTCGTCGCCCACCTGTTCCGCGGGCGGCACGTGAACCGCAACTCGCTCGTCCGGCAACTGGTCGCGATGCAGTACGCGCGCAACGATATGAGCCTCGTGCGCGGCACGTTCCGCGTGCGCGGCGACTCGATCACGATCTTCCCGGCGTACGAGGACCTGGCGGTGCGCGTCGACTTCTTCGGCGACGAGATCGAGCGCATCGCCACGCTCGACCCGCTCACGGGGGAGATTCTCGGCGAGACGGATCAGACGGCGATCTACCCCGCCAAGCACTTCGTCACCTCCGAGGACCGCCTGGAGCGCGCCGTGCAGTCGATCCAGGAGGAGCTGGACGAGCGCCTCGCGGAGTTCCGCCGCGAGGGCAAGATCCTGGAGGCGGCGCGCCTCGAGGAGCGCACGAAGTACGACCTGGAGACGCTGCGCGAGGTCGGCTACTGCTCGGGGATCGAGAACTACTCGCGCCACCTCGCCGGTCGCGCGCCGGGATCGACGCCGTGGACGCTGCTCGACTACTTCGCGGACGACTGGCTGCTGTTCATCGACGAGTCGCACATCTCGGTGCCGCAGGCGCGTGGCATGTACCTCGGCGACCTCGCGCGTAAGCGCACGCTGGTCGACTACGGCTTCCGGCTGCCCAGCGCGCTCGACAACCGGCCGCTGATGTTTGCCGAGCTTGAGCACCACATCAACCAGGTGATCTTCTTCTCCGCGACCCCCGGCCCCTACGAACTGGAGGTCTCCTCGCAGGTGGTGCAGCAGGTGATCCGTCCCACCGGCATCATCGACCCCGAGGTCGATGTGCGGCCCACGAAGGGGCAGATCGACGACCTGCTGGCGGAGGTGCAGGCGCGCACCGCGCGCCACGAGCGCACGCTGATCACGACGCTCACCAAGAAGATGTCCGAGGACCTGAACGACTACCTGCAGGAGATGGGCGTGAAGTCCATGTACCTGCACTCCGAGATCGACACGCTCCAGCGCATTGACATTCTGCGCGACCTGCGCCTCGGCGTGTACGACGTGATCGTGGGCATCAACCTGCTGCGCGAGGGCCTCGACCTGCCGGAGGTGTCGCTGGTCTGCATCCTCGATGCGGACAAGGAGGGCTACCTGCGCTCGGGCGGGTCGCTGATCCAGACGATGGGCCGCGCGGCGCGGCACCCGCTGGGGCGCGTGATCATGTACGCCGACCGCGTTACCGACTCGATGCGCCATGCGCTCGACGAGACGGAGCGCCGCCGCGCGATCCAGCGCGCCCACAACGAGGTGCACGGCATCACCCCGCTGGGCATCGAGAAGACGATCCGCGACATCGGCGATCGCCTGCGGCAGGTGGCCGAGGAGCCCTCGACGTACACGACCGCCGCCGACCTCCCCAAAGAAGAACTGGCGCGCATGATCATGGAGATCGAGCGTCAGATGAAGACCGCCGCGAAGGAACTCGACTTCGAGCGCGCCGCGCTGCTGCGCGATCAGGTCGTCGAGCTGCGCCGCGAGCAGCAGGGCGACGGCACCCCCGAGGCGCTGCGATCGCTCTCGCAGCAGACGCGTCGCCCAGACAAGCGCGCCCAGCGGGGCGGCCGCACGAGGCGTGGGCATAACTAGCGCCTGCGGGCTACGAGGGTCGGAACACCGGGTGTCGTGATGCTTCGGCGGCAAACGCCGACTCAGGCGACTCTGCGAAGAACGGGCGCGTGATCGGGTTCTCGCGCACGTATTGGCGCAGCACGGGCGTCGCCTCCGCCCCATCGACCTCGTGCAGGGCGACCGTCTCCACGGTATCGCCGCGCCGTAGCGCGACGCGACCGGCCGCGCGCGCGTTCTTCGTCCAGCCGCGCTCCCCGTACGGCAACACGAGATAGCGCTGGCCGTCCCTCAGGACGAGATTCACGGGCGCGCGGTACTCCCGCCCCGTCCGCCGTCCTGCGACGACGAGGATGCGCGAGTCGGCCGGCCCGAGACCCCCGCCGACGAGGAGCTTGAACGCGCCGTTCACGAGCCGTCGGATCGGCGTCATCCGGTAGGTATCTGCCACGTTGCCCGCCTCGCATGGCGCGCGCGTCCAACCCGCGGTCGCTCCGCGAGGGTAGCGCGATCCAATAGTGGGCGGACAAAGAGACGCCCCGGTCGCTGACCGAGGCGTCCGCACTCGCGCGCCGCAGGGTCATCCATGACCCATGTGCCGGGCGGGACCTCTGGCACTCTCAGCGGGGTTGCACGTTAGGGGTTCGGCCGCAAGCACTGTCACGGGCTTGTGTCTCCAAGGGCGGCCCCCGTTTCTGCGCCTCCATCGTACGACGGGCGCCCGGCGGATCATCGCGAGGCATTGGACGATCGGGGCGCGAGCGCCCGTTCGACGCGCTACTCCGCGTCGAACGGGCGCGGCGGCGAGGTGCGCGTGCTGGCGGTCGGCGTGAACGCCGCGGCGTGCGCGGCGAGGCTCGCCGGTTCGGCCGCGTCGCTGCCGCCCACGGGGCCGTGCTCGTCGATCAGCACGGCGCGCGCCCGGCCGCCGGACTCGCCCGGCCCGACGACGCCGCGCTCCTCCAGCAGGTCCATGATGCGGGCGGCACGGGGGTAGCCAATGCCGAGCTTGCGTTGCAGCATCGAGGTGGAGAGCGTTCGGCTCTCGCGCGCGACCTCGATCGCCCGCTCCAGCATCGGATCGTCGCCGCCAGGCGTGCCCTCGGCCTCGCCGTGATCCGCCTGATCGAGGGCCTGCGCGAGCGCATGGTCGTACTTCTCGGGGCGCAACTTCTTGAAGCGGTCGGCGGTCCAGAAGTTCACCACCGCCTCGATCTCCTCGTCGGAGACGAAGACGCCCTGCACGCGCTTCGGCGTGTGGGCGTCCGGCGGGACGTACAGCATATCGCCACGGCCGAGCAGCTTCTCCGCGCCCGCGTGGTCGAGGATCGTGCGCGAGTCCACCTGCGACGACACGGCGAACGCGATGCGCGTCGGGAAGTTCGCTTTGATCAGGCCGGTGATGACGTCGACGGAGGGCCGCTGCGTCGCCACCACGAGGTGGATCCCGGTCGCGCGGGCGAGTTGCGCGAGGCGCACCAGTTGCTGCTCCACCTGGTACGGCGCGGCGAGCATCAGGTCGGCGAGCTCATCGATCACCACGACCCAGTAGGGCAGCGCGCGACCGTTCGCGGGCTTCTCGTTGTACTTCTCGATGTTGCGCACGCCCACCTGCGCGAAGCGCCGGTAGCGGTTCTCCATCTCGTTGATCACCGCCTGCAGCGTCCCGACGACGCGGTCCATCTCGACGACGATCTCGGAGAACGCGAGGTGCGGGATCGCGCCGAACGCGGTCAACTCGACACGCTTCGGGTCGATCATCACGAAGCGCAGTTGCTCCGGGGAGTAGTTCATCAGCAGCCCGGTGATGATCGTGTTCAGACACACCGACTTGCCGGAGCCGGTGGCCCCCGCGATCAGCAGGTGCGGCATCCGCGCGAGGTCGGCGGTGACCGGGTCGCCGGACACGCCCGCGCCCAGGGCGAGCGGCAGCGCCGCCTTCTGCGTGAACTTCTGGTAGGACTCCGACTCCATGATGCTGCGCAACGACACGATCGTCGTGCTGCCGTTGGGCACCTCGATGCCCACCATCGGCTTGCCCGGCACGGGCGCCTCGATGCGCAGCGCCGGCGCGGCGAGCGCGAGCGCGAGGTCGTTCTGGAGCGCTGTGATGCGGTTGACGCGGATGCGCGTGCGCGCGATCTCCACCTCGTTCTGGCGCGCGTTGCCGGTCGTGTCCAGCAGGGCGCGGCCGGTTGCGTCGCGCTCGGTGACCATGCGCGTCTTCACGTCCCAGCCCGGCTCGACGCCGAACTGCGTCACGGTGGGGCCTTCGTTAATCTCGACGACGGTCGCGTCGACGCCGAACGAGGCGAGCGTCTGGACGATCTGGTCGGCGCGCCGCAGGTTGTCCGGCCCACTCTTGACGCGCTCCTCGACCTTCTTCAGGAGCTTCAGCGGCGGGAGTTGCCAGCCGTCGGCCGCCAGACGCCACTCTTGTACGGGGGTGTCGAGGTCCATCCCCAGCTGGGCGACGGGCTTCCCTTCGGCGTCCGCAGCGCTGACCGCCGCTGACGGCGCGAGCTGATCGAGCGCGGCCGCGAGCTCCGCGCCGCGCGCCTGCCGCGTGCGGCCGCGCTCGGCAGGCACGAGGGCAGCGGGGTCACCGGGGTCAGCCTCGATCAGCGGCGTCTGGGGATTCATGGCGGGCGCGCCGCGCAGGCGCGCGTACCCGTAGCGCAGCCCGCGCCCCGCGTGCCGGTGCAGTCCGAGGCGCCAGAGCCACACGAGCGTGTCCCAGGTCGCAGGCGGCACCGCGCAGACGAGGCGGAGCGCGGTGCGCGGCCAGAGCAGCGCGTAGCTCGCCGGGAGCATCGCGAGCCAGAGCAGCGTGCGGGGCCAGGTGGCGGTGACCATGCTGCCGAGGAGGCCGCCCGCGGAGGTCTGTGCCAGGTCGACCTCGCCGACGTGGCTGGCGGGGTGCCAGAGGCCCAGCAGCCCCCCGAGGAAGATGAGGAAGGTTGCAAAGCCGACGACGTGGCGGATGTGTCGTCGCAGCAGGTACTCGCGGTGGAGGGCGAGCAGGACGCCGAGGCCGGCCAGCAGCCCGATGACCGTGAAGATGTGCAGGCCGAACAGCGAGACGAGCACGTTGCGCGCGGCGCCGAACACGCCGGTCAGCGGGAGCAGGTACGGGATGGCGGCGGCGGCCAGCACGACGAGTGCGGTCCCCACGACCTCGGGGCGGGCGACGAACCGGCCCAACGACACCAGGTCGGCGATGAAGGGGGCGGAACCGCGGGCGGTCCTCCGGGGACGACGGGACTTTGCTCGAGCCATGGCTCATTCACTCCTGCGACCGCGCCTCCCCGCCAGCAGGAGCGATCGACGTGCCCGGTTAGACCGGGATCGTTTCGTGTTGCTTGATCACACCTCCGAGTTACACCTCCAGCATCACCGGGATCACCAGCGGCCGCCGGTGCGTCTGGCGGTGCAGGTATCCCGCGACGTCGTCCTTCAGCGTCTCGTGGACCGCGCGCCAATCGAGCGCTCGCCGCTCGCCACCGAGCACGTCCGCCACCATCTTACGCACGCCCTCCAGCAGCGCAGGCTCCTCGTCCGGGCCGACGAAGCCGTGCGACATCACCTCGGGCTCGCGCGCGAGCTTCCCGGTGTGTCGGTCGATCGCCGCGATGAACACGAGCATGCCGTCGTTGGCGAGGTGCTGCCGGTCGCGCAGCACAAAGTCGTCCACGTCGCCGATGCCCAGCCCGTCCACGTACACGTAGTCCGCGGGGACCTCGCCCACGATCTCCCCGTGGTCCTCGGTGAGTTCGAGCACGTCGCCGTCGGTCAACACGAACGCGTTCTCCTCCGGCATGCCGAGGAGCACGGCGAGTTCCCGGTGCAGGACGAGGTGGCGGTACTCGCCGTGGATCGGCACGAAGTACTTCGGCCGCACCAGGCGGTGGATGATCTTCAGCTCCTCACGCGCCGCGTGGCCGTGCACGTGGACGTCCGCGAGGCGGTTGTAGATCACCTTCGCCCCGGACTCCATCAGGAGGTCGATGTTCTTGTAGACGAACTTCTCGTTCCCCGGGACGGGGCTGGAGGAGAGGATGACGGTGTCCCCCTCCGCGATCGCGATCTGCGGGTGGTTGCCGGAGGCCATCCGAGTCAGCGCGGAGGTGGGCTCGCCCTGCGAGCCGGTGCAGATGATGATCGTCTTGTGCGCGGGGTGATCGCGCTGCTGGTTCACGGTCATGAGCATGTTCCCCGGCACCTTCAGGTAGCCGAGGTCGCGCGCCATGTTGACGTTGTTCACCATCGAGCGGCCGGTCACGAACACGCGCCGGTCGTGCTTCACGGCGGCGTCGATCACCGCCTGCACGCGCGAGATGAGCGAGGCGAACGTGGTGACGATGACGCGCCCCTTCGCGTCGCCGATCGCCCGGTCCAGCGTCTCTGCCACGCGCTGCTCTGAGGGGGTGAAGCCCTCGATCTCCGCGTAGGTGGAGTCGGCGCAGAGCAGCAGCGCGCCATCCTCGCCCACGTTGGCGAGCCGCGCGAGGTCGGTGTGCTGCCCCATGAGCGGGGTGTGGTCGATCTTGAAGTCGCCCGTGTGTACGACGACGCCGGCGGGCGTGTCGATGATCAGGCCGGCGGAGTCCGGGATTGAGTGGGCCACGGAGAAGAACTCCACACTGAACACGCCCGCATCCACCACGTCGCCGGCTTCGACGACACAGATCTCCGTGGCGTCGGTCAGGCGATGCTCCTTCAGCTTCACCTGCACGAGGCCGCGCGTGAGTTGCATGCAGTAGATCGGCGCAGAGACCTCGTGCAGCAGGAACGGCACGCCGCCGATGTGGTCCTCGTGCCCGTGCGTGAGAAAAATCGCGCGCAGCCGATGCACGTTCTCCTTCACGTAGGTGATGTCCGGGATGATCAGGTCGACGCCGAGGTGCTCCGTGTCGGGGAACATGACGCCGACATCGACGGCGATCATGTCATCGCCGTACTCGTAAAGCATCATGTTGCGCCCGATCTCGCCGAGGCCGCCGAGGGGGATCACGCGCAGCGGCAGCGCCGCGGTGGTCATCGCGAGGCTCCCGATAGTCCGCCCAGCAGCGCGGGGATGCGCGCGAAGTCCTGTCGCATCACCGCGCGCAGCGAGCCGTCACGCAGAGCGGCGGCGGGGTGGTACATCGGGATCACCGTGACGCCCTCGAAGACGCGCGCCTCGCCGTGGATCTGGCTGATGCGTTCCGCGGGGAACCAGCGCGCCATAGAGAAGCGCCCGAGGGTCGCGATCACGGTCGGCCGCACGACGGCGATCTGGCGTTCGAGGAAGTCGGCGCAGGCGGCAATCTCGTTCGGCTGAGGGTCGCGGTTCCCCGGGGGGCGGCACTTCACGACGTTGGTGACGTAGACGTCGCGCCGCGATCGGCCGATGGAGGCGATCAGCTCATCGAGGAACTGGCCCGAGCGTCCGACGAACGGCAGCCCGAGTTCATCCTCGCGCTCGCCCGGCCCCTCGCCGACGAACATCAGGTCGCAGGGCGCCGGGCCGCTGCCCGGCACCGTCCGCGATCGGTCGCGCGCGAGGATGCACCGCGGGCAGTCAGCGATCTCCTCGTACAACTCGCCGAAGGGGGTGGGGACGTCATACAGCGGGAGCAGTGCGGGCGGCACAGCGGCGCGCCGCGGGTCAGGCGGCGTCATTGAGGGCTGCGCAGACGGCTGAGGCAGCGTAACGCGGCGCTCCGGCGCGGACGCGTCGAGGGTGGACGCCAGCCGCGGCGAGGCTCGATACATCACGTCGATGACGCTGGGAGAGACGCGGAGAGACATGGCTCTCAGCGTAGCATCGCGGGGAATTGGTTTCAATGTGTATGCAGGTGATCATTCTGACCTTCAGGATCGCCGGGCACGCCCAGGCTGGTGCAGTTCGGGCGTGGTCAGTCGCGGCGCACGATCCAGGCCAGTCCAATGCCGACGAAGTAGAGCACCACGATCGGCGCGCCGACGAGCGTCTGGGTCACGGGGTCGATGGTTGGCGTCACCACGGCCGCGATCGCGAACGCCGCGATCACGGCGTACCGCCACCACCGAAGCAACTGCCGCGCGCTGACCACGCGGAACTTCGCGAGCCCCATCACCAGCAGCGGCGTCTCGAAGACGAGGCCCATCACGAGGAGAATCCGCGTCACGAAGTCGATGTAGTTGCCGATGCGCCAGTCGGCCTGCGCTACGGACGACCCGAACGTGAGGAGGAACGACAGCGTGAACGGCAGGATGAAGAAGTAGCCGAACGCGACGCCCCCCACGAAGGACAGGCTCGCGCCAAGCACGATCGGGAAGATCCACCGCTTTTCGCTCCTCGTCAGGGCGGGGCTCACGAACCGCAGCGCGTGATAGACGACGACCGGCATCGCGACGGTCAGCCCGCCCAGCAGCGCGACGCGGAAGAACGCGGCGATGTTCTCCATCGGCTCGATGAACTGCGGGCGGAAGTCGGGGACGGTCGTGCGCGCGGGGATCAGCAGCCAGCCGATCACGGTGAACCCGACCTGCGGGATGAAGAAGGCGACCATCCCAATCACCACCGCGACGGCCATCCACATCAGCCGATAGCGGAGTTCGAGCAGGTGCTCGAGCAGCGTCATTTGCCCGCCGCCCACCTCCTGCGGGGCACCCGGGTCCGCGTCGAAAAGGCTCGTGGCCATCAGGCGCCGGTCTGCCGCTGCTCGGCAGGGGCCGCTCCCGTGTCGGTGATCTCAGCCACGGCCGCCCATTCCGCCGCGCTGGCGGTCTCCGGAGATTCGAGCGCAGGCGATTCGGGGAGAGGCGATTCCGCCGAAGGCGACTCGGCGAGCGGGGGCAGATCGGCGGCGGCGCTCGCGGCTGACGCCACCTCCTGCGGGATGCCGGTCAACTCGCGGCGCAGGGCATCGAGTTCGCGAATCGGGTTCACCCCGTCGCTCGCGGTCGTGACCTCCTGCTCGAGCTCCTGGACCGCCGCACGCACGTCCACCATCACGCTGTCGCTGAGGGCGCGCGCCGAGCGGATCCACCGCGCGACCTCGCGTGCCACCTCGGGGAAGCGCCGGGGACCGACGATCACCAGGGCGATCAGCGCAACCAGCCCGATCTCGGGGATGCCGATGCCGAAGAGTTCCATATCGTGAAATGATACGCCCCGGACGGTCGTACAGACCGCGGGGCGTTCGCCGAGCAGAGGCGGAAGCCCCGCGCGTCCGGGTCGTCCTCGATGCCTAGTCTTCGATGCCGTTGTCGCGGAGATAGTCGACAGCGTCCTGCACGGTGCGGATCTTCTCCGCGTCGTCGTCGGAGATCTCCAGCTGGCGGCCGTCCTTCGAGAACTCCTCCTCGATCGACATGATCAGCTCGACGAGGTCTAGCGAGTCCGCGTTCAGGTCGTCGACGAAGGAGGCGTTCATCGTCACCTCTTCCTCCTCCACGCCGAGTTGCTCGGTGATCAGGGCACGGACGCGCTCAAAGGTGGATGCCACTGGTGATCCTCTCAGCCGGTAGACGGCGGTCCGTTTCCGGGTTCTGGCGACTCATGACGATCGGCGGCTTCGAGGGCCACCGCTCCGAGCACTCCGTTCACGAAGCGCCCGGACGATTCTGACCCGTAACCCTTGGCGATCTCGACGGCTTCGTTGATGGCTACGCGAAGCGGAGCGCGGTCAGTATCAAAGAGCACTTCGTAGATTGCAAGGCGGAGCACATTCCGGTCCACCGCCGCCATGTCCTCCAGCGGGAAGAGGGGCGCGTAGTGCCGGATCGTGTCGTCGATGTCCTCGAGGTAGCGGCCGACGCCGTAGACCAGGTCTGTCGTGAACCGCTGGGCCTCGGTGGTGAGGGAGGACTCGGCGAGGTGTCGGTTGAGCACCTCGGGCACCAGCCGGCCGGTGATGTCCGCCTCGAAGAGCACCTGAAAGGCGGCGATCCGGGAGCGGCGGCGGGACTGGCTGGTCATCGCGGGGGGCATCTGGGGGCTACGCCATCACTAGGCCGCCGTCGACGTGGTACGTCTGGCCGGTGATGTAGGCCGCGCCCTCGCCGGCGAGGAACGTGACCAGGGGGGCGATCTCGGCCGCCTCGGCGTACCGGCCTAGGGGGATGCGCGACAGGATGACCCCCTTCCGCTCGTCGGTGAGGCCCGACGTCATGTCGGTGAGCACGAACCCGGGCGCGACCGCGTTGGCGGTGATCCCCCGCGAGGCGACCTCGAGGGCGAGCGACCGGGTGAAGCCGATGATGCCGGCCTTCGCCGCGGCGTAGTTCGCCTGCCCGGGGTTCCCGGCAACGCCGACCACCGAGGTGATGTTGATCACCCGTCCCCAGCGCTGGCGCAGCATGTCACGGAGCACCGCCTTCGACATCAGGAATGTACCGCGCAGGTTGGTCTCAATGACGTCGTCCCACTGCTGCTCGGACATCCGCATCACGAGCGCGTCGTCCGTCATGCCGGCGTTGTTCACAAGGATCTGCACGCCGCCGAAGGCCTCTTTCGCCTCCGCGACGACGCGGTCCACCTCGGCGGCGACGCGGACGTCGAGCTGCGAGACGCGGCACTCCGTGCCGGCCGCGCGCAACTCCTCGGCGACGGCGGCGGCCTGCGCCTCGCTGCCGCGGTAGGTGATGAAGACGCGCGCCCCGGCGCGGCCGAGATCGAGCGCGATCGCGCGGCCGATCCCGCGCGCCGCGCCGGTGACCAGCGCGGTGCGCCCGGATAGCGGGCCAGCGAGCGGGCCGGCGCTCACCCGCGGGCCTCCTCGGCGGTGCCGATATTCCGGGTCTCGATCGACCGTTCGATGCGCTTCACGAGTGCGCCGAGGACGCGGCCGGGGCCGAACTCGATCACCGTCGTCACCCCCCGCGCGTGCATCGCGCGCACGGAGTCGACCCAGAGCACAGGGCTCGTGACCTGCTCGACGAGGTCCGAGGCGAACTCGGAGGCGCGGGTGAGCGGCAGCGCGGTCACGTTCGAGATCACCGGCACGGCGGGGTCGCTGAACGGCGCTCCCGCGAGCACGGTGCGCATCCCCTCGGCGGCGCTTCGCATCAGCGGCGTGTGGAACGCCCCGGAAACCGTGAGCGGGATCACCTTCGCGCCCCCCGCGACGGCCGCGGCGCACGCCGCCTCGACCGCTGCGACGGCGCCGCCGATGGTGATGTTGCCGGGCGCGTTGATGTTGCAGATCGAGGTGCCGTGTGCGGCGCAGATGGCGCGCACGGCGTCGGGCTCGGCGCCCAGGATCGCCGCCATCGTGCCGCGCTCCGCGTCACAGGCGATCTGCATCAGCCGTCCGCGCTCGCGCACGAGCCGGACACCGTCTTCGAACGGCACGGCGTTCACGGCGATCAGCGCGGCGTATTGGCCGAGCGAGTGGCCCGCGACGAAGGCCGGGCGGTGGGTGATCATGCCCGCGTCCACCGCGGCGACGAGCGCCGCGACGGCGTGCACGACCAGCGCCGGCTGCGTGTTCACCGTCTGCGTCAGCGCGGCCTCGGGCCCCTCGAAGCAGATCGACGACAGCGCGAAGCCGAGGGCGCCGTCGGCGGCGTCGAAGATCGCGCGCGCCGTGGGGATCTGCTCCGCGAGATCGCGGCCCATGCCGACGGCTTGCGCGCCCTGTCCCGGGAACAGCCACGCGGTATCCGCCGCCACGGGCAGGCGGGTGAGGAACGAGAGGTCCGTCATCGGCGGAGGGCGGCGCTAGGCCTCGCGGTCGATCGGGCGACCCTTGTGGTCGCGCGCACCGCCGGCGGTGTGGTTGATCTTGACCCCGCCGGTCGCGGGGTCTTTCACCAGGTTCGGCACCGCCACGCGGTGGTGGCTGCGGCGCGAGCCCTGCTTCGCGGTCGGGGTCCTACGCTTCGGGAGCGCCATCGCCATCCTCCGTGCTGGGCCGCTCCTGCAGGTGAGCGAGCGGGCTCCAGCGGTCATCACTCTCGGCCGCGGCGCAGCCGCATGGCCCAGTGTTCAGATTGTGCCCGCAGTGCGGGCAGAGGCCGCGACAGCCCGCCCGACAGAGCGAGCGGAGCGGCAGGGCCGACTCCTCATATTGCCGTATCGCCTCGCTGAGGTCGAGGTGCCGCCGGGCGTCGATGCGAAACTCGTCGCCCTCGAGCTCGACGCGCCGTCCGGTGATCGGGTCGTGGTCGAGAATGTACTCCTCGTCGAACTCCACAGCGAGCGGCGTTTCGAACATCTCCAAGCACCGCCCGCACTGGACGCGCACCGGCGCGAGATCGAGCGCCGCGGAGACCAGCACCCCACGCTCGCTGCGGATCAGGCGCAGCGAACCGCTGATCTCCTGCGCGAAGCCAGCCTCCGGGACCGCCACGGGCTCGTGCTCCACCCGGTAGCGGCGCGCATGGCCGACGGGCTCATGGAGCA
Organism: Dehalococcoidia bacterium; assembly: GCA_009692765.1. Classification (GTDB taxonomy): domain Bacteria; phylum Chloroflexota; class Dehalococcoidia; order UBA2979; family UBA2979; genus SHYQ01. The sequence continues at coordinate 2,317 of SHYQ01000033.1, read as the reverse complement.
GCGTCGAGACGTTGATGAGCACGGGGCGGCTCCACGAGAAGGATGATCCCATCATACCCCGCCGAAGCCAGACCAACCCCCCGCGAGGCCGCTACTTGGCGCTCGGATCGTCTTGGTACATCCCGAAGGTGTTGCCCTCGGTGTCCGTGCAATAGGCGAGCCATGCCAGCCCGGCGATCGCGTGCTTCTCGACCGCGAGCGTCCCGCCGGCGCTCAATGCCTTCTCGATGTACTCGTCGATCGCGGGCACATCGACGGTGCAGACGTAGGGGCTGACGGGCTGCCCCGACGTGGGCGCCGATCCTTGTCGCAGCAAGAGGCCGCCGTTGATCCCGGGCGTGCCCTCCTCGCCCGTGACGATGCCCCCGTAGCCCGGCATGTACTCCTAGAACTGCCAGCCCAGCACATCCTGGTAGAAGCGCATGGCGCGCTGCGGATGGTCGGCTTGGATCTCGAAGTGCACAACACGAGGCATGGGAACCCCCTCTGCGACCGAACGGCCGGATTCTAGCAAAGGGCTCGCGACGCCGCAGAGGCTACGTCGCGGTATCCTGCACGCCATGACCGCCGATGGCAGCGCACGCGCCGCGGTTTCCTACCTCCGGGCGCTCGGCGGCAGGTCGCCGCTCGATCTCCCCGTCCAGCGGTTCGCCATCGCCGCCGCCTGCCTCGGCGAGCGCCTGCGCGAGGTCGAGACCTTCGAGGAGGCCGCTCCCGCGTCGGGTCGCGCGTTCCTCCGAATGGTGGAGATGCTGCGTGCCCGGTCGGCAGGTGCCGCCCCGACCGGCATCGTAGTCATCGGGGCGACCGCCGCCGTCTTCGGCGATCGGGCACGCGATCGCGCACGCCGCATCCTGCAACTGGCGGCGCTGCACGTCCCCCTTCGCCTCACGGACGGCCGCGCGCCGGGTGACGCGCTCCTCGCTGCATGGGAGGGGCGTGGCCCGGAGGAACGTCGCCGCGAGCGCGCTCGCGAGGGGATGCGCCGTCGCGCATTGCGGGGCGAGGTACTGGGGCGCGCGCCGTACGGATACGTGGCGTCCGAGCGTCGCCTCGTCCCGGACCCGCGCGAGGCGGCGACGGTCACGCGCATCTTCGCGATGTACCTGGAGGAGGACGAGGGGGTCCGCCGGATCGCCCGGCGCCTGAACGACGAGGAGATCGTCACCCGCACCGGGCGGCCGTGGACGGCGGGCGCCGTGCGTCACCTGCTCCGCAACCCGGCATACACGGGCCTGTACCGCCGCCTCGGCGTCACCGTAACCCGCGCCCATCCGGCGCTGGTGACGCCCGTCCAGCACGCCGAGGTGCTACGCCGCATGACCAGCCGTCGTACCGCTCCGGCGACCCAAGAGCGGCGCGGCTACCTGCTGTCCGGCCTCGTGCGCTGCGGCTATTGCGGCGGGCCGATGATCGGCGCGCGCCGCGCCGCCGAGGGCGCCGAGGGCGCCGAGGGCGCGGAGTACGCGTACTACCGCTGCGAGTCCGCGACGAACGAGGGACGCTGTGCCTATCACACGCGCCGCGCGGAAGTGTTGGAGGCTGCCGTAGTCGCCGAGCTGGCCCGCGCCACCGGTCCCGTGCCCGTCGCCGTACACGGCCGGTCCCCCCACGAGCGGGGGCACGAGGCCCGCCGGGCCGCGCTCGACCGGACGCTCGACCATATGCTGGAGCGCCGGGCGTCGGGCCAGTGGACGGAGGCCGACCTGGTGCGGCGCGCGGCGCCGATCGTCCTCGAACAGTTGAGCATTGAGATCGAAGCGACGGTCGATCGCGCCCGTCCGGCGGAGCCGGACGTCGCGCGCACGCGGCTCGTCGAGGCGTGGGACGTGCTGTCGTTCGACGAGCGGCGCGCCCTGCTGCAGGACGCGGTCGCGGAGGTGGTGGTGACGGACAACGCGGTGCACGTCGCCCGCCGGCGGTAGGGGCGAGCACGCCTCGGCGCGTCGCGCGGCTGTGCCGTACGATGAGGTTGGTCAGGGGGCTGGACGGTCGCCGGTCCCTCCTTCGGGAGGGACCGGAGGAAAGTCCGAACTCCACCGGACAGGGTGCCGGCTAACGGCCGGGCGGCGCGAGCCGACGGAAAGTGCCACAGAAACATACCGCCGGCCCCCGCTCATCGAGCGGTGGTCCGGTAAGGGCGAAATGGTGCGGTAAGAGCGCACCGGCGTCGCGGCAACGCGGCGGCCGGGAAAACCCCACTCGGAGCAAGGTCAAATAGGGGGCGTATGGGGTGTCCGGCCCTGTCCCCGGGTAGATCGCTGGAGGCGGTAGGTAACTGCCGTCCTAGATGGATGACCGTCGCCGCCGCCTCGTG
>SHYQ01000032.1 GCA_009692765.1 Dehalococcoidia bacterium | reverse complement strand
GGGCCGGGCGTCATCGAGCGGAGCGTGCGCGCGAAGGTGGGCGAGCGCGGGCCCGACTTCGCGCTGGAGGATGCGGCGACGGGCCGCCTCGTGCGGCTGTCGGAGTACCGCGGCCGCACGGTGGTGCTCAACTTTTGGGCGACGTGGTGCGTGCCGTGCCGGAGCGAGATGCCGGACCTCCAGCGCGCGTCCGAGGCAGGCGCGGGCCGCGGCGACCTCGTCGTGATCGGCGTCGACGACCGTGAGCCGGAGCGCGTCGTGACGGCGTTCGCGCGCGAGGTTGGCGTGACGTTCCCGCTGCTGCTCGACCGCGCGAGCGTAGTGCGCGCGCACTACGGCGTCGTCGGGCTGCCGGGGACGTTCTTCATCGACCGCGAGGGCGTCATCCGCGGCTTGCAGTTCGGGCCCTTCGGCGAGCGGCTCGCCGAAGGCATCGCGGCCGCCGAGGCCCCCAGCCGCCGGTAGCACCGCCGTACGGGGCCGCTACGGTGCCCCTGCGATGCCGGAGGGGGGGCGGAGGGGCGCCGCCGGGGGCGGGCAGGGCACCCTCCACCGGCCGGCTCGCGGGTCCGGGCGCGGCGACTCTATGCTGGCGGACGTCCCGGCGGTCAGGCGGCAGGCAGCCGCCCGCCGCCTGACGCGAGGGGCCTGCCGTGGAAATCGACTACGCGTTCCTGTGCGATGCGGCGACCGAGCACCAGGGGAAGCTGAACGCCCTGGGCATCGGCATCGACCAGCTCGGCGCGGCGACGCTGCCGGCGGTGCACCCGCGCCTCACCTTCGTCGCGCGCATGCGCTTCGAGCCGGAGGACGATGGCGAGCGCCACTTCACGGTGCGCGCGATGGACGCCGACGGCCACGAGATGGGCTGCGTGGAGGGCGAGATCTTCGTGCACTTCGCGCCGGAGGACAGCATGACCGGCGCGAACCTCGTTGTGGATCTCGTGAACCTCGAGTTCACCGCCGTCGGCCCGCACGAGGTGAGCCTGTCGATCGACGGCGAGCAACTCGTGATGCTCCCCCTCGAGGTGTCGCGCACGCCGTAGTCGGCGCCCCTATCGCCTCACCTCCGCGACCACGTCGAGGCGGTGGAGGAACCAGTCGTCGGTGGTGAGGTTGCCGAGGCGCGCGACGTCCGCCTGGATGTACGGGGCGGTGTTGTGCGCGGCGCGCGCCGCCTCGTCCTCGTACTGCTCGAAGAAGAAGAAGACGCCCGGGCGATCCTCGGTGGTGTAGATGGCGTGCGTCGAGGTGCGGGGCTCCTCGAGGCGGACGCGCGCTACCTGCGCCTCGAACATCGCGCGCAGCTCGGCCTCCTTGCCGGGGCGGGCGGTGACCTGCGCGAGCACGGTGATCATCGTGCGCTCCTCTCGTCGGTACTGGGGGCGGGTCGTGTTGCCCGCATCCTACGGCGAGCGCGGTGCGTCGAGGGCGGTCATACTGGACAGCGGGCGCGCGCGTGAAGCGGGGCGCCCGAGCGTCGAGGAGCCGCGACGATGGCCGATCCGCTGAACATGCCGCCCGACAACGAGCTGCGTTGGTACGGCACGCCCACGCCCGCCCAGCCGACGCAGGCGATGGTGGGGCTGGTGCACCCGGGCCAGATGGGCGCGGCGGTGGGGGCCTCGGCGGTGGCCGCGGGCGCGCACGTGATGTGGTGCTCCGACGAGCGCAGCGTGGCCTCGAAGGCTCGCGCCGAGGCGGCCGGCCTCCAGGACGTGGGGTGGCTCAACGCGCTCGTGAACCGCTCGGAGCTGATCCTCTCGGTGTGCCCGCCGGGCGCGGCGGAGGCGCTCGCCGAGGAGGTGACGAGCCTCGGCTTCGCCGGGATCTACGTCGACGCCAACGCGATCGCGCCCGCGACGATGCGGCGCATCGCGGCGCGCCTGGAGGAGACCGGCGCGCACGTCGTCGATGGCGGCATCATCGGCGGTCCGCCGGAGCAGCCGGGTGACGCGCGGCTGTACCTCAGCGGCGCGTTCGCCTCGACAGCCGCGCGGATGCTCGCTGGCGGCCTGCTTGAGGTGATCGTGATCGAGGGGCCGGTGGGCGCGGCCTCGGCGCTGAAGCAGGCGTACGGCGCGTGGACGAAGGGCACCTCCGCGCTGCTCGCGACTATCGAGGCACTCGCCCTCGCCGAGGGGGTGCACGGCGTGCTGACGGCGGAGTGGGCGCGCTCGCAGCCGGCGCTGGCCGCGCGCAGCGCGCGCCTGGACGAGGCGGCGCGCAAGGCGTGGCGCTGGGTCGCGGAGATGGAGGAGGGCGCCGCGACGTTCGCCGGCGCGGGCCTCCCCCCCGGCTTCGCGGAGGCCGCCGCCGAGGTCTATCGCCGCCTCGAGCGCTTCAAGGACGACCCCGACGCCCCGGCCAGCGCCTTCCTCGCGCACTACCTGCTGCCGGAATAGCGCGCCGCGCGGCCTGCCCTCCGACGCCGCGTGCGTGTGCCGTCGAGGTGCGTGCGGGGGCGGCCCACCCCCTGCCCCCTCCCTGCGCGGGCGGGGGCGGAACCCTCACCCCCGGCCCCTCTCCCGCTTCGCAGGAGAGGGGAGCCAGAAAGGAATGTGGGCGCAGCCCCCACACCCCGGCGGAACGGCGCGCGGTAAGCGCGCCTCGGAAGCGCCCGAAGCAGCGGGGTGCGTCCCGCGAGGCGACGCGAAGCGTCGCTCTCGCCGGACTCCCCCTCCTAGAAGGAGGGGGGCCGGGGGGTGGTGGCTCTCTCCTTCTGTTTCTGAACCCCCTTCCCGCGCAGGGAAGGGGGCAGGGGGATGGGCCGCCACGCGCACCCACATCGACGGTCGCGCGCTGCCCTCGAGGGTCAGCCGCAGATGACGCGGACGGTGCGGTGGAGGATCTGCATGCCGAGGCGCAGGTTCTCGATCGAGAGGCGCTCGTCGTTGCCGTGCACACGGCCCTGCTCGGAGGGGCCGGTGAGCGTCGGCACGAAGCCGTACGCGGGCACGCCGCGGCGGCGGAAGACGCGCGAGTCGGTGAAGCCGGCCGAGACGCTGGGCACCACGACCGCATCCTCGAACACGCGGCGCACCTCCTGCGTCATCGCGGCGTACAGCTCCGTGTCGAGGGGCGACGACGGCGTCGAGGACTCGAACACCCGCTCGATCTCGATGCGCGGGTCGTTGATCACGACGCGCAGCTCCTCGACGAAGCGGTCGGCGTCGTAGCCGGGGACGAGGCGGACGTCCAGCATCGCCTCGGCGGTCGCGGGGATGACGTTGTGCTTCACGCCGGCGCGCAGCATCGTCACCGAGATCGAGTTCATCTGCACGGACTTCAGGCGCGGGTTGGTCTCCGCGATCTCCGCGAGCACCTCCATCGTTGGCCGGCGGTCGAGGATGCCGGCCTCGTACAGCTGGCGGAAGTACTCCTTGACCTCGGGCCCGGGGATCAGCGGGCGGTGCCAGTCCTGCACGCGGCGCAGCGCGCGCAGCAGGTGGTCCGCCGCGTTGTCGTCGTGCGGGACGGAGCCGTGGCCGGGGCGGCCGTGCGCGCGCAGGGTCAGCCACAGCGGGCCCTTCTCCGACACGCCGATGCTGAACGAGTTGCGCTCGACGCCCAGCACCTCCGTGGAGCCGCCGCCCCCCTCGTTGATCACGAACGCGCTGTCGAGGACCTCCGGGTGCTCGCGGTCGAGGAACTCGACGCCGTAGGTGGAGCCGGCCTCCTCGTCGGCCACGGCCATGAAGACGAGGTCGCGCTTGAGGGGCAGGCCCTGGCGGCGGTGGAGCAGGAAGGTCACCAGCTCGATGATCCCCATGCCCTTCATGTCGAGCGTGCCGCGGCCCCAGATGTAGCCGTCGCGCACCTCGCCGCCGAGGGGGTCCATCGTCCACTCGTCGCGCTCGAAGGGGACCACGTCCGTGTGGCTCAGGAGGATCAGCGGCTTGCCGCGCGAGCCGTCGCCGGGGAGGCGCGCGACGAGCGAGAGACGGCCTCCGCCCGGGTCGTAGGTCGTGTAGGGGATGCCCTCGGCGTCGAGGATCGCGCCGAGCCACTCGCACGCGCGCCATTCGTTGCCCGGCGGGTTCACGGTGTCGATGCGGACGTAGTCGGCGAGCCAGCGGGTGGCCTGCTCGGTCCACGCGTCCCAGTCGATCGCGGGTGCACCCATCGCGCGCTCCTCGACCGGTTAGACGCCCACGGCCGCGACGAACGCGCGCAGCGCGTCGATCAGTGCGCCCGGCGAGCCCATGCCCGGCACCTCGCGCGCGACGACGTGCGTCGCACCGGCGGCGCGCCAGGCCTCGGCCTGCGCGACCTGCTCGCCGAGGGTGCCCTGGAGCATCACGCTCGTCTGCAGGCCCAGGCGGTGGGCGTCGCGCCCGGCCGCCTCGGCGGCGTGGTGGATGCGATGCATCCCGGCCCGCACCGCCTCGACGTCGGCGGAGAGCGCGTACCAGCCGTCGCCCACGCGCCCGATGCGGTCGAGCGCGGCGTCGCTGGAGCCGCCCATCCAGATCGGGATGTCGCCGGAGGGCAGCGGGTTGATGCCGGCCTTGAACACCCGCTCGTACTTGCCCTCGAAGGTCAGCACGGGCTCGCGCCAGAGCGCGCGCAGCAGCGCGACCTGCTCCTCCATGCGGCGGCCGCGGTTGTGGAAGTCGCGGCCGAGCGACTCGTACTCGACGGTGTTCCAGCCGCTGCCGATGCCGAGCACGAAGCGGCCGCCCGACAGCACGTCGATCTCCGCCGCCTGCTTCGCGACGAGGGCTGTCGCGCGCTGCGGCAGGATGAGCACGCCGGTCATGAACTCGATGCGCTGCGTGAGCGCGGCGAGGTAGCCGAACACCACGAGCGGCTCCAGCCACAGGTGCTCGTGCGTGTAGGGAGAGGACCACCCGCCCGGCCGCTCCGGGTGCGCGCCCAGGACGTGCTCCGGCACGACGAAGCGCTCGCAGCCGAGCGCCTCCGCCGCCTGCGCGATGTCGCGCAGCGCGATCGGATCGCGCGCGACGGTGTCCACGCTGAGGAACACGCCCAACTTCATCGACTGCTGCGCGTGCGTGGTCACGGGCGCACCGCCTGGTCGTAGGCGCGCTTGAAGCGCACGATCGCGTCCACGTGCTCCTCGGGCAGGCGGCGTCCGAAGCCCATGCTGTTCACGCCGAGCTGCGTCGCGCCGGCGTCGCGCCAGCGCAGCGCCGCGGCGACGGCGTCGCCGGGGTCGTTGCCGAGGTTCACGCGGGCGTCCACGCCCAGGCGCTTCGGGTCGCGGCCGGCCGCGCGCGCGGCCGCGTGCATCTTCGCGAGCGGCGCCGCGATGTCGCCGGGGTTGGGGAACAGCGGCATCCACCCGTCCGCCAGGCGCCCAGCGCGCTCGATCACCGCGTCGGACTGGCCGCCCATCCAGATCGGGATCGGCCGCTTCGGCAGCGGGTTGATGCCGGCGTTGATCACGCGGTGGTAGCGGCCCTCGAGGGTGAACGCGGGCTGCGAGAAGAGGCCGCGCAGCAGCGCGATCTGCTCCTCGATGCGGCGGCCGCGGTTGTGGAAGTCCTCGCCGAGCGCCTCGTACTCCACGGCGTTCCAGCCGATGCCGACCCCGAGGCGCAGCCTGCCGCCCGACAGCAGGTCCACCTGCGCGGCCTGCTTGGCGACGAGCGCCGTCTGGCGCTGCGGGAGGATGAGGATGCCCGTGACCAGTTCGATGCGGCGCGTGATCGCCGCGAGGTAGCCGAAGAGCACCATCGGCTCGTGCCAGAAGGTCTGGTGGGTGTAGGCGCGGTCCCAGCCCCCCGGGCGGTCCGGGTCGGCGCCCAGGACGTGGTCGTAGGCGAGGAGATAGTCGTAGCCCGCGGCCTCGGTGGCCTGGACGAAGACGCGGACGCCGCCGGGGTCGGTCCCCATCTCCGTGTGTGGAAAGACCACGCCGAGCTGCATCGCGCCCCCTCGTCCCTCGGCGCATCTAAGGCGCTGGGTGGATCGCCTGTCAAACGAGGCGGTAGTTCACCGACTGTCCCTGCGAACGCGTGTACGATGCTCGCGCGTCGGAGGCTCTAGTTGTCGTCCCTGCGGTTCTGGCGAGTCGTTCTAGCGTTCGGCGTGGTTGTCGTCAGTGCCGCGTGTGCGGACGCGATCCCATCGGCTGCGCCGCCGTTGCCGCCTCCTTCCCCGTCGATCCCCGCGCTGGCCCCCATTCCCACCCTGACCGAGCCGACGCCCGTCACAACGACTCCCACTCCGACCCCGACCGCTGCCGCATCCGGAGCCTCGCCCAGTCAGTCAGCCATCCCTCCGGTCGCTCCAACCGTGCTCGCCACTCCAAGCATCGCTCCCACCCCCACTCCCAGTCCCACGCCCGCGACGGTACCTGCGGTGTCTGCACCTGTTCCCGTGGCAGCGGTTGCCCAACTGTCCGCGCAGTTCTCGGGTCTTGCACAACCAGCCGTGTCTTACGGTCGAACGATCCGAATGCCTCGGCTGATGGAGCCATCGGGTCCGACGGTATTGCGATCGCAACCGGTCGCACCACCTGTAGCTTCGCCGGGGCCTCGAATCAGCGCGGCTTTCGGAATGGGACGGCGGTGGACGTCCGCGGGAACGGCGTTGCCACGTGCGTCGGCTGGTACGTGGTGTCGTTCGGTGCGTCCGGTGACGTGTGGATGTCGGGGTACTACCTTGGGCTAGCGGGTCCTGCGCCCGCGCCGGTTGCGGTACCGGTCGCGACGCCGATTCCTGCCGCCGCGCCGACTGTGTCGGCTGAGCAGGCGTACGCGAAGGAACAGTGCGCCTACTACACCGCGCAGTACGCGGCGGCGCGGGCCCAAGGAGCCGCTGCGGTCTTCTTGAGCTTCATTCAGCAGCAGGTTACGACCTGGTGCAGCCTCGTTAGGTAGAGGACCACATGCCGCCACTGCCCACCACTGGCCCGCTGCACGACCTGCGCGTCCTGGACCTGACGTGGGTGCTGTCCGGGCCGTTCTGCACGATGACGCTGGCCGACCTCGGCGCGGACGTGATCAAGCTCGAGCGGCCGCCGTACGGGGACGTGGCGCGCACCACCGGCCCGATCGTCGAGGGTGAATCGGGGTACTTCTTCTCGATCAACCGCGGCAAGCGCTCGATCGCCATCGACCTGCGCACGGACGAGGGGCATGCGCTGTTCCTCGACCTGATCCGCGAGTTCGACGTGCTCGTGGAGAACTTCACGCCCGGCAGCATGGACGCGCTCGGCCTCGGCTACGTCACGCTGTCGAAGGTCAACCCGCGCCTGATCTACGCCGCGATCTCCGGCTACGGGCAGACCGGACCGCTGCGCACGAAGCCGGCCCTCGACGTGATCGTGCAGGGCGCGGGCGGCGTCATGTCGGTCACGGGCGAGCTGGGCGGCGGGCCGGTGCGGCCGGGGCTCTCGCAGGGCGACATCACGGCGGGGCTGTATTGCGCGATCGCCATCCTCGCGGCGGCGCACGAGCGCGCGCGGTCGGGGCGCGGGCAGTTCATCGACATCTCGATGCTCGACTGCCAGATCGCGGTGCAGGAGAACGCGTTCATGCGCTACGCGATGAGCGGCGAGATCCCGCAGCGCCTGGGCACGCGCCACCCCTCGGCGGTGCCGTTCCAGGCGTTCCCCACGCAGGACGGGCACATGGTGATCGCGCTGGCGTGGGGCGTGCCGAACCAGTGGGCGCTGTTCTGCTCCGAGCTCGGCCTCACCGAGTTGATCGACGACGAGCGCTTCCACTCCTCGGCGGCACGCTCGCGCAACCACGCCGAGCTCGAGCCGATCCTCAACGCCGCGCTGTGCCAGCGCACCACCGGCGAGTGGGTGGCGGCCCTCGAGCGCTACGAGATCCCCTGCGGCCCGATCAACAACATCGCGGAGGTCGCGGCGATGCCGCAGGTGCAACAGCGCGAGATGCTCCGCCCGACGCCGCACCGCGTCTTCGGCGAGGTGCCGCTGGCGAACTCCCCGCTGCGCATGTCAACGACGCCCGCGGGCATCCGCGGCACCTCGCCCGACATGGGCCAGCACAGCCGGGAGGTGCTCGTCGAGCTGCTGCACCTCGACGCCGCGCGGATCGCCGACCTGGTGGCGCGGCAGGTGGTGTGGGAGGAGCGCCCGCCGGTCGAGCTGGGGTAGGGAGGCGCTGTTCGTCTCGGCAGGCCGGCGGAAATCTCCTGTCGGGAGATTCTCCGGACAGGTTCTCCGGACAGGGGGTGTAATTTCTCCGCCATTGTGATAAAAAGCGCAAGCGGACCGCCGCCACTCGGGTATCATGCACGATCTTCCCGGTAAGCCGGGACCTCGATCACCTGATGGGAAATCGATTGCCGTCGACCGCTGACGCGACCGACCCGTTCCGCGACCCCTCGTTCAGCAGGGTGAAGCGAGGTCGGCCTGCGGGGCGCGCGGCGGTACGCCCCCCGAGACGCCCTGAGACGAGCGGAGGCGGCCGATGAGCATCCCCGGCCTGCCGGTCGCGCAGGGGCTCTACGACCCCGCCCACGAGCACGACGCGTGCGGTGTCGGCTTCATCGTGCAGCTCAAGGGTCTGCGCACACACCAGATCGTCGAGGACGGCCTCACCGCCCTCGAGAACCTCGCGCACCGCGGCGCCTGCGGGTGCGAGGCGAACACCGGCGATGGCGCCGGCATGCTGCTGCAGATACCCGACACCTTCCTGCGCGCCGAGTGCGCCAGCCTCGGCATCACGCTGCCCGCCGAGGGCGGCTACGGCGTCGGCCTCTTCTTCGGTCCGCGCGACGAGGACGCCCGCCGCCACGCGATGGCGCTCTTCACGGCGATCGTCGAGGAGGAGGGGCAGCGCGTGCTCGGCTGGCGCGCGGTGCCCGTGGACACCGACGCGGCCGACGTGGGCGAGTCCGCACGGATCGCCGAACCCTCCATGCAGCACGTGTTCATCGGGCGCGCCGGGGCGCTGGCGGACCAGGACGCCTTCGAGCGCAAGCTGTACGTGATCCGCAAGCGCTTCGAGCACGCCCTGCTGCGCGCGGAGTTCGAGGACGCGGCGATCTGCTACTTCCCCAGCCTGTCGTCGCGCACCCTCGTCTACAAGGGGATGCTGATCGGCACGCAGCTGCGGCCGTACTTCCCGGAGCTGTCCGACCCGCGCACCGTCAGCGCGATGGCGATGTTCCACTCGCGCTTCAGCACCAACACCTTCCCGTCGTGGAAGCTCGCGCACCCCTACCGGATGATCTCGCACAACGGCGAGATCAACACGCTGCGCGGCAACGTCAACTGGATGACGGCGCGACAGGCGCTGTTCGCGTCGCCGCTGTTCGATGACGTGCGCAAGATCCTCCCCGTGCTCGACGAGTCGGGGAGCGACACGGCGATCCTCGACAACGCGCTCGAGCTGCTGGTGCAGGCGGGCTGGTCGCTGCCGCACGCGATGATGCTGCTGATCCCCGAGGCGTGGAGCGGCCACCAGTCCATGCCCGCGGAGAAGCAGGCGTTCTACGAGTACAACGCCACCGTGATGGAGCCGTGGGACGGCCCCGCGTCCGTGGTCTTCACGGATGGCAAGGCGATCGGCGCCGTCCTGGACCGCAACGGGCTGCGCCCGTCGCGCTACATCGTGACGAAGGACGACACCGTGCTGCTCGCGTCCGAGGTCGGCGTGCTGCCGATCCCGCCCGACCGCATCCTCAAGAAGGGCCGCCTCGAGCCGGGGAAGATGTTCCTCGTCAGCCTCGAGGAGGGACGCATCATCGACGACGCCGAGCTGAAGCTGGGGCTCGCCACGGCGCGGCCGTACGCGCAGTGGCTGGCGGAGCACATGCACCCGCTCGCGGACTTCCCGCCGGCGGCGGCGGTGCCCGCAGAGTACGACGACGCGACGCTGCTGGAGCGCATGCTCGCCTTCGGCTACACCCTCGAGGACCTCAAGTACATCCTCGGCCCGATGATGACGAACGGGGAGGAGGCCACGGGGTCGATGGGCACGGACACGCCGGTCGCCGTGCTCTCGGAGCGTGCGCAGCCGCTCTACCACTACTTCCAGCAACTCTTTGCGCAGGTGACCAATCCGCCGCTGGACGCGATCCGCGAGGAGCTGGTCACCTCCGTCTTCACGGCGGTCGGCCCGGAGGGCAACCTGCTCGACCAGTCGCTGGCGGACATCCACCTGGTGAAGCTGGCGAACCCGTTCATCGAGGACGAGGAGCTCGCGCGCCTCAAGGCGCTGAGCGGCGACCCGCGCTTCCGTACGGCGGTGCTCTCGACGCTGTTCGAGGTGGAGGACGGCCCCGACGCGCTCGAGACCGCGATGAGCCGGCTCTTCTCCGAGGCGGAGCTGGCGATCCGCAACGGGGCACGCATCCTCGTGCTGTCCGACCGCGGCGTGGATCGGGAGCACGCGCCGATCCCCGCGCTGCTCGCGACGGCGGGGCTGCACAACCACCTGGTGCACGAGCAGCTGCGCACGCAGGTCGGGTTCGTCCTGGAGACGGGCGAGCCGCGCGAGGTGCATCACTTCGCTCTCCTCATCGGCTACGGCGCGAGCGCGGTGAACCCGTACCTCGCGCTGGAGGGCGTCTCGCGGCTGCGGGAGGAGGGCTACCTCAGCGGCAGCATCACGACCGCCGATGCGCGCGACCACTACCTGAAGGCGCTCAAGAAAGGCGTCGTGAAGGTGATGTCCAAGATGGGCATCTCCACCGTGCAGTCGTATCGCGGCGCGCAGATCTTCGAGGCGATCGGCCTCGCGCCGGAGTTCATCGATGCGTACTTCACCAAGACCGTCTCGCGCATCGGCGGCATCGGCATCGCCGAGGTGCAGCGCGAGGCGTTGACGAACCACGCGCGCGCGTTCCCGATGCTCGAGGGCGGCGTGCACGACCTCGACGTCGGCGGCCAGTACCAGTGGCGGCGCGACGGCGAATACCACCTGTTCAACCCGGACACGGTGTTCCGGCTCCAGCACGCGACGCGCACCAACCAGATGAAGATCTTCCGCGAGTACACCGCGCTGGTGAACGACCAGAGCAAGCAGCTCGCGACGCTGCGCGGGCTCTTCACGCTGAAGCCCGCGGGGCCGGCGGTCCCCCTCGACGAGGTCGAGTCCGCCGAGTCGCTCTTCAAGCGCTTCAAGACGGGTGCGATGTCCTACGGCTCGATCAGCGCCGAGGCGCACGAGACGCTGGCGATCGCGATGAACCGCATCGGCGGCAAGAGCAACACCGGCGAGGGCGGCGAGGACCGGCGTCGCTACACGCCGGATGCCAACGGCGACTCGCGCCGCAGCGCGATCAAGCAGGTCGCCTCGGGCCGCTTCGGTGTGACGAGCGAGTACCTCGTCAACGCAGACGAGCTGCAGATCAAGATGGCGCAGGGCGCGAAGCCCGGCGAGGGCGGCCAGCTGCCCGGCGCGAAGGTCTACCCCTGGATCGCGGAGGTCCGCCAGTCGATGCCCGGCGTGCCGCTGATCAGCCCGCCGCCGCACCACGACATCTATTCGATCGAGGACCTCGCGCAGCTGATCCACGACCTCAAGAATGCGAACTCGCGCGCGCGCATCAGCGTGAAGCTGGTCGCCGAGGTCGGCGTGGGCACCGTCGCTGCCGGCGTCGCGAAGGCGAAGTCGGACGTGGTGCTGATCAGCGGGCACGACGGCGGCACCGGCGCGAGCCCGCTCACCTCGCTCAAGCACGCGGGCGTCCCGTGGGAGCTGGGGCTCGCGGAGACGCAGCAGACGCTGGTGCTCAACAAGCTGCGCGACCGCATCGTCGTCGAGGTGGACGGGCAGCTGAAGACCGGCCGCGACGTGATCATCGGCGCGCTGCTGGGCGCTGAGGAGTTCGGCTTCGCGACGGCGCCACTGGTGGTGATGGGCTGCGTGATGATGCGCGTGTGTCACCTCGACACCTGCCCGGTGGGGATCGCCACGCAGAACCAGACGCTCCGCGCGCGCTTCACCGGCCAGGCGGAGCACGTCGAGAACTTCTTCCGCTTCATCGCGGAGGAGGTGCGCGAGTACATGGCGGAGCTCGGCGTCCGCAACCTCTACGAGCTGGTGGGGCGCAGCGACCTGATCGACGCGCGCGAGGCGGTCGAGCACTGGAAGGCGAAGGGCCTCGACCTCTCGGCGGTGCTCTACCGGCCGGAGGTGCCGCCCGAGGTGGCGACGCACAACGTCATCGCGCAGGACCACGGCCTCGAGGCCGCCCTCGACCAGCGGCTGCTGCCGCTCGCGGCGCCGGCCCTCGAACGCGGGGAGCGCGTGAAGATCGCGATGCCGATCCGCAACGTGCACCGCACGGTGGGCACCATCCTCGGCAGCGAGGTGACGCGACGATACGCGAACGTCGGGCTGCCGGACGACACCATCGACATCACGTTCACGGGCTCGGCGGGGCAGTCGTTCGGCGCGTTCGTGCCGGCCGGCATGACGCTGCGCCTGGAGGGCGACACGAACGACTACGTGGGCAAGGGCCTCTCCGGCGGCAAGATCATCGTCTACCCGCCGCGCGAGGCGACGTTCCTGCCGGAGGAGAACATCGTCATCGGCAACGTCGCGCTCTACGGCGCCACGGGCGGGTCGGCGTTCTTCCGCGGCATCGCCGGCGAGCGCTTCGCCGTCCGCAACAGCGGCGCAGTAGCGGTCGTGGAGGGCACGGGCGACCACACGTGCGAGTACATGACCGGCGGCCGCGTGGTCGTCATCGGCGGCACGGGGCGGAACTTCGGCGCGGGGATGAGCGGCGGCGTGGCGTACGTCTACGACCCCGCCGGCGACTTCGCGTCGCGCTGCAACCTGGAGATGATCGACCTCGACCCGCTCGACGAGTCGGAGGACCTCGACCTCGTGAAGGGGCTGCTCGCGCGGCACCAGGAGTACACGGGGAGCACCGTGGCGGCCGACCTGCTGCGCGACTGGCCGCAGGCGGCGCTGCACTTTGTGAAGGTGATGCCGAAGGAATACCGGCGCGTGCTCAACGAGCAGCGCGCGCAGGCGCAGGCAGCGGGCACACGTGGCTAAGCCCAGCGGTTTCCTCGAGTTCGGCCGGACGACGCCCACGCGGCGCCCCGTCGAGCAGCGCGTGCACGACTGGCTCGAGGTCTACCAGGACTTCCCGGCGGACGCGCTCAACGCGCAGGCGGCGCGCTGCATGGACTGCGGCATCCCGTTCTGCCACCAGGGCTGCCCGCTGGGGAACCTGATCCCGGACTGGAACGACCTCGTCTACCGCAACCGCTGGCAGGAGGCGATCGAGCGCCTGCACGCGACGAACAACTTCCCGGAGTTCACCGGGCGGCTCTGTCCCGCGCCCTGCGAGGCCGCGTGCGTGCTGGGCATCAACCAGGATGCGGTGACGATCAAGCAGGTCGAGCTCACGATCGTCGAGACGGCGTGGCGCGAGGGCTGGATCCAGCCCGCCCCGGCCGAGGTGCAGACGGGCAAGACGGTGGCCATCGTCGGCTCCGGTCCAGCGGGCCTCGCCGCCGCGCAGCAACTCGCGCGCGCCGGCCACGCGGTCACGGTGTTCGAGCGCGACGGCCGCATCGGCGGGCTGATGCGTTACGGCATCCCCGACTTCAAGATGGAGAAGGACTTCCTCGACCGGCGGCTGGAGCAGATGCGCGCGGAGGGCGTCACGTTCCGCGCCTCGGCGGACGTGGGCGGCATCGGCGGCGGGGCGATCGACGCGCGCCACCTCCAGCGCGACTACGACGCGGTGCTGCTCGCCGGCGGCGCGACGGTGCCGCGCGACCTCGACGTGCCCGGCCGCGACCTCGATGGCGTGCACTTCGCGATGGACTACCTGCCGCAGCAGAATCGCCGCAACGCCGGCGACGAGGTGTCGAACCGCGGGTTCATCTCCGCTGCGGGCAAGCACGTGATCATCCTCGGCGGAGGCGACACGGGCGCGGACTGCCTCGGCACCGCGATCCGCCAGGGCGCGGCGAGCATCGCGCAGTACGAGCTGCTGCCGGAGCCGCCGAAGCAGCGGCCCGACTGCACGCCGTGGCCGACGTGGCCGAACATCTACCGCGTCTCCTCCGCGCACGAGGAGGGCGGCGAGCGCGACTACAGCATCCTGACGAAGTCCCTCACCGGCGAGCACGGCGCGGTGCAGCGCCTGCACGCCGTGCGCGTGGAGTTCGTCCAGCAGGACGGCCGCCAGGTGATGCGCGAGGTGCCGGACTCGGACTTCGAGGTGCGCGCCGACCTTGTGCTGCTCGCGATGGGCTTCCTCGGCCCGGAGCGCCGCGGGATGCTCGATCAGTTGGGTGTGCAACTGACGGAGCGCGGCAACGTGAAGGCCGACGCGAACAAGATGACGACGGTGCCTGGCGTGTTCACCGCGGGCGACATGGCGCGCGGCCAGTCGCTGATCGTGTGGGCGATCGCCGAGGGGCGCGCGGCCGCGCGCGGCATCGACGCGTACCTCATTGGCGAGAGCGTGCTGCCCTCGCCTCTCTGACATTGCTGTCGCCCGCGCGTCCGAGGAGGCCACGATGCCCGACCCAGCCCCGCGCGACGAGCCCAAGCCCGCGGCCGCGCCTCGGCCGCTGCCGGCCGGCGCGATGGTCTCGCCGCTGGTGCCCGGGCTCTCGGTGCTCGATGTCGCGGGGATGATCGGCGCTGCGTGCGACCCGAACGACCCCGACGCGTGCGAGGTGCGCCGCCTCCCGCGTCGCGCTGACGCGGCGCGCTAACGCAGCGGGCATCCCGCGCACCGCTCGATGCTCGGCTCGTGGGCCTCGACGCCGGCATCGCGCAGCAGCGCCCGCAGTAATGTCCAGAGCGGCCACAACGGCAGTCCGATGACGCAGCACATGCACCCATCGAGGTGCGCGACCGGCGCGAAGGCCGCGTCCTGGATGGCGTAGCCGCCGGCCTTGTCGAACGGTGAGCCGCCGGCGATGAACGCGTCGATCTCCGCGTCGGCGTAGTCGCGCATCGTCACGCGCGCCACCGCGTGCGCGGCATCGACGCGGCCGTCGAGGGCGACCGCAACGCCCGAGGCCACCTCGTGCGTGCGCCCGCGCAGTGCGCGCAGCATCGCGCGCGCCTCATCCGCGCTCGCGGGCTTGCCGAGCAGCGCCCCGTCCAGGGCGACGACGGTGTCGCCGGCGATCACGATCGCGTCGGGGCGGCGGGCGGCGACGGCGCGCGCCTTGCGCACCGCCAGCG
>SHYQ01000031.1 GCA_009692765.1 Dehalococcoidia bacterium | reverse complement strand
AATTGCTCAGGCACTTGAGCATCTACTCGAAGGCGCGAAGGCGATGATTGCGCCGCCGGGCGGGGTTGTCAATGCGCTAGAGCGCCTCAACAGAAATAACTCGTGAACAGATGGCGCGCGCAGATTCGCGGCCGGTACGTGGCCCATGAGGATCGCGCGGAATTCGTCTGAAGGCGCGCCGAAACACCTCACCCCCCTTGCCCGCGGAGCGGGAGAGGGGGCCGGAGCGGGAGCAGAATGCTCAGAACCCTCTCCCCGTTTGGGGAGAGGGTAGGGTGAGGTGCCCGCCTACCCCCGCCCGACCAGCGCCTCGAGGTCCGCGGGTGCCGAGGGGATGCGCGCGCTGAGGTTGCGGCGGCCGCTCGGCGTCACCAGCACGTCGTCCTCGATGCGGACGCCGATGCCCTGCAGGCGCTTCGGGACGCGCGGCGCGCCGGTCGCCAGGTAGAGGCCCGGCTCCACCGTCAGCACCATGCCGGAGACGAGCGTCGTCGACTTGCCGTTCGCGCGGTAGATGCCCGCGTCGTGCACGTCGAGGCCGAGCCAGTGGCTGGTGCCGTGCATGAAGTACGGGCGGTAGGCGTCGCGCTCGATGTTGCCCTGCACGTCGCCGCGCAGGATGCGCAGGTCGATCAGGCCCCGCACCAGCACCTTCAGCGCGGCGTCGTGCACGGAGTGGAACGTCACGCCCGGCCGCACGCGCGCGATGCCCGCCGCCTGCGCGGCGAGCACGATCTCGTACACGTCGCGCTGCGCGGCGGTGAAGCGGCCGTTCGCGGGGAAGGTGCGCGTCACGTCCGCGCCGTAGGAGTCGACCTCCGCGCCGGTATCGAGCAGCACCAGGTCGCCGTCCTGAATGCGCGCGCGGTTCGCGGTGTAGTGCAGCGTGCAGGCGTGCTCGCCCGCCGCGGCGATCGTGGGGAAGCCGTCGCGGGGCGACCCGGCGCGGCGGTACTCCGCTTCGAGGATCGCTTGCACCTCGTACTCATGCATGCCGGGGCGCGTCGCGCGCATGGCGGCGCGCAGGCCCGCGCCCGTGGCGTCGATGGCGCGCTGGAGCGCGGCGATCTCGGCGCGGCTCTTCACCACGCGCATCGCGTCCACCAGCGGCAGCGGGTCGCGCAGGGCCACCAGCGGGGCCAGCCCGCGCTGCGCCGCGCCGCGCCGCCGGGCGACGATGCGCGAGATCAGCGGCTCGACGGCCCCGCGATCGACGGCAGGGCGCTCGTCCGCGCCGAGGGGGAAGTAGAGCGTGGTGGCGCTGGAGAGCAGGCCGGGCAGCTGCTCGTCGAGTTCCGCGATCGGGAACGCGGCGTTGGCGCCGTACCGCGCGCGCGCGCCCTCGACGCCCGCACGGGGGCCGACCCAGATCGCCTGCTCCGGGTCGTGCGGGCGCACGAACAGCACGAACGGCTCGGCGTGGCCGGGGCGCAGCACGGCGACGGCGTTCGGCTCCTCGAAGCCGGTGAGGTAATAGAACGTTGAGTCCTGGCGGAAGGGATAGTCCACGTCGCCGTTGCGAGTGGCCTGGTTGCCCGAGACGAGGACGGCAGCGCTGCCGCGGCCCATCAGGCGCATCAGGCGTCGTCGTCGCGCGGCGAACTCGGTCATCGTCGTCCCATCTCGCATTCGATGCCCCTCGCGCGAGTGGCCGCCGGGGTAGTTGGGCGATAGCGTAGCGCGCGGTGGCGAGGGTACGGTATCGGCCATGCGGTCACCGAACGGTCGGACTCATCGGGGGGGGGACGGCGTGATCGAGTTCGGGTTGCTCGCGCTCCTCGGCGTGGCGCTGGGCGCGTTCGGGACGCTGGTCGGCGTGGGCGGCGGGTTCCTGCTCGTGCCGATCCTGCTGTTCGCCTACCCGCGGGAGTCGCCCACGCAGATCACCGCGATGTCGCTGTTCGTCGTGCTCGCGAACGCCGCCTCGGGGACGTTCGCGTACTGGCGACAGCGCCGGCTCGACCTGTTCACCGGCGCGATCTTCGCCGCGGCGACGCTGCCGAGCGCGATCGGCGGCGCGATCCTCGTGGCGTACATCCCGCGCGCGCAGTTCAACGTCATCTTTGCGATCGCGCTGGGCGCGATCGGCGTGTGGCTGGTGCTCCCGCGTCCGGCGACGATCGCGATCCGCGCGCCGCTCGCCGGTCGCGGGGTGATCCGCCGCCGCATCACCGACCGCCACGGGCTGTCGTTCGTGTACGGTTATCGCCTGTGGCAGGGGCTCTCGATCAGCGCCGCCGTCGGCTTCGTCTCAAGCCTGCTCGGCGTGGGCGGCGGCATCGTGCACGTGCCGGCGATGGTGATGGTGCTGCACTTCCCCGTCTACATCGCGACGGCGACGAGCCAGCTGGTACTCGGGGTCACCGCGCTCGAGGCGACGGCGGTGCACGTCGCGCGCGGCACGCTGACGTGGGACGCGACGCTGGCCCGCGCCGGCGCGATCGCGGTCGGCGCGATGGTCGGCGCGCAGTTCGGGGCGCACTTCTCCCACCGCGTCCAGGGCGACACGATCCTCCGTGCGCTCGGCGGTGCGCTGATCCTCGTCGCGGTGCGCCTCGCGTGGACGGCGCTCCGGTAGATCGCTAGTAGCGCTAGTAGATCGCCGTCGACACGCTCAGGATCGGCGGCAGCGTGCCGGGCAGGCGCTGCTTGTTCGGTCGGCAGCGGAGCGCGGGCGTCGCGCACCAGAGGAGCGGTCGCCCGCTGACCGTCTCGGTGCCGCTCGGACGCCCCGTTGCTGTCAAACTTGCTGTCAAACGGGGCTGTAGCAGGTTGAGTGGGCGCCGAGCAGGCGCGTGTCAGATTCAGCAAAGCTGGTGCCCCCGCCAGGAGTTGAACCTGGGCGCATGGTTTAGGAAACCAATGCTCTATCCACTGAGCTACGGGGGCAAGCCGTGTGTTTACTGGGGATCGTGGAAATGAGATCGGCGCTGAACGCTGAAATGTACCCACGGATGTACACACCAGCCGCTACGGAGCCCCCAGCGACCCCCGCGGCGAACTCAGCGCAACGTCCATCGCACTCGCGGCGTCCCGCTTCAGCTCCTCGCTGAGGTGCGCGTAAACGTCTCGGGTGAATGCGTAGGACGAATGCCCGAGCACCTCTTGGATTGTACTCAGCGGGACGCCCTGAGCCAGCAGGAGTGAGGCGCAGGATTGCCGTAGGTCGTGGAAGCGCATTCGGGGCAGCCCGGCGACCTCAAGGATGCGCTGGAACCGTTTAGTGACGTTCGGGCCATAGAGAGGTTGGCCGGTCTCGCCAGTGAAGACGAGTCCGCGGTCATCCCACTTCTGGCCCAGTCGCAGGCGCTCCTCCAGTTGCCGCGTGCGGTGGCGGCGAAGCGCTTGGACCACCACAGCGGGGAGGGGGATCGTGCGGCGGCTCTTCGTGGTCTTGGGCGGGAGGTTGTGGGGCGTCAGAACTCCAATCAGGCCGCTTTCCGTTCGTACCGATGGTGGAGTCCGCTCAGGATCGGGGTTGCGACCACAGCTCCGGTCCGCTGCGGTGTGCGTGCGCCTGCGGGTGGTTCGAGCTTCAGCGTCCGGTGTGGACGCGTGTCGTTGTAGTACTCGACGTATTCCCGCAACACTCGGCGTAGGTGAGGCTCGTTCAACGGGATGATGAGGTCGACGCACTCCCGCCGCAGCGTCCCGATCAGACGCTCGACTACCCCGTTTGCCTGCGGCGTGTGAATCGGCGTCAGCACGGTTTCGATGCCGATGCGCGCGGTCCGAGCGATGAAGTCGCTGCCGTAGCATCGGTCGCGGTCGCGAATCAGCACCCGTGGCTTGTGGCCCCAGGGCGTGGCCTCGATGACCTGCTGCCAGACCCACGCCGCTGTCGGGTGGGCGGTGACGTTGAAGTACTCGATGCGCCGACGGTCATGCGAGACCACGACGAGGACGTACAGCGTCTGGAAGAGCAGCGTCGGCACGGTAAAGAAGTCGGCCGCCCACAGATCGTGACGGTGGTTCGCGAGGAAAGTGTGCCAACGTTGCGAAGGTGGGCGTCGCAGCGCCTGTCGCCGGTATCGTCGAACGGAGGCGGTACTCACGTCGTGTCCGAGTGCGAGGAGTTCGCCGCGGATGCGCACCGCGCCCCAGCGTGGATTCTCTCGCGCGATGCGGGCGATGAGATTGCGAGCCTCGGGAGCGATCTTCGGGCGACCGGCTTGCTTCGAACGGCTCTTCCACCGCCAGTATCGCCGCCAGCCCTCCCGATGCCAGCGCACGACCGTGTCTGGATGGAGGACGATCAGCGCGGAACGCCAACCGGTCCAGCCCCGGAACACTGCGCCCCAGAGCAGACGGTCCCCACCGCGGACCTGCGGCGGGCGGCGGCACATCGCAAGCTGATGCCGGAGGGCGAGGTTGTCGAGCAACAGGTCTGCGCGAGCGGCAAACAACCCCCGGATCGTCGCTGTCAATAGCTCGAGGTACCCGGCCATTCGCCCCCCATCGCTGGACGAGAGGTTCAGGCAAGCAGAAAGTGCCGTCAATTCAAGGCGATCGAGATTTTGACGCCCCACAGGGGACGAAGGGCTATGCCCCCGCCTCCTGCGTCAGCACGGCGTCGTAGAGGCGGATGACGGGCGGGCCGGCGAGGATGCCCGCGAGCGAGCCCTGCGCGTGGCCCCGGCGGAACGATTCGCTGTTCGTCCACGCCTCGAAGGCCTCGCGCGAGGCCCAGGTGGAGTGCGAGACGTACTCGCTGTGCTGGCCACCCTCGGCGTCGCCGCGCAGCAGCGCGAAGCGGATGAAGCCGGGGACGCCCTGCAGGTAACTCTCGCGCTCGCGCCAGATGCGCTCGAAGTCCTCGGCGCGGCCGGGCGCCACATCGAAACGATTCATCGCGATGAACATGCGCGGATCCTCTCGCGGCGCGCCGCTGTTCGGGCGACGCAGGGCGTCGCAGCCCTCGTCGGCGCGCGCTTGTGGGCCGGGTTCGAGGTGGTGTTGGTGGTGGAGACGAGGGGATTCGAACCCCTGACCTCTGCGATGCGAACGCAGCGCTCTCCCAGCTGAGCTACGCCCCCAACAGAGTCACCAGTATAGGAACCCGCCCGCATGAGCGGCAAACGAGGGTGCAGGCCCGCCGCTGGCCGTGCCGCTAGTCGAGCAGACCGGGTATGACGTTGATGACCATGCGCTTCGCCTGCAGATCGACGGAGACAACCACGTCGTTGATCGCGGGGATGAGCGCGTCGCGCAGTCCGGGGCGGGCGACGACGTAGACGTCGTTCGCGCCGGTGCCGAGCACTTCCGTGAGGCGGCCCACCGGCTCGCCGTCCGTGGTGACCACGTCGAGCCCGACGAGGTCGTCGATGTAGTACTCCCCCTCCGGCAGCGGGGGGAGATCGGCCTCGTCGATCTCGATCACGGTGTCGCGCAGCCGCTCGGCGGCGGTGCGGTCGGGGTAGCCCTGGAAGCGGACGATCGGGTAGCCCTGCGGGGTGACGACCTCGAGGATCTTCGTGGGCCGCCCCAGCACCAGCACCACCGCGTCCGCCTTCAGGCGATCCGGGTTGGTGCTCAGCGGGCGGACTTTGACGTGGCCCTTCATGCCCCACACGCCGTCGATGCGACCGACAGCGATGCGACCGGGGGCGGTGGCGTCTGGCAGTGGCGCGTCGGCAGCGGGATCGCCTGACGTCGGTACGTCGCCCTTGCCGGCGTCTGCATCGGGCATGGCCCGATCGGGCACGGCAGAGTCCGGCACGCGGCGGGCTATTCGATGCTGAGCGTCGCGCGGACGCCGGAGCGCACCGCGGCGACGTGGAGCAGGGAGCGCATCGCGTTCGCGCAGCGGCCGTCGCGACCGATCACGCGCCCCTTGTCCTCCTCGGAGACGTAGAGGTGAAAGACGATGCGGTCGCCATCGTGCTCTTCCTCGACGACCACCTCGTCAGGCTTCTCCGCGAGGGCGCGAGCGATGTACTCGATGAGCTTCTTCACGGGTTACTCCGCAGCCGGGGGGGCAGCCGGTGGGGTGGCGGGCGCCTCGGCAGTCGCGGCGGCGGCCGTCGCGGCCTCGGCCTCGGCAGCAGCCTTCGCCGTCTCCGCAGCGGCCTTCGCGGCCTCGGCCTCAGCGGCAGCCTTCGCGGCGGCCTCGCGCGCTTCGGCGGCGGCCTTCGCCACTGCCTCCGCCGCCTCGCGCTCGACGCGGCTCTGCTTCGTCGCCTGCTTGCGCGGATCGACGGTGGTCAGGCCCCGCTTGTACAGGATGCGGTGCACGGTGTCCGAGGGCTGCGCCCCGACGCCGAGCCAGTAGCGGATGCGCTCCTCGTTCACGACGATCGTGGAGGGCTCGGTGCGGGGGTTGTAGTGCCCGACGATCTCCACGAAGTCGCCATCGCGACGCGCGTTCTGGTCCGCGACGACGAGGCGGTACGAGGGCTGGTGCTTCTGGCCGGTGCGGCGCAGGCGGATACGTAGCAAGGGAACCTCCGGGGAGCCGCCACCCAATGTGCGATGGGCGGCCGGGCTGGAACGGACGCCTTCGTGGCGTCAGGACGATGCGGACCGAACGAGTTGATCGCTGGAGGGTGGGCGGGCTATGGGTTCCGCGCGGGCCGTCCGCGTGGAATCACCAGTCTACATCCCCAGCATGCGCATGAGTCCCCCGGCACCCTTGCCGGAGGTCATCGCTTGCATCAGTTTGCGGGCATCCTTGAACTGGTTCAAGAGGTGATTCACATCTGCGGGGATTGTTCCCGATCCGCGGGCAATCCGGCGGCGGCGGGATCCGTTCAGAATCTCCGGGTGGCGGCGCTCCTCCAGGGTCATGGAGCGGACGATTGCCTCGCTCTGGCGGAAGAAACCGTCGTTGATGGCGACCCCGCCGAGCTGCTTCTTGATGTTCGCCGCCCCCGGCAGCATCTCCAGCAGGCCCCCCAGGGGGCCCATCTTCTTGACCTGCTCCATCTGGGCGAGGAAATCCTCCAGGTCGAACTGGCCGGTGCGCATCCGCTTCGTGATGTCCTCGACGCTGCGCTCGCCCATCGAGGCGCGTGCCTTCTCCACGAGCGTCACCACGTCGCCCATGCCGAGCACGCGGGAGGCGAAGCGGTCGGGGTGGAACTCTTCGAGCGCTTCGAGGCGTTCGCCGGTGGTGATCAGCTTGATCGGGAGGCCCGTGACCTCGCGCACGGAGAGCACCGCGCCGCCGCGGCTGTCCGAGTCCACCTTCGTCACCACGATGCCGGTGCCCTCGATCGCCTCGTCGAACTCCTTCGCGAGGGTGACGGCCTCCTGGCCGGTCATCGCGTCGACGACGATTAGCACCTCGGTCGGATCGAGCACGTCGGCGAGCGCGGCGAGCGCGTCCGCGGTCGCGTCGTCCAGCGCGACCGCGCCCACGGTGTCGATGATCACGGCGGTGACATTCAGGCGCTTTGCCTCGACGAGTGCGCGCCGCGCGACGTCGACGGCGGGCGCCTCGCGCTCCTCCACGTAGCAGGGCACGTCGATGGAGCGCGCAAGCACCTGCAGCTGCTCGCTGGCGGCGACGCGCTCGAAGTCCGTGGAGACGAGCAGCGGGCGGTGCCCCTCGTTCTTCAGCCGCAGCGCGAGACGACCGGCGAGCGTGGTCTTGCCGGAGCCCTTCGTGCCGACGAGGAGGATCTTCAGCAAACCGCTGTCGGGCTTGAGCAGCGGCGCGTGGTCCTTGCCCAGCGTGGCGACCAGTTCCCGGTGGACGACGCCGATCACCTGCTGGCCGGGGGTGATGGAGTTCAGCACCGCCTGCCCTAGCGCCTGCTCGCGCACGCGGGCGATGAAGTCGCGCACGACCTTGAAGTTCACGTCCGCCTCGAGGAGCGCGACGCGCACCTCGCGGAGTGCTTCGTCGAGCTCCTTCTCGCCGATGCGGCCGTGTGAGCCGAGGCGGCGGAAGGTGTTCTGGAGTCGCTCGGAGAGGGTGTCGAACATGTTTCTAGTGTACGGGGGAGGTCTTCAGAGTGCGGGCACAGTGATGGCGCGGACGCAGGCTCGAGCCGGCGCAACGTCCGCGCCACCGTCACCGAGCGAAGAAGCCCCGCCGCCCGGTGTATACATAACGCACCACGAAGTGGTTACGGATGTATGAGCAGCGCATGAGGGAACTGGTGCGATTCGCCCAGAAATCGCCCTGATCGGGGTCTGCCCATCTACCCCATTGGCCGTGGGCGTGGTCGACGCAGAGACGCCCCCGGAACTCCAGGGGCGTCTCGCGGCACGTCCCGGCGCTACTTCAGGCCGTGCTCCGCGATCATGGCGACGACGTCCGTGAGGCGGCAGGAGTAGCCCCACTCGTTGTCGTACCAGGAGATCGTTTTCGCCATGCCGCCGTCCAAGATCATGGTGGACTGGGCATCGTGGATCGCGGAGCCGGGGTGGCCCTTGAAGTCCATCGACACCAGTTCGGCCTTCTCGTAGTAGAGATAGCCCTTCAGCGGTCCGCTGGCCGCCGCCATGTACGCCTCGTTGATCGCGCCGCCGGAGGGTGCGTCGCGGAGCGTGGTGACGAGGTCGAGCAGCGACACCGTGGGCGTCGGCACGCGGAACGCGACGCCATCGAACTTGCCGGCGAGCGACGGGATGATACGCCCCACCGCCTCCGACGCGCCCGTGGAGGTGGGGACGATGTTCAGCGCCGCCGCGCGCGCTCGGCGCAGATCCTTGTGCGTGCCGTCCACGAGGTTCTGGTCGCCGGTGTACGAGTGGATGGTGGACATGAAGCCGCGCTCCACGCCGAAGGCGTCGTGCAGCACCTTCACCGCCAGCACCACGCAGTTGGTGGTGCAGGAGCCCGCGGAGATGATGCGGTGCGCCTTCGCGTCGTACTGCTCTTCGTTCGCGCCCATGATCACGGTCCAGTCCTCGCCCTTCGCGGGGGAGGAGATCACGACCTTCTTCACGGAGTCGTGCAGGTGCTGGCCTGCGGCCTTCGCGTCGCGGAACTCGCCCGTGCATTCCAGCACCAGGTCGACGTCTGCGGCGCCCCACGGGATGTCGGCCGGGGTGTTCGCGTTGAACACCGCGACCTCGTGTCCGTCGACCTTGAACGAATCGACGCCGTCCACGATCTCCGCGGGGAAGCGGCCGTAGTCGGAGTCATAGCGCAGCAGATGCGTGCGGAGCGCGACCGGGCCGCGGTTGATGGCCACGATCTCGAAGTCGCTCCGGCGGTGCTCGAACCACGCGCGGAATGCCTGGCGTCCGGTGCGACCGAACCCGTTGATGCCGACTCGCAACGTCATGGTGGTGACCCCCGATCCTGTGCCAGCAGGCTGGTCGTCCTACGAGCTGGCCTGCGGGCTGGCCCGTGCCAGCGGGCTGGCGCTGACGCTCCCTCGCGCTCCGCAGGGGAGGGGGGAGCGCGAGCATATTCTACCCAACGCGGTTCTTAGCGGCGCGGGGTGTCGCGGGCCTCGCGGATGCGTCGAGGCGCGTGGCGCCGCTACAGGAGCACCCGGTGCGGCGCGTCGCCGGGGCGGCGGCGGAACTGGACGAGCAGGTGCCGCGCCCGCCCGTCGTCGCCGCGCCACTCCTCGAGGCGGCAGCGGTCGCCGTCGGCCAGCAGCGCCTCCGCCTCGCGGACGTGGGCGATGATCTCCGCGCGCAGGGCGTCCGGGGCGGGGAAGTGCTGCGCGAGGTGCATGGCGGTGTGCAACTGCACGACCCCGAGCCGCAGCGCCCAGCCGAGCAGCAGCTGCGCCCAGCCGAGGTGGAACGCGTGATCGGCGAAGTTCAGCGGATAGCGTTCGTGGGTCGCCTCGTTCGCCACGAACAGCGCGGTCGGGCCGAAGTTGGGGCGGCCGAGGTCGCTCGCAGCGCGGTAGATGAGGCGCAGGTGCTCCTCGGCGGCGATCGCGCCGCCGGCGAAGTAGTGCCCGAGGCCGACCTCGGTGGCACGGGCGGGCTCGGAGCGGCCGTAGGCCTCGTGCGTCCAGCGCCGCCACTCGTCCAGTTCGTCGCCGAGGCCACGCTGCGCGCCGATGAACTCGACGGTCTGGCGCAGCAGTGGCAGCGCGCTCTGGTACGAGCCGCGGCGCACCGGGCCGATCGCATCGGAGGTGGCGCTGAACGCGCGGCTCCAGAGGCTCGCGTAGCCGGCCATCGTCATCGTGCGCGCGGTGGCGGTGTAGCCGGCGCCCGCCACCCGCGCCTGCAGGTCGAGGTTCGCGGCGACGAGCCGGAGGTCTTCGCCGCAGGTGAAGGCGGTCAGCCGCCACGCGTCCTCGGCGACGTCGTCCAGGTCGGCGGGCTTGCCGGGGAGCGTCCACCCGGCGGGGACGCGCATCCCGGAAACGCGCTGCGGGGAGGGCGCGATCGGCAGGCCGGGATCAGACGGGTCGTGTCCGTTCGGGCCGTTCACGCCGTCGGGGCCGGTCATCTCCGGAACGCCGTCCGGCCCGCGTACAGCGCCGCGCTGCCGAGCTCCTCCTCGATGCGCAGCAGTTCGTTGTACTTCGCGGTGCGGTCGGTGCGCGCCGGTGCGCCGGTCTTGATCTGGCCCGCGCCGGTGGCGACGGCGAGGTGGGCAATCGTCGTGTCCTCGGTCTCGCCGGAGCGGTGCGAGATCACCGTGCGGTAACCGTTGGTGTGCGCGAGGCGGATCGCGGCCAGCGTTTCGGTGAGCGTGCCGATCTGGTTCAGCTTGATCAGGATCGCGTTGGCGGCGTGCTCATCGATGCCGCGGCCGAGGCGTTCGATGTTGGTGACGAACAGGTCGTCGCCGACGAGTTGCACGCGGTCGCCGATGCGCTGCGTGAGCAGCTGCCAGCCCGCCCAGTCATCCTCGTCCATGCCGTCCTCGATGGAGAGCACCGGGTAGTCGCGCGCCCACTCCTCCCAGATCGCTGCGAGCTCCTGCGAGGTGACGGTGCGGCCCTCGCGCTTCAGGTGGTAGACGCCGTTCGCGTAGAGCTCGGAGGCGGCGGGGTCCAGCGCGATCGCGATCTCATCGCCCGGACGGCGGCCCGTCGCCTCGATGGCGCGCATCAGCAGGTCCATCGCCTCGCGGTTCGTGGCGAGCGTGGGGGCGAAGCCGCCCTCGTCGCCGACGTTGGTGTTGAGGCCGCGCTCGGCGAGTGTCTTCTTCAGCGCCTGGTAGGTCTCGACGACCCAGCGCAGCCCTTCGCGGAACGACGGGGCGCCGACGGGGACGATCATGAACTCCTGGAAGTCGGTGGAGTTGGCGGCGTGCGCGCCGCCGTTGAGCACGTTGCACATGGGCACCGGGAGCACGCGCGCATCGCCGCCGCCGAGGTAGCGGTAGAGCGGCTGATCGAGGGCGAGCGCGGCGGCCTTCGCGACCGCCAGCGAGACGCCGAGGATCGCGTTCGCACCGAGGCGCGCCTTGTTGGGCGTACCGTCCTCCTGCACCATCCGCTGGTCGATCGCCGCCTGCTCGAAGGCCGACATGCCAAGGATGGCCGGGCCGAGCGTCTGCTCTACGTTCGCGACGGCGTTGAGCACGCCCTTGCCGCCGAAGCGATCCATGTCGCCGTCGCGGAGCTCGGCCGCCTCGTAGGCGCCGGTGCTTGCGCCGCTGGGGACGAGCGCGCGGCCGACGGTGCCATCGAACAGTTCGACGTCCACCTCGACGGTCGGGTTGCCGCGGGAGTCGAGCAACTCACGGGCACGGACATCGATGATCTCCACGACACGCCCCCTTCACCGCAACCGGCACTCACGCGCACAGGATCGCAAGGCGGCGCGTGGGGCACAACCGGGGCATCAGCGCGCGCGCGGGTGGACCTCGTCGTAGACCTCGCGCAGGTGCTCGTCGGCGAGATGCGTATAGACCTGCGTGGTGCTGACGTTCGCGTGGCCCAGTAGTTCCTGTACGCGGAGCACGGGAGTACCCGCGCGCAGCATATGCGTGGCGAACGAGTGGCGTAGCGTGTGCGGCGTGACGTGCCCGCCGATGTCGGCGCTCTTCGCGTAGCCCTTCAGGATCAGCCAGAAGCCCTGCCGCGTCAGGCGCTCGCCGCGCCGGTTCACGAACAGCGCCATCTGTGGGCGGTTCTTGAGCAGCGCCGGGCGCGACGCGTCCAGGTAGATGTCCAGCGCGACGACGGCGCGGTTCGCCACGGGCAGCGTGCGTTCCTTCGACCCCTTGCCTTCGCAGCGCACCCACGGGGCGTCGGAGTCTATGTGGATGCTGTCCATGTTCAGCGACACCAGTTCCGTGACGCGCATCCCGGTCGCGTACATCAACTCCAGCATCGCGGCGTCGCGGGTCGCCTCGGCGGAGTCGAACTTCTTCGGTTCGGTCAGCAGCGCGTCGATCTCGGCGGTGGTGATCGGCTTCGGCACGCGCATGGGGGCGCGCGGCGAGTCGATCTGCGCGGTGGGGTTGGAGGTGATGTCGCGGTGGTCGAGCAGGAAGGCGCAGAACGACTTCACCGCGGCGACCTTGCGGGCCACTGTGGCCTTGGCGTAGGCGCGCAGGTTCAAGTCCGCGATGTAGCCGAGCACGGCGGCGCGATCGATCGCCTTCGGGGACAGGACATCCCTGCCGAGGCGCTCCGCGAGGAACTTCGCAAAGCCCTTCAGGTCGTTGCGGTACGCATCCGTCGTGTTCTTCGAGGATCCGCGTTCGGCGGAGAGGTAGTGCAGGAAGTCGTCGACTCGGTCTTGCACCGACGAACCTCGCTCGTATCCGGGGAGCGGCCCGTGCCGCGTCCCACAGTCGGGGCGTCGAGTCGCACCGACAGCCTGATGGTCGGATGGAGCATGCGCCCCCCGCCGGGCGTTAGGTATACCGACTGCGAGCGGCGTTGTCTACATAAGGAGTGATTGACGGGATGGAAGATTTCCGTATTGCGCCGGTGATCGCGCCGGGAAGGCGCGTCAGATGCGCCAGAGCGTCAGTGTTCGTTCGGGCGCGCGTCAAAGCCTTCCGGGCCCACGAGCGGCACGAATCGACAGCCGCCGAGCGATCGCTGCTCGATTCCTGTCGAGGTGCGCGTGACGAGGAGGAGGTCCTGTTCCGCGCGCGTGCCGACGGGGATCACCATGCGGCCGCGGTCCGCGAGCTGGGCGACGAGCGATGGCGGGATGGCGGGCGCGGCGGCCGTCACGATGATCGCATCGAAGGGCGCTCGCTCGGGGGCGCCGGGCGCGTCTCCCGCGGGTAGGATGGTGACGTTGGTACAGCCGAGGTCGCGGAGCACCCGCTCCGCGCGCGCCCGCAACTCCGGAACGACTTCGACGCTGACGACCTCGCGCGCGAGTCGCGCGAGGATCGCGCACTGGTAGCCGGAGCCGGTGCCGATCTCCAACACGCGCTCGGTGCCGTCCAGCGCGAGCGCGGCGGTCATGATGGCGACGATGAACGGCTGCGAGATCGTCTGCCCATACCCGATCGAGAGGGGCTCGTCCTCGTACGCGTACGACTCGTCGCCGGGTTTGACGAACCGTTCCCGTGACACGGCGCGCATCGTGGCCAGCACGCGCTGGTCGGTGACCTCGATCGCGAGGCTGGCGAGGAGGCGTTCGCGTGCGCGGAACGCGCGATCGTCAGTGTTGGCGCGATCGGCGGGGGTCATAGCGAGCGCTTGATCGTCTCCGCGAGTCGCTGCGTGAAGCCCACGGTCGAGGCGATCTCGGTGACGTCCGCCTCGCGGATCGCCTTCACGGAGCCGAACTTGCGGAGCAGCGCGCGCTTGCGCTTCGGCCCGACCCCGGGGATGGAGTCGAGGATCGATTGCGTCGCCTGCTTGCCGCGCAGCGTGCGGTGATAGGTGATGGCGAAACGATGCGCCTCGTCGCGGATGCGTTGCACCAGGTACAGCGCCTCCGAGTGGCGCGGCAGCATGATCGATTCGGCGACGTCGGCGACGAAGATCTCCTCCTGCTGCTTGGCGAGGCCGCAGACCGGCACGTCCTGCAGTCCGAGGTCGCGGGTGACATCCAGCGCCGCGCCGAGCTGCCCCTTGCCGCCGTCGATGATCACGAGGTCGGGCACCTCGTCCCACGGCGAAAGGTCTTCGGGCAGTTCGATGGCAGGTTCCGTGCGCGCCTCGGGGGCGGCGCCATCTGCTGGCAGCGTGCCGCCCGGTGGTGTGTCGCCTGACTCGAGGCCGGCGAGCACGCGCTCGGCGCGGCGGCGCTCGGCGATGCGCTTGAAGCGGCGGGTCAGCACCTCGCGCATCGAGGCGAAGTCGTTCTGGCCCTCCACCGTCTTGATGCGGAAGCGCCGGTACTGGCTGGTGGCGGGGTGGCCGTCGCGGAAGACGACCATGGAGGCAACGGTGTTCGTCCCCTGGATCGTCGAGATGTCGTAGCACTCGATGCGATTCGGGTGGCCCGGCAGGCCGAGTTCCTCCTGCAGCAGCGAGAGCGCGGCCTCCGTCTTGTCGCGGTCGGCGACCCAGCGCACGTGGTGCATGCGCAGCGATTCGCCGGCGTTCTCCTCGGCGCTGGCGACCAGGCCCCGGCGCTCGCCGCGCACCGGGACGGCGATCTCCACGGCGCGTCCGCGCTGCTCGCGCAGCATCGTCTCCAGCTGCTCGCGGTCGGCCGGTTCCTGCGAGAGCAGCAGCAGGCGCGGGACGTAGGTCGCGGACTCGTAGAACTGCGCGAGGAACGCGCCCAGCACCTCCGCATCGCTGGCGTCCGTGGTGCCTTCCAGCATGAACGAGTCCGTGTCGGCGACCACCGTGCCGCGCACGAAGAACGCCTGCACGCAGGCCTCGTCGTCCTGCCGCGCCAGCGCGAACACGTCGGCGTCTAGCGGGGTGGCGGTGGCCATCTGCTGGCGCTCGGTGACGCGGCGGATCGCCTCCGCCTGGTCGCGCAGCCGCGCCGCGCGCTCGAAGTCGAGCGTGTCCGAGGCGCGCGCCATCTCGTCAACGACGTGGCGGAGCACCTCGTCGGAGCGGCCTTCGAGGAACAGGATCGTCTCGCTGATGACCTCCGCGTACTCCTCCGGGGTGCAGTACGCGGTGCACGGGGCGATGCAGCGCTTGATGTAGTAGTCCAGGCAGGGGCGCGGGTCGGCGCCGGTGATCTCCTTCGTGCAGGAGCGCCACGGGAACAGCTTCTTCACCACGTCCAGCGTGCGCCGCACGGAGCCGGCGGAGGCGTACGGCCCGAAGTAGCGCGCGCCATCGTCCTCCACGCGGCGGGTGATGGTGACGCGCGGCCACGGGTGCTGCACGTCCACCTTCAGGTAGGGGTAGTGCTTGTCGTCCTTCAGGCGGACGTTGTAAACGGGCTGGTGGCGCTTCACGAGTGTGGCCTCGAGGTGGAGCGCCTCCGCCTCGTTCCGGGTCACGACGTGCTCGATCACCGTGACCTTCTCGGCGAGCGCGCGCACCTTCGGCTCCAGGCCGCGCGCGGAGCCGAAGTAGGAGCGCACGCGATCGCGCAGG
Source organism: Dehalococcoidia bacterium (assembly GCA_009692765.1). Taxonomy (GTDB): domain Bacteria; phylum Chloroflexota; class Dehalococcoidia; order UBA2979; family UBA2979; genus SHYQ01. The sequence continues at coordinate 384 of SHYQ01000031.1, read as the reverse complement.
CGGGTCGCCTTGCCGATGTAGATCACATCGCCGCGGGCGTCTCGCATGATGTAGACGCCCGGGCGCTCCGGCAGGGAGTGGACCTGGTGCAGGACGGATTCGTCGGTCACGCCTCTATCGTACGCCGCGCGGCCGACTCGCCCGTGGCGCGCGACCGGCGGGTCTGCGGCTTGCTAGCTGTAGTGAGCACAGAGGTTGGTGACAGCGGCCGGTGAATGAAGGGGACCCCCAGGAGAGGTGTGGCTACCACAGTCGCACCAGGTTCCAGGAGGTCCTTCTTGCACGGTAACGCGAAGCTCACACCAGCGGGACGCCGCGTGCTCATCGGTCGCATCGCCTCGGGCCGACCCGTCGCCCACGTCGCCGCTGAGATGGGGGTGTCGC
>SHYQ01000030.1 GCA_009692765.1 Dehalococcoidia bacterium | reverse complement strand
CGCGGGCGCGTGCCCGCGATCGGGTGCACCTCGACGACGCCCTCCTCGATGTTCACGAGCAGCTCGGGCGACGACCCGACGATCGACGTGTCGTCGAAGTGCAGGAAGAACAGGTACGGCGAGGGGTTGATCGCGCGCAGGCTGCGGTAGACCTCGAACGGATGCGCGCCGGTCTCACGCGTGAAGCGCTGGGACAGCACCACCTGGATGACGTCGCCCTGCGCGATGTACTGCTTCGCGCGCCGCACGGCGTCGAGGAAGCGCGGCTGCTCCCAGTTCGAGGTCACCGCGCGGCCGCGCGGGCCCGCCCCGAGGACGTACGGCAGCGCGCCGAGCGGCGTACCGAGGCGCTCGATCAGCACCTCGATGCGGCGCACGGCAGCGGCGTACGCAGCGTCGATGTCGCCGTCGAGGCGGACGTGCGCGACGACTTTGATCGTGTGCTTGACGTGGTCGAAGACGAGCAGTGTGTCCGTGAACATCAGCCACGACTCCGGCACGCCGAGGACGTCCGTCCCCTGCACCGGCACGCGCGGCTCGAAGTGCGTCACCGCCTCGTAGCCGAGGTAGCCGACGGCGCCGCCGTGAAAGCGCGGCAGCCCCGGCACCTCGACAGAGCGCGAGCGCGACAGTTCCGCCTCCACAGCGAGCAGCGGATCGCCATCGGCGTGCTGTGCGGCGACGACGCGGTGCGGCTCCGTGCCGATGAAGGAATAGCGCCCCTGCCGCTCCCCGCCCTCGACGGACTCGAGCAGGAAGGAGTACGGCCCGCGCGCGATCTTGAGGTACGCGGACACGGGCGTCTCGAGGTCGGCGCGCACCTCGCGGTAGATCGGGACGATGTCGCCCTGCCCGACCATGCGCCGGACGTCGTTGAGCGCGGGGGTGATGCTGGTCATGGCTGCTCGATCATCCTGCACTCCACGCTTCGCTGCTCCCTTCCGCCGGGAGCGCGAGGGGCGCAGCCCTCCCGCATCTCTCTTCTCGCACCCCCCTCCCCGGTCGCCGGGGAGGGGCCGGGGGTGGGGTCCGCTTCCCCGCTCCCCTCCCCGCGCACAAAAAAACCACCGCCCGTGGGGCGATGGTCCTCGCGGTGCCACCCACTCGTCCGCCGTCCGAGGACGGAGGCTCATTCGAGGCGCGGCGCCACGCTCATCGCACCCCGAGAGGGGGCGCGATCGGCGGGCGCGATGCCCTGGGCCTGGATAACGGCGCCCGCACCGTCGACGCCTACCCCTCGCCAGACCCGTGGAGGTCAGTTCGAGGATCGGGCCGAGACTCCCGGGTCCATTCGGACACTGCTGGCGGGCGCCGGGCTTCCACCTTGCCCCGGCTCTCTCGGTCCCCCTCGACGCCCGTGGGGCCTCGAGGAGGGGTTGCCCCGCTGGGCGTCCTACTACTCCCGTTCAACGTCGATATGTACGTCGAAGGTCAGGCATCGAGGCTACGAGGGGGGAGGGAATATGTCAACCCGGCCGGCGCCGCCTAGTGGGCCCCTAAGGCCTCCGCGATGTGCTCGTGGAGTCGAGATAACTGTTGCCCGACGTGAAGCACGAGATCAGCGCCGGTGTTAGTGCCTAGGCGCCGTGCTGTGATGCTCAATACCCAACCTTCAGTATCAGCCCCTCTTAGCTCGATCGCAGTGTGTTGAGGGAAGTTATCCGGAATGAGCACCGTTAGGTCTAGACCGTCGTCGATTGCCCGGTCGACTGCGTCCATCACTTCCTGAATCACCGACTCCGCTTCTCCCCGAAGAGCTGCCTCTCGGAATCGCTGACTCGTGGCGGCATTCGTTCGCACCACGACCTCGGTCGAGGCCACGAAGGGGAATGCCTCTGCGTGATCGACCATCATTACGCGTACCACCAGCGTCCCGTCGTTGGCCGGAAACCAATCAAGCCCGAAGTCCGTATGAAACTCCGGATTCTCAATCCGAGCCATCCACGGATCCACTAACTGGGCGATCGCCTCAAGGACATCGTGCAGACCCTTATCCGGGTTCGTTCGAAAGTCCGCATATTTCTTGTCCCGAAGGAATAGAGGAATCTCGCAAGCTTCAACGAGGACTGGAAGGATGACAACTCGCTTCTCTTCTAGTTCGCGAACAAGACCCGCCGTGATTTCGCGCCTGCACCAGTCCGAGTTAACAGAGGCGTTTGATAGGACGACGAGGAGGGCGCTCGCGTCCACGAGTGCTTCTTCGATACGCTGTGTGATCGAATCCCCAACTCGGAGTTCCCAGCGAGCGATCCAAATATGAACCCGGTTCTGGACGAGTTGTCGCCCGAGTTCGTCACGAAATCCGCATCTTCATGGGAATGACTTATGAAGACTGGCATTAGAACGTCGCTCCTAGTGTAGTTCTACACCTTCGGGAGCGACGGCGAGCACCTACGGGACTTCCCGCCTCGACTTCGCGCGTGCGGCCGCGGTGCCCGTCACCCAAACGCCGGCATAACCTCGCGCGCGAACAGGCGCGCGTCCTCGATGGTCGCGCTCGTGAAGAGCACCTGCTCCACGCCACCGGCCTCGAGGCGCTTCAGACGCGCGATGCACTCGTCCGGGGTGCCGATGATCGACGCGCCCTCGACGGTCTCGCGGCGCGCCTCCGGCGGGGAGTAGAAGAGATTGCGGCCGCCCTGCTCCGGCGGACGCGTGGACTCCGCGAGCGCGGTCAGCGCCGCCATCTGCCGCTCCACGAGGCCGTCACGGTCCGCCGCGGTCGCCGCGATGCGCAGGCTACGCGTCAGCGCCACCATCGAGGGCGTGTACGCGCGCCCGGCGGCGGCGCACGCCGCCTTGAACGCGGCGACGCGCTCGAGGCACAGGTCGAACAGGCCGACCTGGTCGAGGAACAGGTTGTAGCCGTTGCGCGCCGCCGCCTCGATCGAGGCGGGGCTGCCGGCGCCGGTCCACAGCGGGGGGTGCGGGCGCTGCACGGGCACCGGCTCCGCCACCACGTCGTCGAAGCGCCAGTAGCGGCCCTCGTGGGAGAAGCGGCCTTCGGCGGTCCACGCTTTGCGGATCACCGCCACCGACTCGTCGAAGCGCGCCTGCGCCTCCTCGAGCTCCACGCCGAAGCCGCGGAACTCGTAGTCGCGGTAGCCGCGGCCGACGCCCAGGTCGAGGCGGCCGCCCGAGAGCACGTCCACCGTGGCGGCCTGCTCCGCGACGAGCATCGGGTTGTGCCACGGCAGCACCACCACCGCCGTGCCCAGCCGCATCGTCGAGGTCAGCGCGGCGAGGTGACTGAGCAGGCTGAGCGACGACGACAGCTGCCCGTTGCCGGTGAAATGGTGCTCGACGAGGTAGACGCCGTAGAAGCCGAGCTGCTCGGCCTCCTGCACCATCCGCACGTAGGTACGGTACGTCGAGGCGTCATCCGACTCGCCGCGGGAGGGGCCGCCGAACAGTCCGAATCTCATCGCGGCAATCTCTCACGGACACCGCCACGGTGCCACCCGCGCTGGTGACATCCCGCCACCGGCGCGTCGAGACACCGCCGGAGCGCGCCCGCGCGACGAAGGTGCGTGCTCGAGCCGCGAAGCGCACGCACCGGCGGAACGCCGCGCGCTAGCTGCCGCGCTGGCGCGGGTCGAGGATGTCGCGGAGCGCGTCGCCCACGAGGTTGGTCGCCAGCACCGTGAGGCTGATCGCGACGCCCGGGAAGATCGCGAGCCACGGCGCCTTCAGGAAGAACGCGCGCCCGTCCGCGCTCAGCATGCCGCCCCACGAGGGCATGGGTGGCGGGACGCCGAGGCCGAGGAAGCTGAGCGCTGCCTCGGCGGTGATGAACGCGCCGAACTGGATGCTGCTCACCACGATCAGCGGAGCAAGGATGTTCGGGACGATGTGCCGCATGACGATGCGCGACGGGGTCGCGCCGAGCGACGTCGCGGCCTCGACGTACGGGGACGCCTTCACCGCCAGGGTGCTACCGCGCACGATTCGGTTCACGGTCGTCGCGCCGATCAGGCCGAGCGCGAGCGAGACGTTGAAGAGGCTCGCGCCCAGCGCCACGATGATGATCATCGCCATCAGCAGCAGCGGAACGGAATGGATGCTGTCGGTGATCCGCTGGAGCACCAGGTCGAACTTCCCACCGAAGAAGCCGCTGCTGACGCCGAACACCCCGCCCAGCGTGGCGCTAATGAGCACGCCGGCGCTGCTCGCCATCATCGAGGTGCGTGCGCCGTAGATGATCCGGCTGAACACGTCCCGCCCGAGCGAGTCGGTGCCGAAGAAGTGCGCGCCGTTGGGCCCCTGCAGCCGCGACGCGAAGTCCTGCGCGGCGAAGCTCGCCGGCGCGACGATATCCGCGGCAACCGCCAGGAACATGACACCGAAGATGATGAACAGGCCCACCGTCTCGATCGGGCGGCGCCGAGCCTGTCGCATGATGCGGGCCCGGCGCGAACGGGTGATCACGCCGTCGGAGACGGTCTCCGCTCGGCCGGGAAGTGCTCGTACGCTCATTGCAGTGACTCCCTTGCGCGGGCCTCGAGCCCGCTCGGCATGCTCTACGAAGTACCGCGCACTACGAGTAGCGGATCCGCGGGTCCAGCCACGCGTACGAGATGTCCACCAGCAGGCTCATCGCGGCGACGATGAAGCTGAAGAGCAGCATGTTCGCCTGGAGCTGGGTGTAGTCGCGCTCGCGGATCGCCGTGAGCGTCAGCGTGCCCATGCCGGGGATGTTGAAGATCGACTCGCTGATCACCGAGCCGCCGAACAGGCCGCCCATCTGCAAACCGACGATCGTGACCACCGGGATCATCGCGTTCTTCAGCGCGTGCCGGCTCACGACCTTGCCCTCGGTCAGACCCTTCGACCACGCGGTGCGGATGTAGTCCTGCCGCAGCACCTCGAGCAGCGAGGAGCGCATGAAGCGCGTCACCGAGCCGCCCAGCGAGGCGCCGAGGGTGATCGCCGCGGGGAGCTGCTGCCGCATGTTGGTCACGAAGTCGTTGAGCGGTGACTGATAGATCGGCGGCGCCCCATACCCCCAGAACAGCGCCGGGAGCAGCACCACCATCGTGCCCGTCCAGAAGCCCGGCACCGAGAGCGCCAGGATCGAGGCCAGCCGCACGCCCTGGTCGACGGCGGTGCGTTGACGAGCGGCGGAGATGATCCCCGCAGGGATCGCGATGACCAGGCCCACGAGCGTGGCCGTGAACGCCAGCTGCATCGTGATCGGCGCGCGGCGGATGATCTCGGACGTCACCGGCTTGCGCGTGCGCATCGACTTGCCGAGGTCGCCCACGGCGAGCCGCTGCAGCGAGATCGCGTACTGCTCCGGCACCGACTTGTCGATGCCGAGCTCGACCTTCAGCGCGTTGCGCAGCTGCTCCAGCTCCGCGCCCGATCGCTGCGTGCCGCCCTCGAGGTACAGGTCGACGATGTCGCCGGGGATGACGCGCATCATGAAGAACAGCATCGTGTAGAGGAGGAAGAGCGTGGGGATCATCATCAGCAGCCGACGAATCACGTAGCGGGTCACGTGCGACTCCGATTCCCGTGGACCGGCTGCCCCGGCCCCCGTCGTTTCGCCTGATCCTCCGCCGGGAAGACGGAGTCGCGGCCGAGCCTCGACATCTCAGCCACGATACGAAACGGCGAGCCCGCCGGTTTCCGGCTGCGGCGCGACCGGCGGCGTGTCGTCGGGTCCCTCCGAGGGCGGAGCGTCCATCCCTGTGCCAGGCGCGAGGGGCACCCGATCACTAGACTCTCGGGCGCACCGTAGCCCAGCCAGTGGGGCTTTACAAGCCGGAACGCCCCCGATCGCACTCGTTATGTCTTGCAGATGGGCTCGATCGTTAGAGCGCGACGCGCGCCCGGCTGGGCCGCTGCTGCTCCCGCTCGATCAGCGCGAGCACGGCGTCCACTGCCGCGTCGAGGTTGCCCTCGACGTTGCGCACGGCGACGGAGATCGCGCGCGCGCGCGCGATCTCCGTCTGCGCCGTGGCGAGGCGATGCGCGACCTGCTCGGGCGTCTCGGTGCCGCGCAGCAGCAGGTGCCGCCGGAGCACCTCCACGTTCTCCGGTTCGAGCGAGATGAAGAGCGCACCGGGCAGCACCGGGCGGAGCGACTCGGCGCCCTGCACGTCCACACGCAGCACGACGTGCCGGCCGGTGTCGAGGGCCGCGCGCACCGACCGGCGCGGGACGCCGTAGAGGTTGCCGTCGTACTCGGCGTGCTCCAGCAGCTCGCCGGAGCCGAGGTGGCGCGCGAACTCCTCGCGCGTGACGAAGTAGTGGTGGGTGCCCTCGACCTCGCCGGCGCGCGGGGCGCGCGTGGTCATGGTCGCCGGCCGCACGACATCGAAGCCGCGTTCCGCGAGGCGGTCGATGAGCACGTCCTTCCCGACGCCCGACGGCCCGGTGAGGACGATGACGATCGGCGGCGGGTCTCCAGGCGGGGTCTCGGAGGGCCCGGTGTTCGCGGTCAACGCTCCGGCGCGCCCTCGCGGCTCGCGCGGGCGCGCGCCGCGGCCACGCGGCCGGAGAACGTCTCCGGCGTGATCGCGATCAGCGTGACCCAGTCGTCGTCCATGACCACCACCGCCTTCGTGCGACGCCCGCTGGTCAGGTCGATCGTACGGTTCTGCTCTTTGCCGCGCTGGACCAGCCGCTTCATCGGGGCCGATCCCGGCGACGCGACCGCCAGGACGCGATCCAGCGTGAAGTAGTTCTCGAAGCCTACGTGGATGAGCTGACCAGCCACGGCCCCCTCCAGACTCGACCCCCGCGAGGATCGGGACCCTCCACCCCTGCTAGCGCTAGCTCAGTGCGGACTCCTCCGGCCCACGCGGGGAGCGGCGTATCGGCGCACGTTGCGCCAGCGGGCGATCGCCCGGAACGGCGATGGCGCTGCGGCCGCTGGTGACGGCGAGCATGCGACGCTCCCGCTAGATGTCGCGACGGTCGCGCCGCCGCTGCTCGTTCTCGCGCACGCGCTCCTCGGAGCCCTTCGTGATCTCGTCGAGCTTGTCGCTCACCCAGCCACCGGTGAGCATCTCCTGGAACGACATCGGCGAGAGGCTCGGCGTGCCGGAGCTCTCCTCGCGGCCGACCTTGCCGTTGCGGTACGCCGTGTACTCGTACTCGTTCTCGGCGATCAGCTTGAAGAGCTCCTGGTCGCCCTCGATGTCGGCGACGCGATCGCGCAGTTCGCGGAGCGCGGCGATGTAGCGGTCGAGCCAGTGCGTGGCGTGCTCGCGGTTGGTCACGGCGATGTCGAACGCCATCGCGGCATCCGTCGCGGAGAGCCGCGTCATGTCCTTGAAGCCCCCCGCGGCGAGCATGGACAGCTCCGGCCACGCCTCGGAAGCACGCACCATGGAGAACAGCGCGGTCGCGGCGAGCTGCGGCATGTGCGAGATCGCGGCGACGTAGGCGTCGTGCTCTGCGGCGTCCATGATCATCGGCTTCGCGCCCATGCTCTCCGCGAGCGCGGTCACCTGCTCGATGGCGTTGTCGGAGGAGTGCACCGCCGGGACGATCACCCAGCGGGCGTCGACGAAGAGGTCCGCGTCCGCGGCGCGCGGCCCGGCCTCGGTCTTGCCGGCCATCGGGTGGCCGCCCACGAAGCCCTCGTGCGTTGGGAAGTACTCGGCGGCCCAGCGCAGCACCTCGGCCTTGGTGGAGCCCGTGTCGGTGATGACGGCGTCCGCCCGCACCGCGGGCGCGATCTCCTCCAGGAGCACGCGGATCGCCAGCACGGGGACGGCGATGATCACGAGGTCGGCGCCCTCGACCGCCTCGCGCGCCGTCGAGGCCACGCGGTCGATCGCGCGCGCGCGGAGCGCGGTCTGCGCCACCTCGTAGTACTTGTCGTAACCAACGAGTTCGAACGCGCCGGGCTGCCCCTCACGCTTGAGGCGCAGCCCGATCGAGGTGCCCATTAGCCCGGTACCGAGAATCGCAAGACGCATGCCTGAATACCCCCTTGGGAGGCGCGACGCGCCCCGCACACCCATCCTATACCAAGCGAGGAGGGCCGACGGTCGCGCAGCGTCCAGAGAGCACGTGCGGCCGGGAGTCGGGGCGGTCCGCCTACGGCAAGATCTCGATCCAGGCGGCCTGACCGACCGACAGCTGCCACGACCAGCCCTCGTCGCTGCTGCCGAACCAGATGTCGCGGTGCAGCCCGTGCACGGCGCTGCCCGTGTCGGCGCACTTGTAGACGCGCGGGAGCGGGTCACCGAGGATCTTGAACCGCTGCCCCATGTACTTGTGGTCGCAGGCCGCCGCCCCGTTGTAGACGATGGAACCGTCGCGCATCGCGCCGCAGAAGCCGCCGCCGTCGCCCTGCGCCGCCGTCTTGGTGCCGCTGTTGCAGTAATAGAAGGACACCGGGACGCCGATGCGGTCGCCGGGGGCGAGCGACGGGGTGATCGGCGTCCCCGCGAGCTCGACCGGGCCGCGCGCGAAGGACGCGGCGGCCACCACGATCTGCGTCGCCGGCGACGTGCGGTCGAGCAGCGCTCCGCTGGCGGGCTCCCGGTCGCCGCTCGGGCTCGCGCGGCCCTCGCTCTCCCGGCTCAGCGGTACCGCCAGGTCGCGCAGCGGGACGACCGTGTCGGCGCGGACCACGGCGTCCTCGACGAAGCCGCGACGCGGCACCGCCGCGAGGGCGGTCACCTCGGGCGGGGCGAGTCGAGGGGTGGCGGCCGCGATCAAGATGCCGCCGCGCCCGTTGGCGGACGTGAGGGCGTACCCACCGACGCCAGTGGCGATCGCGAGCACAAAGCCCAGGCCAGAGACGAGGGCTGCCCGGCGCGCCGCACGCGCCAGCCCCTCGAGGAGTTTCCGCCGCACCGAGGAAGTATGTCAGGCGAACGCCGGTAGGCAACCCTTTTAGGGCACTTATCCACAGAGGGATATCTCGAACGTAATACGCAGGAGTGGGCCAGGGGCGGGAATCCGCCCTCGGAGCCCCCGATCCGGCCCCCGGCGCCCGCCCACGGGCGTTGCCCTCGGGCGTCGCCCTCGGGTGGGCGCGGCAGCCACGAACGGGTCGAAGACCCTCAGCCGAGGACGCCGTCCGCTCGGAGGTCGGCGATCGAGGCTGCCATCGCCGCCACCGTGTCCGCCACCTCGCGCTCCCCGTGCGCGCTGGAGACCATCCCGCCGTTGCCCATGAGGTCGATACCGTGGTTGTAGAGCGCCCAGCGCAGCGGCCGGAAGAGCGCCGGCGCGATGCCCGCGGGCTCCTCGGGGGCGTCCCACTCGACGTCCGCCGGCCTCGCCACGGTCGTACCGAGGTTCATGTGCCACATGCTCGAGGTCGCCCAGGCGCCGCCGGCCACCGACTCGCGCGCGAAGAGGTCGTTCAGCCCGTGGACCAGCGCGGCGGCGGCCGCGTCCGCGCGCGCGCACGCGTCGCCCTCGGCGATCAGGCGCAGCGCCGCGAGGCCCGCCGCGGCGGAGACGGGGTTCGCGTTGAAGGTGCCCTGGTGCGAGATGCGCTGGTGCGCGTTCCAGTCCGCGTCTCCCTCGCGCAGCTCGAGGAAGTCGACGACGTCGGCGCGCCCCGTGACGCAGCCCCCCGGGAGCCCGCCCGCGACGATCTTCGCCAGCGTCGTGAGGTCGGGCGTGACGCCGTAGCGCTGCTGCGCGCCGCCCGGCGCCATGCGGAAGCCGGTGATCACCTCGTCCATCACCATCAGTGCGCCGGTCGCCTGCGTGAGTTCGCGGATCGCGTGGAGGTATGCGGGCGCGAGCGGATGCGTGCCCCAGTGCGCTCCCGTCGGCTCGACGATCACCGCGGCGACGTCCCGCCCCGCGAGCGCGGCGCGCAGCGCCTCGACGTCGCCGGGGGTCACGATCGTGAGCGCGTCGTAGAAGCCGCCGGGCACGCCGACGCTCTGCGGACGCGCCTCGTCCGGGCCGAGCCGCCCGACGACGAGGTCGTGCCAGCCGTGGAAGTGCTCCTCGAACTTCACCACGCGCTCGCGGCCGGTGTAGGCGCGCGCCAGGCGCAGCGCCATCATCGTAGCCTCCGTGCCGCTCGAGGTGAAGCGCACGCGTTCGGCGCACGGCACCATGTCGATCACCTGCTGGCCCCACAGCACCTCGAACTCGTGGCTAGAGCCGAAGTGCGTGCCGCGCTCCAGCGCGCCGCGGATCGCGCTCATCACCTCCGGGTGGTTGTGGCCGAGCAGCAGCGCGCCGTGCCCGCCGATGTAGTCCACGTACTCGTTGCCGTCGACGTCCCACTTGCGCGGCCCCAGCGCGCGCTCGACGTAGATCGGGAACGGCTGGAACGCACGCGCGTCGTGGGTGACGCCGCTGGGGAAGACGGTGGCGGCCTTCGCCGCCCACGCGCGCGAACCGGAGTGCATCGCTTCGTACGTTTCGAGGATGGACATGGCGGCTCCTGGCGCGGGGGTGTCGCCAGTGTCCGGCGCGGGCGGGACGCCCGCAACCGCGCGATGCCGCGCGGGGTGGTGCGCCGTGCCGCGCCGAGCTCCGCGGGGTCCAGCGGCGCAGATCGGATCGCGCGCCCGTTGCGCGCGTTCCGCCGGGGTGTGGGGCGCAGCCCCCACATCTTCCTTCTGGCGCCCCCTCCCGCTCGCGGGAGGGGGCCGGGGGGTGGGCTCCGCTCCGCGCCCGAAACCGCGCGACGCCGTGCCGCTCCGAGCTCCGCCGGGGCGTTGGGGCGCAGCCCCCACATTCCCTTCTCCTCCCCCTCCCGCTGAGCGGGAGGGGGCCGGGGGGTGGGTCTTCATTCCGCTCCGCGCCCGAAACCGCGCTACGCTCTGCCTCGACGAGAGGGGGACCTCGATGGCCGACCGGCTCACGGACGCACAGATCGTGGAGGGCCTCGCGCGCTTGCCCGGCTGGGCGCGCGAGGGCGACGCGATCGTCCACGACTTCCAGTTCGTCGACTTCGTCGCCGCGCTCGGCTTCATCGTGGAGGTGGGCGCGCTCGCGGAACGCGCCAACCACCACCCGGAAATGACGAACGTCTACAACCGCGTGCGCATCGCGCTCTCCACGCACGACGCCGGCGGCATCACGGAGCTCGACCTGCACCTCGCCGCCGCGATCTCGGCGCGCGCGCCGTGGACGAAGTAGGGCTTCGAGGGTCCTCGACCCGTTCGAGGCAGCCGCCGTTTAGGGCGACACGGCGTTAGCAGCGCCGCCCCGCGAGCCTCAGTCCCGCCGCTCCGGCGTCCACGCGCCGTCCTCGATCGCGTCGAGGAAGGCGCGGACGGGGGCGTTCCACGCGGCTGGACGCTCGAAGTAGGCGGAGTGGCCTGCGTCGGGGATGGCGTGGTAGCGCGAGCCGGGCGTGAGGTCGTGCGAGATCGCGATGAGGTCGGGGTGCACCACGCGGTCGTGCTCGCCCACCACCCAGAGGATCGGCAGCCCGCTCCCCGCCAGCCTCGAGGCCGCCGTGCCGCCGACGCCGTTGCGCGGCCGCGGCGGGTTCTGCGCCAGGAAGTCGGCCGGCCGACGCGGGTTGAGGCCGCGGATCTGCCGGTAGAGGTGCGCCTTCACCGGCTCCTCGGCAGCGTAGCCCTGCTTCAGCGCGCGGCTCAGCAGCGACCCGGCGAACTCGCCCGCCTCGGTGAGGCGGTCGCGCAGCGCGCGGTAGCGATCGTCCACCACGCCGCCGTTGGTGCCGGAGTAGGTGAAGGAAGCGATGCGCTCCGGGTCGCGCGCGAACAGCGCGAAGGCGGTGCGCCCGCCCATCGAGTGCGCCACGAAGTGCACGCGCGACGCGCCGAGGTGGTCGAGCAGCGCGCGCACGTCCGCGCCGAAGGCGATGCGGCCGGGGCCGTCCTCGATGTCCGGCGAGCGCCCGAAGGCGCGGTGGTCGAAGGTGATCACCGGGTAGCGGTCGGCGAAGGCCGGCACCTGCTGCCACCACGACATGCCGTTGCCGCCGGCGCCGTGCGCGAACAGCACGGGGGTCGCCGCGCCGGGCGCGCCGATCGCGGGCCCGTGCGTCTCGTAGTAGCAGCGGAAGCCGTCATCGAGCTCGAGGTGCGGCACGCGCGTACTCCCCCTCGTCCCACGGCTCGCCCGTGACCTTCGCGATCACGTCGAGGATGTCCTCGACGTCGCCGCGCAGCTTGTCCTCCGGCTCGAGCGCGAGCGCGGCCAGCAGCAGCGCGCGCGCCCGCGCGTACAGCGTCGCGGCGTCCTGAGCGACCGGCTGGTGCGCGCCCTTCGGCCGTTCGAGGGCGTTCGCGACGAACTCCTGGCACCACGCCGCGGTATAGAGGATGTACGGGTCGGTCGGTGCCGCCTCGAGGGCGCGGTCGAGCACGGCAAGGCCCTCGGCGAAGCGCCGCTTGCGCGTCACCAGCGTCTGCCCGAGGTACGACAGCGCCTGCCCGTAGCCCGGCCACCGCTCGACGATGCGCTCGGCGGCCTGCAACGCGCCGTCGATCTGGCCCATCGCATGCAGCGTCATCGCCGCGCGCAGCTGGTGGCGCATCTCGCCGGTAACGTCGCCCTCGTCGGGCGCATTAGTCATCATCCTTCGATGATACGCGCGGCGGGCGCGCGTTCACGCATCCGGCCGCCGGCCGCTAGCGGGGCGATCGTTCGGTCAGGTCGCGTTGGGCGTCGCGCTCGCTCGGCCCCCAGAGCGTCTTGATGTAGGCGAGCACGGCGCGGATGTCGTCATCGGACAGCGTCGCGCCCCACGCGGGCATACGGCTCTGGAACGTCGGGCTGTTGTAACGCGCGCCCCCGTCCTTGACGATCTCGAACAGCAGCCGATCCGCATGGTGCCACGTATGCCCCGTCGAGTCGTGCGGTGGCGCGGGGTAGGCGCCGTCGGCGTTCGGGGTCTTCCAGCCGGGGCCTTCGCCTTCTCCCCGGACCCCGTGGCACGTCGCACAGCTCCCCTGGTAGATTGCGCGGCACCGCTCGATGACCGCCGCGGACGGCCGATCACCGACCGAGGCGGCCTGACGCGCCATCGAGACCACGAGGAGCGTGCTCAGCATCGCGACAGCGACCGCGACGCTGGCGATAGCCGTGCGTCGCGCCGTCACGGGGCGATCAATGCGTCGATGATCGGCCTCAGGTCGGCCTCCGCGGCGGCGCCGGACCACGTGCGGGCGATCGTGCCGTTCCGCCGGATCAACACGACCGCGGAATGCACGCGCACACCCATCCTCGCGCGATCACGGGTCGATCGATGTGAGACATCGTAGCGAGGCGCGACGGCGGGCCCCATGCTATATCTCGCAGGCAACGCGCGTGCAGCCGCGCGTGCGGGAGGTCGAGGCATGCCGGCGAATCCGCTGGCGTCCACGCTCGCGGATGTGCGCGCATGCCGCGTGTGCGAGCACGCGCTCCCGCTTGGCCCGCGGCCGGTGTTGCGCCTCGACACGGGCGCGCGCGTCTTGATCATCGGACAGGCGCCGGGTGCGAAGGTGCACGCCTCGGGCGTGGACTGGGACGATGCCAGCGGCGTCCGCTTGCGGGACTGGCTCGGCGTCAGCAGCGCGGTATTCTACAGCGCGCGCTTCGGCGTGATGCCGATGGGCTTCTGCTACCCGGGGCGCGGTGCATCCGGCGATCTCCCGCCGCGTCCGGAGTGCGCGCCGCTCTGGCATCCGCTGCTGCTTCCGCAACTAAGGCGGGTGCGGCTCACGCTCCTCGTCGGCGCATACGCCCAGCACGAGATGCTGGGCGGGGATCGCAAGGCGAGCCTGACCGACACCGTCCGCGCGTTCGAGGAGTACCTGCCGCGCTTCTTTCCCTTGCCCCACCCCTCCCCACGGAACGCGATCTGGCAACGCCGGAACCCCTGGTTCGACGCTGACTGCCTGCCCGCGTTGCGTCGCAGCGTCGCCGCCGCACTCGCCTGAACGGCTGACTACGCCGCGCTCAGCCTCGGCGGGGGCGCGGGCGGGCGCGCGAGGAACATCGCGATGCTGGCGAGCGCGGAGGTCACCGCCAGCGCGATGAACACCTCGAAATAGCTGCCCTGCCGGTCGGCGACGATGGCCGCGATCACGGGGGCGGCGATGCCCAGCGGCGACGAGATCAGCTGCTGCGTGCCCATCAGCCGGCCGAACGCCGCCCGTCCGAAGTAGTCCCCCGTCTGCGAGTTGGCGATCGGCGTGCGCATCCCCCAGGCGAAGCCGTAGATGGCGCCGAACACCAGCACCGGGACCATCGAGGTGGCGACCGCAAGCAGCACCAGCGAGGCGGCCGTGCCGAGCGCGCCCCAGCTCAGCAGCAGCCGCTTGTCGTAGCGGTCGCCGAGGTACCCACCCACGAGCCGCCCGCCGATGTTCACGAAGCTCAGGAAGCCGAACGCGAGGGCCGCGTCGCGCCTCGACAGCCCGACACCCTGCTCCAGGTGGAGGAACAGGTGCACCTGGACGGCGGACATGATCAGCGCCGTCACGCCGTTGCTCACGGCGATGTACCAGAACGTCTGCGTGCGCATCGCCTCGCCGAGAGAGAAGTCGACGCGGCCGTCGCCGCCGCGCGATGCGGCGCCCGAGGCCGGCGCGCCCTCGCCACCGCCGGGGGCGTCGCCGTCGGGGAGCATGCCCATGTCCTCGGGGCGGCTGCGCAGGAAGTACGCCGCGGGCAGGCCGACGGCCCAGATCACGAGGCCGGAGATCGTCGCCGCCGCGCGCCAGCCGAACTCCGCCTGGATGAAGACGATCGCCGGAATCGCGAGCACCCCCGCGAGCGAATACCCCACCGTCGCGACGGCGATAGCCATCGTGCGCTTGCGGCGGAACCAGTTGTTGAGCGCGGTCGACACGACGAGGAGGCCCGCGAAGCTCGAGCCGATGCCTAGCAGGACGTTGACCGCGTAGTACTGCCAGACCTCTGTGACCTGCCCGAAGAGCACCATGCCCAGCCCGAGCATGAACACGCCGGCGCTGAACACCATGCGCGGGCCGAAGCGGTCTACCGCCCACCCGTTCGCCGGCCCCAGCAGCGCCGTCTCCGCCTGCGTGAGCGCTCGAGGCCCCGCCAGCGTCGCGCGGCTCCAGCCGAACTCCGCCCCCAACGGCACCAGGTACGTCTGGAACGCCTGGTGCGAGATCCCGAAGATGAGCTGCGCGGTGAACCCCACGCCCAGAATCACCCACCCGTAGAAGAAGCGCGGACGTGCGCCCGCCTCGGTCAGTCCGGTCGCATCGAGGGGGCCGGGAGGGCGCTGCGCCATCGCAGCATGATACGCATGCCGCGTCTCGATCAGCGCAGTCTTCGGCGGCGGGGGCTGACACGGAACGGGGCCCCTCGCGTTCGAGGGGCCCCGCCCGTGGTCACGGTCTGGCGCCGGATGGCTCAGCCGCGGTTAGCTCTTCTTCTTGCCGCCCTTGCCCTTGTCGTCCTTCTTCTTGCCGTCCTTGCTGTCGTCATCGCTGCTGTCGTCATCCCCGCCGCCGACCGGCCTGACGAGCTTCGCCTCGGCGGTGGCGGTGTTGCTGGCGTCGTCGACGCAGGTCGCCACGAGGGTGATCTGCGGCGCGGAGATCCTCAGCACGCCCTTCTTCGTCTCGACCTTCGTCTTCTTGCTCAGCTTCAGCTTGACGATCTGGCCGTTGGTAACGACCTGACCGTTCAGCAACGCGGTGAGCGTCGGCGTCGAGTCGTACGCGTCCGTGCAAGAGATCTGCACGCGGTACCGCTTGCCGCCGTCGTCACTGTCGTCGCCACCCTTGGTCAGCGGGACGAGCTGCGCCGTGACGATAGGCTTCTCGAGGTCCGGGTCGCAGGCGTCGCCCTTGCCGTCGCCGTCGCTGTCCTTCTGGTTCGTGTTGGCGACCAGCGGGCAGTTGTCGACGCCGTCCAGGACGGTGTCGTTGTCGTCGTCGGGGTCACAGGCGTTGCCGAGGCCGTCACCGTCCGTGTTGGCTGGTTGGTGTTGGCGACGAGCGAACAATTGTCGACGCCGTCCGCGACGCCGTCGTTGTCATCGTCAGGGTCACAGGCGTTGCCGAGGCCATCGCCGTCGGTGTTCGTCTGCGCCGCGTTCGCGACGAGCGAGCAGTTGTCCGCGGCGTCAGCGACGCCGTCGTTGTCATCGTCGGGATCGCAGGCGTCGCCGAGGCCGTCGCCGTCCGTGTTCGTCTGCGCCGCGTTGGCGACGAGCGAGCAGTTGTCCGCGGCGTCAGCGACGCCGTCGTTGTCATCGTCGGGATCGCAGGCGTCGCCGAGGCCGTCGCCGTCGGTGTTCGTCTGCGCCGCGTTCGCGACGAGCGAGCAGTTGTCCGCGACGTCGAGGACGGTGTCGTTGTCGTCGATCACGCCGTCGCCGTCCGTGTCGGGCAGCGGCGGCACGACCGTGCCTGACCTGCCCCCGGTATTCATACCACTTGCAGAGTTAGAGTTTCCACGTTGAGCACGGGTTCGCCGGCGAGGACTTCGGGGGCCGGAGACCGGTAGCCGAGCGAGGAGTGTGGCCGGATCTGGTTGTACTGCGTTCGCCACGTCTCGA
>SHYQ01000029.1 GCA_009692765.1 Dehalococcoidia bacterium | reverse complement strand
GAGGTGGAGGATCTTGCGCGTCTCGTTGCGCATCTTGATCTCCTCCTTCGTGTAGTCGTCCTCGTCGAAGTCGTCGACCTGCGGCAGCACGTTGAGCGCGATCTGCTGCGAGTAGACCGCCGGCGCTGGCACCGCCTCGTGGCGGCCGATCGCCTCCGTCTGCGCGATCAGCTCGCGCGCGGCGGCGGCGCCGGTGCCCGTCACCGCCTGGTACGTCGCCGCGACGACGCGCCGCAGCGGCGCGACCTGGCGCATGGCGTGCAGCGCCATGACGAGGGGCGTCGTGGTGCAGTTGGGGATCGAGATGATCTGCTTGTGCCACTCGAGGTCGTCCCCGTTGACCTCGGGCACCACGAGCGGGACGTCCGCGTCCATGCGGTACGCGGAGCCGTCGTCGATCATGATCACGCCGCGCGCGCGCAGCCACGGCCCCCACTGCCGCGAGACCGCCGAGGTGGCGCTACAGAAGACGAGATCCGCCCCCTCGAGCGTGGCCTCCGAGGTCTCCTCGACGGTGATCTGCTGGCCGTGGAAGGTGAGGCGCTTGCCCGCGGAGCGCGGCGAGGCGAGGAGCCTGAGTTTCGCCATAGGGAACTCGCGCTGCTCGGCGACGCGGAGGAAGACCTCCCCCACGGCGCCGGTCGCGCCGATAACGGCAACGGTCGGATCCACCTCGGTGCTCCTCGGACGGGCGCGGGCAGAGCCACCGCGCAGGCGCGCCACCCCCGCCGGGCGGCGATGCGTTGAGGATACAGGGGCGGCCGGGGAGGGGCGAGAGCGGGGGGAAGCAGCTAGTGATTCCCGAATTCGTTCCACGGGGTTTCCAGGCATTCCGAGGCGTATACCTCGAGCAACGCCTGCTCGATATCATCCGGCACGACCAAATAACGGACCTGCATTGAGGCGACCTGCTGCTTGGCCAGCGTAAACACGTTCTGGAACTCGACATCCTGCTCGACCCGTGCTCGCCCTCCGCGGACGTTCAGACCTAACCCAGCGGCGTTCTGCAGCGCGATACGGAACGCGAATGTCGCGCTGTAACGGTCGCCGGATGGATTCATGTGGCCCGCGAGGCGAGCCCGTAAATTCCCCGTGCGGCCGACGTACTGAGGTCCATCGTCGTCGGAAAAGAGATAGACCGCCGGAACGGTCGGAACCGGCTGCATCTCAACACGCCTTCGTGGCGGGCAAGCCAGTAACTCCTCCAGCCGCATCGGCAGGGACTCGAGAATCCGATCGATTCGAGCTTTGCGGTCACCGGCAACCCCCGTCACGTCGATGGCTCCAGGCCAGACGGGCGCCAAGCCAATCGCTCCCGAGCCACCCGCAGCTCCCCCGCCGTAAACAACCTCGAGTAAGGCTCCTCGAGTACGAGGGACTCGACAGTGAGCGACTTGTAGCCAGCAGTCGCCAGTGCGACGAAGCCTTGCGACAGGCCCTTCGTCCCGAGCAGGTAATGAGCGGAATCAACACCACCGCGTCGTCGAACCATTTGGAGGTACCGCGACGCGCGGTACCCAGCCCGGTCCCGTGCGTCGTCGTAAACGCGCAGCATCCGCCTGTGAAACTCAGCCTCGGTAGTCGAGGTGGTCATGACTCCCTCCTCCGCTGAGGCTCGCCTCAGTCCCGCAGAACACCGTCCGCCCCCTCACCCGCCTCGCACAAGCGGCCACAACGCTAGCCCCGCCCCACCCGCCGCGAGCACGAGCCACGGCTCCGCGACGCGGTAGCGCCAGATCGCCACGAGGCCCACGAGGGCGATCACGACCGTGGGCACGTCGACGAGCGCGCGCGCGCCGAGGAGCACAACCGCGCCCGCGATCGCCCCGCTCGCGGCGGCCGTCGCGCCCGAGACGAACGCGCGCAGCTGCGCGTTGTCGCGGTGCCGGCGGAACCACGGCGCGGGCAGGATCGTGAAGAAGTAGACCGGCGCGAAGATCCCCACCGCCGCCAGCACGCCGCCCGTCACGTCGTACACGAGGTAGCCGATGAACACCACCGTGATCACCACCGGGCCCGGCGTGATCAGCGCGATCGCCACCGCGTCGAGGAACTGGTGCTCCGTGAGCCAGCCGAGGTCGCGCACCACGCCCTGCTGCAGGAACGGCACGATCGCGAGGCCGCTGCCGAAGACGAACGCGCCCGCCTTCGTGAAGAAGAGCAGGATCTGCAGCGGCAGCGCCTGCGCCCCGCTCGCCTCGGCGCGCAGCAGGAAGCGCTCCATCGCCCATGCGAGCCCGCCGAGCGTCGCCGCGCCGCCGAGGATCGCCGCGCCTCGACGCGGTCCCGGCCACGCGCGCGCCGCGATCAGCACGACGCCGGCGAGCAGGAAGAGGCTCGCGAGCTCCACGCCGGTCGCGACGGTGGCGGCGAACAGCGCCGCGAACACGCCCCACAGCAGCGGGTCGCGCTTGTTCGTGCCTCGCGCGAGCCGGTAGGCCGCCATCGCGATGATCGCGATCACCACCGCGCCGATGCCGTAGAACAGCGCCTGAATCTGCGGCACCTCGCCGAAGCGCACGTACAGCCACGACAGCGCCAGCACCATGAAGAACGACGGCGCGATGAACGCGATCCCGACCAGCGTTGCGCCGCGCAGCCCGCTGTGGAAGTAGCCGATCGCGATCGCGGTCTGCGCCGCCAGCGGCCCCGGCATGATTTGCGACAGCGCGATCGACAGGTTGTACGTGTCCTCGTCGATCCACTTGCGCTCCTCGACGAGGTCGCGGCGCATGTAGCCGACGAGCGCGGCCGGCCCGCCGAAGCCGATCGCGCCGAGGCGCAGGAAGTACCCCACGAGCATCCACAGCGTGACCACCGACGTCGCGCCAATCTCGCGAGGCGATGTGCTCATCGCGTCACTCCAGCCCGATCAGCGCGCCCAGGCCCTCGACGAGCGCGGTGCGCGTCATCACCTCGCGCACCGCGATCAGCACGCCGGGCATGAACGCCTCGCGGCCCGTGGTGTCGTGGCGGATCGTCAGCGTCTGCCCGAGGCCGCCGAAGATCACCTCCTGCGACGCGACGAAGCCGGGCAGCCGCACGGAGTGGATCGGCACGCCGCCGAGGTCGCCGCCCCGCGTGCCCTCGATGTGGCGCAGGTCGGGGACGTTCATGTTGAAGTCGGCGTCGCGCACCGCCCGCATCCCGCGCGCCGTCGCGAGCGCGGTGCCGCTGGGCGAGTCGACCTTCGCGTCGTGGTGCAGCTCGATGATCTCCGCCGCGTCGAAGTAGCGCGCGGCGATGCTCGCCATGTGCATCTGCAGCACCGCGCCCAGCGCGAAGTTCGCCGCGTACACCGCGCCGCGCCGCGCCGCCGCCGACCCCTCGCGCAGCCGGGCCAGCGTCGCGGGCGTGACGCCCGAGGTGCCGATGACGGGACGCACGCCGTGCGCCAGCGCCGCCTCGACGAGCGCAGGCGTGAACTGCGCGTTCGTGAAGTCGATCACCACGTCGGGGCGCTGGGCGGCGAAGAGCGCGGCGGGGTCGGCGTGGATCGGGTACTCCTCGCCCGACCGCGCGACGAAGTCGGTGACGGCCTGCTGCGCCATCGGCTCCACCATGCCGACGGGGAGCATGTCCTCCTGCGCCTCGATCATCGAGAGCACGAGGCTCCCCATCGTCCCGGTCCCGCAGATCGCCACGCGAATCATCGAAGGCTCCCCTCGCGCCCTCGCACGATACGACGCGCGCCGGGGGGACGCGCGCGGGAGCGGAAGGGGGAGCCCTCGACGTGATGTGCGTGACGATCGATGCGCGCGCGTGGGGCGGCCCACCCCCTGCCCCCTCCCTGCGCGGGAGGGGAAGCGGAACCCTCACCCCCGGCCCCTCTCCCGCTTCGCAGGAGAGGGGAGTCAGAAGTCAGGATGTGATGCGAGGGGGCTGCGCCCCTCGCGCTCCCGGCGGAGGCGCGCGCAGCAGGCGCGCGCCGAACCCTCGCGCGCAGCGCCGAGGTCTAAAGCTCCAATCCCGCCAGGGAAAGGGGTTGGGGGATGGGAGAAAGTCTCTTCTGAATCTGAACCCCCTCCCGCGCAGGGAGGGGGCAGGGGGTGGGCCGCCACGCGCAAACACATCGACGTGGGCGCCCGGCACGCGCATCGATCGCCCCGCATCCGCGCGTCCTCGACGAGCGCGACACGCACGAGGCCCGGCATCGCTGCCGGGCCTCGCCATCACATCAGTCTTCCAGCGGACGCCGCGCCACCACGCGCGGCAGCCACGAGTAGGCCCGCGGCCTTACCAGCGGCGACCACCGCCGCCGCTCGGGCGCGGGGCGTCGCCCTGCGGACGCTCCTCGCGCGGGGGACGATCCTCGGTCGGCCGGCTCTCGCGGGGCGGGGCGTCCTCGCCGCGGGGCGCGCCGTAGCCGCCGCCGCTGCCGAAGCGCTCACCACCGCCGTCGCCGCCACCGCCACCCTCGGGGCGCGGGCCGCGGTTGAAGCCGCCGCCCCCGCCGCCGTCACGTCGAGGTCCGCCGCGTCCGCCGCCGCCACCGCCACGACCGCCGCGGTCGCCACCGCCCCCGCCGGGGCGGCCGAAGCCGCCGCTGCGCGGACGCTCCTCGCGCGCGCCGCCCTCGTCGCCGCCCTCGCGCAGGCCCACCGGGCCGTCGTCGTCCACGCCACGCATCGTCAGGTTGACGCGCCCGAGGTTGTCGATCTCCATCACGCGCACTTTGACCTTGTCGCCTAGCTTCACGACGTCCTCGACGTGCTCGACGCGACCCTCGCCGCCCAGCTCGGAGATGTGCACCATCCCGTCCTTGCCGGGGAGGATCTCCACGAACGCGCCGAAGGACATGATGCGCACCACCGTGCCGTCGAAGACCTCGCCGGGCATCAGCTCTCGCGTGAGTCCCTCGATCTGGCGCACGGCCTGGCGCACGCCCTCCTTGTTCGCCCCGCCGACGAAGACCGAGCCGTCCTCCTGCACGTCGATCGACGCGCCGGTTTCCTTGATGATCGCGTTGATCACGCGGCCGCCCGGGCCGATCACCGCGCCGATCTTGCTCGGGTCGATGTGGATCGTCGTGATCTTCGGCGCGAACTCGCCCACGTCATCACGAGGCTCAGCGATCGCCTGCTTCATCACGCCTAGCAGCGTCATACGTGCCTCGCGCGCGCGGCTGAACACCTCCTGCATGAAGTTCGCCGGCAGCCGCTTCAGCTTGATGTCCATCTGCACCGCGGTCACGCCCGCCTCGGTGCCGGCGACCTTGAAGTCCATGTCGCCGAAGGCATCCTCGATGCCCGCGATGTCGGTGAGGATCTTGTACGTCGTCGCGTTCTCGTCCGAGGTCATCAGCCCCATGGCGATGCCCGCGACCGGCGCCTTGATCGGCACGCCCGCGTCCATCAGCGCCATCGAGGAGGCGCAGATCGACGCCTGCGAGGTCGACCCGTTCGAGGACAGCACGTCCGAGACCACGCGCAGCGTGTACGGGAAGTCCTCGAACGACGGCAGCACCGCCAGCAGCGCCTTCTCGCCCATCATCCCGTGACCGATCTCACGACGGCCGGCGCCGCGCAGCGGACGCGCCTCGCCCGTGGAGAACGGGGGAAAGTTGTAGTGGTGCATGAACATCTTCCACTCCGTAGGGTCGATGTTGTCCAGCTTCGCGCGGTCGCGCAGCGCGCCGAGCGTGGCGACGGAGAGCACCTGCGTCTCGCCGCGCTGGAACAGCCCGCTCCCGTGGACGCGCGGCAGCACGCCGACCTCCGCCTGGAGCGGCCGGATCTGCTCCGGCGCGCGGCCGTCCGCGCGCAGGCCCTGCGTCACCACGCGGCTGCGCACGAGCGCCTTGAGGCCCACCTCGGCGGCGGCGCGCGCCGTCTTCTCGTCGAGCGTGGCGTCTTCCTTCGACAGCTCGGCGAAGACCTGGCGGCCCATCTGGTCGATGCCGCTGAAGCCCTCGGACTGCACCGCCTTGAGCGCGGCGTCGCCGAGGCTCTGGAGGTACGCGTCGACGCGGTGCTGCAAGACGGCGTTGTCGGCGGGCTTGTGCCACTCCATCTTCGGGCGGCCGAGCTCGCGGATGATCTGGAGCTGGAGGTCGTTGAGCTGGCGGCAGATGCGCTCGCCGTACTCGATCGCCTCGATCAGCTCCGCCTCGGGGATCTGCTTGCCGCCGGCCTCGAGCATGACGATCGAGTCGTTCGTCGCGGCCACGGTGAGTTCCAGGTCGGACTGCGCCGCTTCCTGGTACGTGGGGAACGCCTTCAGCCTGCCGTTGATGCGCCCGACGCGCACGGACGACACCGGCCCCTCGAAGGGGAGCGGCGAGAGGTTGATCACGATCGAGGCGCCGGTGGTCGCCAGCGGGTCGGCGGGGTTCTCGCGGTCGGAGGCGAGCAGCGTCGCGACGACCTGCACCTCGCGCTTGAAGCCCTTCGGGAAGAGCGGCCGGATCGGGCGGTCGGTCATGCGCGCGGCCAGCGTGGCGTCCGTGCCGGGCCGGCCCTCGCGACGGAAGAACGAGCCGGGGATCTTCCCGATCGCGTACATCCGCTCTTCGAAGTCGACGGTGAGCGGGAAGAAGTCGATGCCGGCGCGCGGCTCACCGTCGCAGACGGTGACCAGCAGCACGCTGTCGCCGTAGCGGATCGTGCATGCGCTCAGGGCGTTGGGGGCCAGCCGGCCCAGGCCGATCTCGAAGGGCTTGCCCTCGATCTCGGTGGTGAAGGTGCGCGTCTGCGCCGCGGTCGTGGTCAATCGATACCTCTATCTCTCTCTGATCGTTGCCAGGCGTCCCGTTCGTGGGGCGTCCGTGACCGGCCCTGAGCCGGAGCGCGGTGCGTTCGCGTGGTCTGCGGGAGCGGCGGGGCCGTCTGAGGAGCCCTCGATCGATCGCGGGAGGGATCGAGGTGGAGGCGGGCCGCCGCGCGGGCGGATCGGACGGGAACGTCCGCGGAGGTGATGGTGACTGTGCTGATGGCCTGTCGGGGTCTGGCCTACTGGGTTCCGGCCGCATCGCCCGGAACAGGGGCGCAGCAGCCTCGAAACGGATCGGGCGGCGCCTAGCGGCGCAACCCGAGCGACTGGATGACGGCGTGGTAGCGAGTCACGTCCGTGTTGCTCAGGTAGCGCAACTGCCGGCGGCGTTGCCCGACGAGCTTGAGCAGGCCGCGCCGCGTGGCGAAGTCATGCTTGTGCTCGCGCAGGTGCGCCGTGAGGGTGGTGATGCGATCCGTCAGCAGCGCCACCTGGACCTCGGACGAACCGGTGTCGGTGGGGTGCTGCTTGTACTGAGCGATGATGTCGATCTTGCGTTCGGTGGTCTGCATCGGGTGAGTCTGTGTCCGCTACCTATTTCGTCGCACGCCACACTTCGCGGCCCCACGCGGTGTGATTTCGGCCCGCCGAGGTGAGACGGGCGAGACACCAGAAGCGTCGCGCCCGAGCCGGCTGGGTGATGGGGTCGCCCCGGAACCGCACGCCTTGCTGGGCGGAACTGCGTCTCCCGGACGAGTCGAGGCTAGCACAGCCCCCCGGCTAACGGCTACGTGGGGGTCTTCGGCCCGCACGGGGTCTTCGACCCGCTCGTGGCTGCCGCGGTTCACGTCGTACCCTCGTGGTGGAGCCCGACCCCGCTCGAGGTTCGCCGCGCCTCGGCCCTCGCGCGCAGCGCCGAAGTGTGAGTCCCCTTCCCGGCGGGAAGGGGGTTGGGGGATGGGCGATCCCTCCTGCTCTCTCCCCTCTCCCGCTCCGCAGGAGAGGGGCGGGGGTGAGGGCTGTGGCTGCCGCGTGTCGCAGAACCTCGAACACCCCGCACCCGCCGACGAGGAGCGCACCGATGCCCGAGGCCCCCCGCTCCGCCCACCGCATCCGCGTCGTCGTCGATGCCGACGCCTGCGTGCCGGCGGCGCTGCTCGAGGCGCTCGGGATCGTCTGCGCGCCGGGCGCGCCCGCGTACGCCATCGAGCGCGAGCCCGTGCCCTCGCTCGTCCGCGAGGGTGGCCCGTTCGAGGCCGCGGCGATCGCGGCCGTTTGCGCCGCGGCGGCGGAGGCCGGCGGGGCCGTGCTCTACATCCGCGCCGGCGATGGCCACGCCAGCCCGGACGCCGCCGTCGTCGCCGCCCGCGCCCTCGTCGAGGCCCGCGGGGCGGCCTTCGCCGCGGTCGACACCGGCGGCGCGCTCATGGGCGCGGGCTGGGCCGCCGTCGTCGCCGCGGAGGCCATCGCCGCGGGAGACACCCTCGAGGCCGCGATCGCTGCCGCCGAGGGCGCGGCGCGCCGCTCGTGCGTGCTTGCGCTGCTCGAACACCCCGAACTGATCGGCGCGATCGTCCCCGGACGCGACCACGCGCCGGGGCGCCTCGTCGTGCGCCTCGACGGCGCGGCGCTGCCGCTGCTCGGCGCGTTTCCCTTGCGCGACGTCGCGCTGACACTGCTGCGCGACCGCTTCGGCACGCTCGCCGCGGCGCCGGCCGAAGAGGGCGCAGCGAGCGGCGGCCGGCTGCGGGTGGCGGTGCACCACGCGGGGGCGGCCCCGGGCGCGGACGCCCTCGGACGCTGGGCCGCGCGACGCTTCCCCGCCGCCCAGGTCGTGGTCGCGCCGATCACGCGGCACGCGGCCGCGCGCCTCGGCCCTGGGATGATCGGCGTCGCGTGGCTCTGGGACGGTGCGTGGGATGGCGCGGCGAACTGAAGAGCCTGCGGGGCGGCCACCCCCCGCCGCCCCCTGCGCGGGACGGGAACCCTCACCCCCGGCCCCTCTCCCGCTTCGCAGGAGAGGGGAGGAGAGACAGACAGTGTTGCGAGGGGGCTGCGCCCCTCGCGCTCCCGGCGGAACGGCGCGCGGGAGGCGCGCCTCGGACGGGGCAAGAGCGCAGCGTGTCGAGGAGCGGCAGCCACGAGGGGGTCGAAGACCCTCGCGCGGACGGGGCGCGGGCGCTCTGCGGGGTGTGGGGGCTGCGCCCCCACGATCTCCTTCTGACTCCCCTCTCCTGCGAAGCGGGAGAGGGGCCGGGGGTGAGGGCTCCGCGCCCCGCAAGCACCTCGATCAGCATGCAGCCGTCGCGGCGCAACGCGTCGAGGAGCGGCAGCCTCGAGGGGGTCGAAGACCCTAGGCGCGGACGAGGCGCAGGCGCGGGCGCAGCCACGCGCTCGCCCGCGGGTAGCCGACGCGCTGGAGCCACACCGCGACGACGAGGCCGCACAGCGAGACGACGACGCCCAGCGTGGCGTCGAAGAGGTAGTGGTTCGCCGTCGCGATCACCGCGATCGACTGGAGGATGAGCATCGCCATGCCCGCGAGCCGGACGGATGCGCGGCGCGTCGAGCGGAACAGCACGATCGTCAGCAACAGCGACCACCCCACGTGGAGCGACGGCACCGCCGCGAACGGGTTCACGAACGGACGCAACGACTGCGCCTGGTAGGAGAGGGACGCGAACTCCTGCAACGTGTCGACAAAGCCCCACTCCGGCAGGAACCTCGGCGGCGCCACCGGGAACGCCCAATAGCACACCAGCGCGAACGCGCCCGAGGTCAGCATCGCGTCGCGCAGCAACGTGTACGAGTGGCGGCTACGCCAGAACAGCACCACCCCGATCACGGCGATCAGAGGGAAGTCGAGCCAGAAGTAGATGAAGTTGAACAGGTCCACCCGCCACGGCGCGCGCAGCGTCCACGCGTTCACCGCCGGCTCCACGAAGACGCCCATTGACCGCTGGAGGTCGATGATCCATCGAGCATTCGCGAGCGCGTCCCCCGGGCGGTCGATCACCCCGCCCCGCACCAGGAAGTAGCTGAGGAAGGCCAGCACCACGGTCGCGGCCTCGGTCAGGTGGAGCGAGGTCGCGCGTGCGCGCTCGGAAGCGACCGCCGCGCGCAGGTATCGAAGCAACTGCCGTCGCGCCACAGGTACCCCTCCCCGAGCCATCATTGTAAGGGGTTTCCCCGATGAGGCTCGACGTGCTGGGGCCGTCTTGAACACTGCGGACGCGCGCGCCTATGCTCGCGCCCATTACCCGCGAAGCGTTGCGTACGAGCACGAACGGAGCCTCGGATGGAGATCACGGTCGGCAGCGGCAGCATCACCAGCGTCGTCGCGGACACCTACGCCATCCAGGTGTACGAGGGCGACCGGCACATCTCGGCGGAAGCGACGGCCATCGACGCCGGCCTCGGCGGGACGATCGCGCAGATGATCGCGGACGGCCTGATCAAGGGCACCGCGGGCGAGCTCACCGTGCTCCCCGCCGGACGGCGGCTGAAGGCGAAGCGCGTGTTCATCGTCGGCCTCGGCAAGCGCGGCGGCGCCACCCTCGACGGCATGCGCGAGCGCACGGGCAACCTCTCGCGCCGCTTTCGCGACCTCGACGCGGGGCACGTCGCCACCTCGTTCCAGGAGATCACCGCCGCGCTCGACCCGGAGGGCGCCGGCCGCACCTACGCCGAGGCCGCCACGATGAGCCTCTACCGCTTCGACCGCCACCACACGCGCGCGGCGGACCGGCCCACCTACGCCATCGAGCGCGTCACCCTCGTCGAGCCGAACGCACGCAAGGCGGCCGCGGTGCGCCGCGGCGTCGAGGTCGGCCGCATCCTCGGCGAGGCGACGAACATGGCGCGCGACCTCGCGAACGAGCCGGCGAACCTGATGACGCCGACGATCATGGCCGCGCGCGCGCAGCAACTGGCGGCGGAGACAGGCCTCGAGTGCAAGATCATCGAGCGCGCCGAGGCCGAGCGGCTGAAGATGGGCTCCTACCTCTCGGTCGCGAACGGCTCCCAGCAGCCGCCGAAGTTCATCGTGCTGAGGCACCGCGGCGCGCGCGGCGGGCGCACGCTGGCGCTGATCGGCAAGGGCATCACCTTCGACAGCGGCGGCATCTCGATCAAGCCAGCCCTCGACATGGACCGCATGAAGGGCGACATGAGCGGCGCGGCGGCGGTGATCGCCGCGATCGGCGCGCTCGCGCGGCTGAAGGCGCGCGTCAACGTGATCGCGATTGCCCCCTGCACTGAGAACCTGCCGAGCGGCACCGCGACGAAGCCCGGCGACGTGGTCTACGCGATGGACGGCACTTCGATCGAGGTGCTCAACACCGACGCCGAGGGCCGCCTCGTGCTGGCGGACGCCATCGCCTACGCGAAGGCGCAGGGCGCCTCCACGCTCGTCGACGTCGCCACGCTCACCGGCGCGATGGGCGTCGCCCTCGGCGGCGTGCGTACGGGCGTCTTCGTGAACAACGACCGCCTGATGGCCGACCTCGAGCGCGCCGCCGCGCTGGCGGGCGAGCCCGTCTGGCGCATGCCCCTGGACGAGGACTACATGGAACAGATCCGCTCGGACGTGGCGGACCTCAAGAACACGGGCGGCGCGCCCGCCGGCGCGATCACCGCCGCGAAGTTCCTCCACCACTTCGCGGGCGAGACGCCGTGGGCACACTTCGACATCGCCGGCGTGATGCACAAGGCGGCCGACAAGGGCCCGTGGGTGAAGGGCATGTCCGGCAACCCCGTGCGCACCCTCGTCCACTTCGCGCTCGGGCGCGCGCGGGCGGCGGAGTAGGGGTAATGGTGCGAATCTCAATCGACAAGGAAGCCGACGCGGCGTACGTCTACCTGTCGCACGCCCCGGTAGCGCGCTCGATGCGCCTCGATGAACGGCGCATCATCGACTACACGAGCGATGGAGTGCCCTGCGGCATCGATCTCCTCTACGTCAGTGATGGCGTGGACGTCCACGACCTCCCCGATGAGGCCGCCGTGGCTCGTCTGCTCAAAGAGCACGGCGTCAGGAGCCTGGCCGCGTAGTCACCCCCGGCGCCCTCGACGCCGCACGCCACCCCTCGAGGTGCTTGCGGGGGCGGCCCACCCCCTGCCCCCTCCCTACGCGGGAGGGGGTTCAGAAAGCAGAAGGTGATGCGAGGGGGCTGCGCCCCTCGCGCTCCCGGCGGAACGGCGCGCGGGAGGCGCGCCTCGGAACGGAGCGGGCCGGTGGGGCGCGCAGCCTCCCACAACAACCCTCACCCCTTCTCCCACTGCCAAGAGAGATCGCCTGCTCAGTCTTCGACGCCGCGCGCAAGGGATCGGAGTCGATCGCCCGTTGCGCGCGTTCTGCGGGGGCTTGGGGGCGCAGCCCCGATGTCTCCTTCAGAACCCCCTTCCCGCGCAGGGAAGGGGGCAGGGGGATGGGCCGCGCGCGTGAGCACCTCGACGGTCCCGCGCCCGAGGCCTACGTGAACGCCCGCACGACGATGAACCCCCACGCCACGAAGAGTCCGAGGTTGCGCATCCAGCGCAGCACCGCGTGGCCGAGGCCGTTGCGGCTCTCCACGACGCCATTGCCGATGACGCCGACGCTCCCCACGAGGAACGCGACGAGGATGCCGTAGTTCGCGATCTGCCGCAGCGTCAGGTCGAGCACCCTCGACGCCCGCTACTTCGCGGGCCTCGAGGCCGGCGCGGCGGTGAGCAGCGGGCGCACGCGGTCGAGGATCGCGTGGCCGACGGCGTACTTCGACATCAACGGCAGGTCGTCGCGCCCGCCCGCGTCGTCGAGGATCGTGACGCGGTTGTCGTCGGAGCCGAAGCCCGCGTCCGTCGCGGTGACGTCGTTCGCCACCATCAGGCGCGCGCCCTTGCTCGCCATCTTCGACGTCGCGTTCTCGATCAGGTTCTCCGTCTCCGCCGCGAAGGCGACCTTCAGCAGCGCGCCGCGCTTCGTCTTCGCCGGCGTGGAGCCGATGATGTCCGGGTTCTCCACGAGGTCGATCGTGGTGCCTGCCGTGCCCGCGCGCTTCTTCAGCTTCTGCTCGGCGGACGCGGCGGGGCGGAAGTCGGCGACCGCCGCCGCCATCACGAGCACGTCGGCGTCGGCGCACGCGCTCTGCACCGCGGCCTGCATCTCCACCGCCGAGGACACCGACACGACGCGCACGCCGGTCGGCGCCGGCAGCGAGACCGTTGAAACGATCACGACGTCCGCACCGCGGTCGCGCGCCGCCTCGGCGATGGCGTAGCCCATCTTCCCGCTTGAGTGGTTGCTGATGTAGCGCACCGGGTCGATCGCCTCGCGCGTGCCGCCCGCGCTCACGACGATCGTGCGCCCGACGAGGTCGCCGCCGTCGCGTCCGAGGCGTGCGCGCAGCGCGTCGACGATCTGCTCCGGCTCGGTCAGCCGCCCCGCACCGACACGCCCCGAGGCGAGCCGGCCCGCGACGGGGCCGATGAAGTCGACCCCGCGCGCGCGGAGCGTGGCGACGTTGGCCTCGGTCGAGGGGTGCGCCCACATCTGCGCGTCCATCGCCGGCGCGACCAGCAGCGGCGCCGTCGTCGCCACCGCCGTGAGTACGACGAAGTCCTCCGCGAGCCCGCTGGCGAGCCGCGACAGCGTCGAGGCGGTTGCCGGGGCGATCAGCATGACGTCGGCGCGCCGCGCGAGCTCGACGTGCGCCTCGCCGTCCGTGCCGTGCGGCCGGAACATGTCGAGGTACGGCTCGCGCCCGGTCAGCGAGCGGAACGCGAGTGGGCGCACGAACTCCGTCGCCGACGGCGTGAGCGCGACATCGACGGTGGCCCCGGCCTGCACGAGGCGGCTGGCGACCTCGAGCGCCTTGTAGCACGCGATCGATCCGCTCACGCCGAGGACGACGTGCCGCCCGCGCAGCGGGTCGCCAGGGCGGCCAGGAAGGTTCGCCGCAGGCACGTTCTGGGCGGACTGGTTCGTGGCGGACTGGGGGGTGGCCGTCATCGGTTCGCCTCGTACACCAGGCGCAGGCCGTCGAGGTTGAGGTCGGGCTCGATCACGTCGAAGCACGCGGCCTCCTCGGAGAGCAGGTTCGCGTAGCCCCCGGTGCCGATCACGATGGCCTCCTCGCCGATCTCCTCCTTGAACCGCCGCACCATCCCGCGGATCAGCTCCACGTAGCCGAAGAAGATGCCTGACTGCATGGAGTTGACCGTGTTGCGTCCGATCGGGGAGCCCGGGTGGGCGATCGCCACGCGATGGAGCATGGCCGCGCGGCTGAACAGCGCCTGCGAGGCAAGCCCGATGCCCGGCGCGATCGCACCGCCGAGGTAGTCGCCGTCCTTCGACACCGCGTCGAACACGCACGCCGTGCCGAGGTCGACGATGATCATCGGCGGGTCGTACTTGTCGAGCGCGGCGACCGCGTGCAGCACGCGGTCCGGGCCGACCTCGTGCGGGTTGTCGTACAGCACGCGCACGCCGGTCTTGACGCCGGGCCCGACGACGATCGGGTCGACGCCGAAGTGATCGCGGCACACCTGCTGGAACGTGAGGATCAGCGGCGGCACCGTGGAGGAGACGATCGCCGCGCCGATGTCGTCCGGTTCCAGGTCCTTGCTGCGTAGCAAGCCGAGCAGCAGCATCGCGTACTCGTCCGCGAAGTTGTCCTGATCCGTCGCGATGCGGAACGTCGCGACGAGTTCCTCGCCGGCGAACACACCGATCGCGACGCTGGTGTTGCCGATGTCGATCGCGAGCAGATGGTCGCTCGCCGCTGCGTCGTCGACGTCATCGTCGTCGTCGATGTCGCTCGCTTCACGCACGTCGAACCTCCTTCGATACGCCGCCCGCAGGGTCGGCGTTCGGGTGCGGTCAAGTGCCGAAAGTATAGAGCGCGCGAGGCACGGACATGCAGCGCGTGATGAAGTGCGCCCGGAATGCCCCTGATCGCGGGGGCGTCGCAGGATCTTCCCGGATTTTCCCGCGCCCGCGACTGTTATTGGCTTGATCGCCCGCAAAACGCGGTGCTACATTTCGGGCCGGTCGAAACCGGCATCGTTTGCGGCAACACTATGCATCGGCCGATCGTTCAACGAGCATGACATCCGGCCGTCGAGGCCACTGAATCCGTCCCCCTCCCCGCGCATGTTGATCCCCCAGGCGAGCCCCGTCGGCATCGCTTGCGGGATACGGCGTGCGTGGTCTGTCGCGGACGTGGGTAGCTCGCGGCAACCGCTCGGAGCAGACGGCTCGTAGCAAACAGTGCGCAAGGATTGCGAAGGGGGGCCGCCGGCGATGGATGACGACCCCATCGCGTTGTGGCAGGCTGTCCTGAAGGACCTCTCGCCGCAGGTCTCGCGCGCCAACTTCGACACCTGGCTCGAGGGTACCGCGGGGATCCGCATCGACGAGGGTTGCCTCGTCGTCGGCACCCGCTCGGAGTTCGTCACCGAGTGGCTGCAGAAGCGGTTGCGCCCCGCGATCATCCGCTCGCTCACCGACCTCGCGGGGCGGCCCTTCGACGTCACGTTCGAGCCGCTGCGCAACTCAGAGCGCGTGGCGGACGAGCAGGTCGCCGCGCTGCACGACCCGGCCGGCGGCGCGCCGCGCTCCTCCCAGCCGCGGCCGCGGCTGCGCGAGCGCTACACCTTCGCCAACTACATCGTCGGGCCGAGCAACCGCCTCGCCTTCGCCGCCGTCGAGGGTGTTGCGGACGAGCCGGGGCGCCTCTACAACCCGCTGTTCCTGTACGGCGCCGCCGGCCTCGGCAAGACGCACCTGCTGCACGCGCTGGGGCACGCGCTGCTCGACCTCGGACTGCACGTGGTCTACCTCAGCGCTGAGGCGTTCACGAACCAGCTGATCACGGCGATCCAGCAGCGCAAGATGGACGACTTCCGCGCGCGCTACCGCTCCGCGGACGCACTGCTGATGGACGACATCCAGTTCATCGCCGGCAAGGAGCAGACTCAGGAGGAGTTCTTCTACACCTTCAACGAGCTGCACGAGGCCGGCAAGCAGATCGTGATCACCTCGGACAAGAGCCCCGCGCACATCGCGCACCTCGAGGAGCGTCTGCGCACGCGCTTCGAGTGGGGCATGATCGCGGACCTCCAGCCGCCCGACATGGAGACGCGCATGGCGATCCTGCGGCACAAGGCCGAGGAGCAGCACATCCGCGTGCGCGACGACGTGCTCCAGGTGATCGCCGCGCGCTACAAGAGCAACATCCGCGAACTCGAGGGCTCGCTGACCCGTGTCATCGCGTACTCGCGGCTCACCGGTGAGTCGCTCTCGCCCGAGCTCGTGCACTCCGCGCTCGCCTCGCTGGAGCCGGCGGAGCCGCGGCTGCCCCCGTCGCCCGAGCTCATCATCGACACCATCTGCCGGTACTTCGACATCGACCGCACGGGGTTGCTGTCGCAGAGCCGGGAGAAGCGCGTCGCCTACCCGCGCCAGATCGCGATGTATCTGATCCGCGAGCTCGCGCACCGCTCGCTGGTGGAGATCGGGGACGCCCTCGGCGGGCGGGACCACTCCACGGTGCACCACGGCTGGCGCAAGATGGAGCGGTCGCTGGGGATCGATCCGGAGACGAAGCGGGACATCGGCAGCCTGCGCGAGATGATCGAGCAGTCGCGGCGCCTCGCCTGATCGACGCCAGATCGACGGTATTCTGAGCGACACGCGTCGCCCCTCGACCGACCCGCCGGGGCCTCCCACCCGACCGCAATCACCCCGCCCCGTTGTCACCCTCGATGTGCGCCGATCGCGCTCCGTCGCTCCTGCCGGGCGGCGTACTATCCACAATCCGACCGGTTATCCCCGCTTTACGTCGATGCTTTTACGCCCCGATTGCGCTCCGATTGCACCTCGAGTTTCACGGGAAACACCCGATCATCCGTCCACGCGCGTTAGTCATCTACATCGACGATCCGTTGATAAGGGGCTCCGTGTCGGTGGATATCCATGAAACGTTGTGGATACTCGCAGCCCTGCCACGTCGGCGCGCGCCCCCCGGCGTGAGGGCGCAGCGACGCGGTCAACAACTTCGCGCAGTCGTGCGACGAGCGTCCGCCTCAGCGGAACGCGCCCTGCGAACCTGCGCCAGATTCGGCGTCCACGCCGTCAACACCACGACGATGACTACGATCTCGTGGCA
>SHYQ01000028.1 GCA_009692765.1 Dehalococcoidia bacterium | reverse complement strand
CGCGTGGTGCTGCTCCGGCGTGGTGTAGTGCGAGTCGTTCGTCAGCACCGTCGGCAGGTCGAGCGCCGAGGCGAGGCGGAACACCTCCGGCATCAGCGCGCTGAACTGCTGGATGCCGTGCTCCATCACCTCGAGGTAGTAGCGCCCCTGGAACACGGCGCTGTAGTACCCGGCGACCTGGCGGGCCTTCGCCTCGTCGTCCGCGCGCAGCGCGGTCATGAACTCGCCCGAGGCGCACCCCGACAGCGCGATTAGCCCCTCGCTGTGCGCCTCGAGCAGCTCGCGGTCGAGCCTCGGGCGGTAGTAGAAGCCCTCGAGGTGCGACGCGGAGGTGAGCTTGAGGAGGTTGCGGTACCCCGTCTCGTTCTGCGCGAGCAGCGTGAGGTGGTACGGCCAGCGCACCTTCGGGTCGCGGTCGAACCGGCTGCCGGGCGCGACGTACGCCTCCATGCCGATGATCGGCTTGATGCCGTGCTTCTTCGCGGTCTCGTAGAACTCGATCGCCCCGTAGAGCGCGCCATGGTCCGTGATCGCCAGCGCCGTCTGCCCGAGCGCCTGCGCGCGCTCGACGAGCGGCTCGATCTTCGAGAGCCCGTCGAGGAGGGAGTACTCGGTGTGGGTGTGGAGGTGGGTGAACATCGCGTCGGTTCTGCTCAGGTATCTACGCAATTACGCGAACGGGCGTGCTGTCAGCGGCACGGGCCGTCAAAGTATCACTTTGCCGCTAGCACTGCTAGCACCGGCGGTCTCGGCGGGAGGTGGGCGCGCGTGCCGGTGCCGCGGCGTCGAGGCCTCAGTAGCGCGGCTCATCCCCCTTGCCCCCTTCCCGGCGCGGGAAGGCAAACCCTCACCCCGGGCCCCTCTCCTGCGAAGCGGGAGAGGGGAATCGGAAGAAGAGATCGTGGGGGCTGCGCCCCCACACCCCGGCGGGGCACGCGGCGGAGCGGGCGCGCATCCGGGTTCCAATCCGGGTCCCGCGAGGCGAAGCCCACCCCCCGTCCCCCTCCCTCCGGGAGGGGGACGGGGGGTGGGCGATCCTTACCTTCTGTTCTGGACCCCCTTCCCGCGCAGGGAAGGGGGCAAGGGGGATGGGCCACGGCACTGGGGCTTCGACCGCATGGCCGCGAGGAGCGGCAGCCTCGAAGGTCCAGCGGAACGCTGGCTAGCGGTAGTTGCCGAACGTCAGCTCGACGCCCCAGTCCTCCTCGCGGAGGCGGTGCATCGCCTGCTGCAGATCGTCGCGGCTGGGGCCGGAGACGCGCACCGCGTCGCCCTGAATCTGCGCCTGCACCTTCTTCAGCTTGAGGTCACGCAGGAACTTCGCCATGCGCTTCGCCGTCTCGCTGTCGATCGCCTGCACCAGCTCGATGTTCTGCCGCACGGTGTTGCCGCCCGCCTGCTCGACGTCCCCGCGCTTGAGGTTCTTCGTCGGCACCTTGCGCGCGACCAGCCGTCCGAGCAGCACGTCCCAGATCGCGTCGAGCTTGTACTCGTCCGTGGTGTGCAGCGCGATCGTGTTCTTCGCGCGGTCGAACTCCACCTCGACGAGCACGTTCTTGAAGTCGAAGCGGCCCGTGATCTCGCGCACGGCCTGGTTCACCGCGTTGTCGACCTCCTGCAGGTCGCAGCCGGTCGTCACGTCGAAGGATTCACTCGCCATCGAGGTCCCCCTATCCCCGGTCGAGCTCGAACGCCGCGTGCAGCGCGCGCACGGCGTCGCCCACCCGCGCCGCGTCCACGACGCAGGTGATGCGGATGTCGCTGGTGCTGATCATCTCGATGTTGATCTGGTTGTCGAACAGCGTGCGGAACATCAGCGCCGCGTAGCCGGGCGCGCTCGCCATGCCGGTGCCGACGACCGAGACGGTGCCGAGGTCGGGCGCGGAGACCACGCCGCTGCCGCCGATCACGGGCAGCAGCTTGTTCACCACCTCCAGCGCGCCCTCGAGGTCCCCCGGGGCGACGGTGAACGTGAGGTCGGTGAGGTCCTCCACGCTGGCGTTCTGCACGATCGTGTCGACGGAGATGTTCGCCGCGGCGAGCGGCTCGAAGATGCGCGCAGCGATGCCGGGCGAGTCCGGCACGCGCCGCACGGTGACCTTCGCGATGCGGTCCTGGTGGGTGATCCCGCGGACCTTGTTTCCCTGCTCCATCGTCGTCTCCCTGTGGATCAGCGTGCCCGGTGCGGCCGCGTCGAACGTGCTGGCGACGAGGATGTCCACGCCGTAGATCGCGCCGACCTCCACGGCGCGTGCGTGCATCACGCGCGCCCCCGTGGTCGCCAGCTCGAGCATCTCCTCGTAGCCGATGTCGCGCAGCGGACGCGCCTGCGGACACACGCGCGGGTCCGCAGTGAAGATGCCCGCGACGTCCGTGTAGATCTCGCACGCGTCCGCGTGCAGCGCCGCGGCCAGTGCCACCGCGGTGGTGTCGCTGCCGCCGCGGCCCAGCGTTGTCACGTCGAAGTTCTCCGAGATGCCCTGGAACCCTGCGACGATCACCACGCGTCCCGTGCCCAGCTCGCGTTCGAGGCGCGCCGTGTCGATCGCCGCGATGCGCGCGCGGCCGTACACCTCGTCCGTCTGGATGCCCGCCTGCGCGCCAGTGAGGCTGATCGCGTCGAGGCCCTCCACGTGCAGCGCCATCGATAGCAGCGTGCTCGACACGATCTCGCCCGTCGAAAGCAGCACGTCCATCTCGCGCTGGCTCGGACGTGCGTCGATCTGCCGTGCGAGGTCGATCAGGTCGTCGGTGGTGTCGCCCATCGCCGACACGACCGCGACCACGGAGTCGCCGCGCCGGCGCCGCTCCGCGATGCGCTGCGCGACGCGCTTGATCTTCTCCGCGGTCGCGACCGAGGAGCCGCCGTACTTCTGTACGACGCGGCTCACGCGACCACCTCAGCGCCGCGCGCGCTCATCGCGACGACGCGCGTGACGGCGTCCAGGCCGTGCGCGGCGGCGACCTCGCGCATTGCGGCGGCGACGCCCTCGGCGTCCGTTGTGACGAACGCGGCGATGGTGGAGCCGCCGCCGGAGAGGTAGACGCCGTGCGCGCCGGCGGCCCGCGCCGCCTCGAAGATCGGGTACATCGCCGGGAACAGCGTGCTGCGCGCGGGCTGGTGCAGGATGTCCTCCGTCGCCACGCGGAGCAGCTCGTAGCGGTGCTGCGTGATCGCGGCGACGATCAGCGCCGCACGGCCGATGTTGTGCACCGCCTGGTTGCGCGTGAGCCGGTCGGGCAGCCGCTTGCGCGACTCGTGCGTGGGCATGTCGAAGTCCGGGATCAGCAGCGCCAGCCGCAGGTCGTCCGGCGGCGCGATCGTCGCGTGCACCGGGCCGTCGTCGTCCTCCACGACCACCTGCAGGCCGCCGAGGAGCGCCGGGGCGGCGTTGTCCGCGTGCCCCTCAAGCTTCGCCGCCAGCGGCAGCAGGTCCGCGATCGCCACCCGGCCGCCGAGGAGGTGGTTCGCGGCGACGAGGCCGCCGACGCGCGCGGCGGCGGACATCCCGAGCCCGCGGCCGACGGGCATGTCGCCCTCGTACGTGGCGCGCAGCGCCGGGCGCCGCTCGCCGGCGGCCTCGTACAGCGCGGCCGCGGCGGCCACGATCATGCGCTCCATCGGGTGTTCCGGCTCGACGAGGGCGCCCTCGACAGCGGTGACGGTGATGCGCGCGGTCCAGTCCAGGGCCACGCCGAGGCTGTCGAACCCCGGGCCCAGGTTCGCCGAGGTGGCGGGGACACGCACGGTGACACGCTGCTCAGGCATGGCGTCAGTCTACATGCGACGCAGGCTAGCGACTCCGCCTGGAGGCGCCGCGCGGCGTCGAGATCGCGGCGCTGCCACCCCAAGGACCTGGCCGGCGGCGCCGCCGCCGGCTCCCTGGTAGCCCTGCCGGAGGTAGCCCATCGCATCCTGCACCTAGGTGCCGCAGCGCTTGAAGAGGAAGGTCATCGTCGCGCCGTCGCGGGAGATGATGCGCGCGGTGCCGTTGTCGCGGTTCGCCGCGGCCTGGCCGTGGATGAAGTGCACCTCGAAGGCCTCGCCGCGAATCGGATCCTCGCAGACATCACACAGTACCGCTTGCATGGTGGACTCCCGGGTGCCTGCGGCCGTCTCGCGCGCGGCATTGCGGAGATCATCGGAGCGCGTGCGGTATCCGCCCCGTGCTACGGGCTGCCGAGTCACTGACGAAGGGGTGTCCGGATCCTGTGGATCCTGCGCCGCCTCGATCAGCCCCCGAGCAGCGGGAGCAGCCGCTGCCATGCCGCCCACGTCACCTGCTGCTCCGGGTGCGTCGCGTCCAGCACCAGCCAGCGGGCGGGCTCGGCGGCCGCCAGCTCGAGGAACCCGCGGCGCACGCGGCGGTGGAACTCGACGTCCTCCCGCTCGAGGTAGTCGAGGCCGCGCTCGCCGCGCGCGAACCCCTGTTCCGGCGTGAGGTCGAGCAGCACCGTCAGGTTGGGTGTCAGCCCCCCGGTCGCCGCGCGGTTCGCGGCCGCCACCACCGCGGCGTCCAGGCCGCGGCCGTGCTGCTGATAGGCGACGGTGGAGTCGGCGAAGCGGTCGCAGAGCACCACGGCCCCCCGCGCGAGGGCGGGACGGATCACCTCCGCGACCAGCTGCGCGCGCGCGGCGGTGAACACCAGCAGCTCCGCCTCGGGCGTGGGGGGCGGCTCGGCGGCGGTGGCGGCGAAGAGCGCCGCGCGCAGCCGCTCGCCGAGGGCGGTGCCGCCGGGCTCGCGGCAGGTCACCGCCTCCCGCCCGGCCTCGACGACCAGCCGCGCGAGGGCCGTGAGCTGCGTCGACTTCCCCGCACCCTCGCCACCCTCGAGGGTGGCGAGCACCCCTCGACGGATCGCCGTCACCGGCGCGACCCGCTCCACGGCAGGTCGCGGCCCGGCGGGGCGGCCTCCTGCAGCACCGTCACGCGGCGGAACGGCTCGTTGCCCTTCGAGATCGAGCGCAGCCCGTGCCTCGACGCGAGCTCGTGCTGCAGGCGGCGGATGTACGCGCCCTGCGGCGTCAGCTCCACGCTCGAGGCGCCGCGCATCGCGACGTCGGCGATCGCCTCCTCCGTCTCGCGCAGCGCCGCGGTCGTGGGGTCGGAGGCCTCGCCCCCGCCGCGCAGCGCGAGCAGCTGACGCTCCATCTGCTGCGAGGTGTTGTTGCGCAGCACGTAGATCGGGATGCCGCGTTCCTCGGCCTGCTTCAGCGGGCCGCTGCGCTGGCGGTAGTACGGCCGCAACGTGAGCACCGCATCCGCGTCGCGCACGCTGTCCACGATCGTGGAGCCCGACCGCGCGCTCGCGATCGCGGCCTCCAGGCGCGCGCGCGAGATGCCGAACGGCAGCAGGCGCAGCGCCGGGCCCGCGGGCGCGGCGCTCAGCATCTGGCGGCGCTCCGGCGCCTCGTCCGGCTCCAGCGGGCGGTCGACGGGCGCGCGCAGCGGCATCCGCTCGACGGTCTCGATCTCGCCGCCACGTCCGATGTGGCGGATCTCCGCCTCCGCCTCGAAGCCGCGCAGCAGCGCGTCCACGGTGGCGGCCACGTCCTCGTGCACCGCCAGGCGGTTGAACCCCTGTATCTCGATGAGCACCTGGAACGTCGGGGGCGCGCGCCGCTCGAGGATCGTCTTCTGCGTGCCGCGCCGCCGCGCCTCCTCGTCGCCGAGGGTGACCGACTCGATCCCGCCGATCAGGTCGGACAGCGTCGGGTTCTGCATGAGGTTGGACAGCGTGGTGCCGTGCGCGGTGCCCACGAGCTGCACGCCGCGCTCGGCGATTGTGCGTGCGGCGTCTGCTTCCAGGGCCGTGCCGATCTCGTCGATCACGATCACCTCGGGCGTGTGGTTCTCCACGGCCTCGATCATCACCTCGTGCTGCAGGTGCGGGTGCTGCACCTGCATGCGCCGCGAGGCGCCGATGCCGCGGTGCGGGATGTCCCCGTCGCCCCCGATCTCGTTCGAGGTGTCGACGATCACGACGCGCTTGCCGATCTCGTCCGCGAGCATCCGCGCGACGTCGCGCAGCATCGTCGTCTTGCCGACGCCCGGCCGCCCGAGCAGCAGGATGCTGCGTCCCGACTCGATCAGGTCGCGCATGATCGTGCCCGACCCGGACACGGAGCGCCCGACGCGGCAGGTCAGCCCCACGATGTGCCCTCGACGGTTGCGGATCGCGGAGACGCGGTGCAGCGTGCGCGGGATGCCGGCGCGGTTGTCGTCGCCGAACTCGGAGACCTGCGACACCACCTGCGACAGTTCCTGCTCCGTTACCTCGGTGTCGGAGAGCGTCACGTCGCCGGAGCGGTAGCGCGCGGTGGGCAGGCGTCCGAAGTCGAGCACGACCTCGATCAGCCCGCGGTACCCCGCCCGCTCCACCGCCTCCGCGATGCGCGGCGGGAGCGTGCTGACGAGCAGCCCGATCTCGCGGACCTCCTCCTCGCTCAGCGGCGCGATCGGCTCGGCGCGCCCATCGGCGTCGCCCCCCTCGTCGTCCGCGTCCTCGTCGTCGAGGCCGCCGTCGATCAGCGCCTGTTCGTCTACCTCGTAGTCGTCATCCAGCATGTCCCGGTCGTTGCGTGCGCCGTCCCACTGGCTGTTCAGGGCCCGACCTCCTCCCGGCGGCTTCCGCCGCCCACCCGCACGCCCGGTGTTACCCCCCAGTGATGGGGATGCCGGCGCGTGCGTACGTTTCCTCGCGTACCGGACGCGCGATGCGCCGGCACAGCAGCACGAACTCCTGTTGCGGTACGAGCCCCGCGCGACGCAGCGCGGCCTCCTCCGTCGCGCCGCACGCCGCGACGAGGGCGACGTGCCGCCCCGCGCCCGCGAGCCGCCGCGCGAGCGCCGCCACCAGCGCATCCGTCGAGGCCGCTTGCGGCTCCGCGACCAGCGTGAACTGCCCGCTCGACCGCGCGTAGCGCGCGGTCGCCTCCACGCGGCCCTCCCGCTCCGCCAGGAGCGCGCCGTCGCCGCGCTCCTGCCAGTGACGGTCGCGCACCGCGTGCCATTCGTCCAGCGTCATCGCCAGCGATTGCCGTGCGGCGACGGACAGCGCGCGCGAGTACACCTGGAACGACGCGAACTCGTCCGCCTCGGTGGAGCGCCGCACGACCGTGCCGGGGTCCACGGCCTCCTGCAGGCATCCCGCCCACAGCCGCTCCGCGACGACGGAGGCGAAGCCGCAGCGCAGCGCCACCTCGACGGCGGGGCCGTCGACGGCGGTGCGCAGCAGCAGGTGCGTCGCCTTCGCCTGTTCGGCCGCGAGGATCACCTGGCGCAGTAGGTCGGTCAGCACGGCGCCGTCGCCGCGCGCCTCGTCGGCGTCGATCAGCGTGTCGATCTCCCAGGCGTGACGTGTGCCCAGCTCGCGCGC
Source organism: Dehalococcoidia bacterium (assembly GCA_009692765.1). Taxonomy (GTDB): domain Bacteria; phylum Chloroflexota; class Dehalococcoidia; order UBA2979; family UBA2979; genus SHYQ01. Next base: position 10,591 of record SHYQ01000028.1, on the reverse strand, counting down.
GGTGGCGATGCCGCGGATCTGGCGTCCGGCCATGCTCACCCACATGCGCCGGCCGAGGTGCAGCCACTGCTCGATCGCCGCCGGCAGCGGCTTCGGCGCGGCCGCCGGCGCGACGAGCCGCTCCCGCGTCACGGCGAGGTTCTCGCGCACCTCGCCGTCGAAGGTCACGAGCGCGACGAGGTCGGTGGGGCGTGGGGCGCGCGTGTCGCTCATGCTCGCCGCCCCTCGGCAGGCGCGGCCGCGTGCTCCACCGCCTCCTCGACGATCGCGACGAAGAGCGCGTGCACGCGGCGGTCGTCCGTCAGCTCGGGGTGGAACGCGGTGGCGAGCAGCCGCCCCTGACGGGCGGCGACGATGCGCCCGTCCGTGAGGCGCGCCAGCACCTGCACGCCCGCGCCGGTGCGCGTGATCACGGGGGCGCGGATGAACACCGCGTGGAACGGCGCGCCGGCGATCCCCGCGATGTCGAGGTCGGCCTCGAACGAGTCGATCTGCCGCCCGAAGGCGTTGCGCTCCACGGTAATGTCCATCGCCGCGATCGGCGGCCGGTCGAGGTTCGTCACCTCGTTCGCGAGCATGATCGCGCCGGCGCAGGTGCCCCACACGGGGAGCCCCCCGGCGATGCGCGCGCGCAGCGGTTCCATCAGCTCGAAGGCGAGCAGCAGCCGTGCGATCGTGGTGCTCTCGCCGCCGGGGATGATCAGCCCGTCGACGGCCTCCAACTGCGCGCGCGTGCGCACCTCGATCGCCGTCGCCCCGCACGCCTCGAGCGCCGCGACGTGCTCCGCGAAGTCGCCCTGCAGGGCGAGGACGCCGAGGGTCGCGCGAGCGGCGCGGGCGGGAGGCGGGGCGGGGGTCATCTGGGTGCGGCTAGTTCCCCCGGCCGGCGAGCAGCTCTGCCGCCGGCATCTGTGCGACGGACTGACCGCGCATCGAATCGGGGATCGACATCGAGACCTCCGCAAGGATCTGCGGGTCGTTGAAGTGCGTCACGGCCTTCACGATCGCGGTCGCCATCGCGCGCTGGGCGGCGAGCTGCTTCTTGCGGCCGGCGGCCGTGCCGTCGTCGAACTCCGCGCCCGACTTGAAGATGCCCGAGCCGACGAAGACGCCCTCGGCCCCCAGTTGCATCATCAGCGCGGCGTCCGCCGGCGAGGCGACCCCGCCCGCGGAGAAGTTCACCACCGGCAGCTTGCCCAGGCGCTTGACCTCGCGCACGAGCTCCACCGGCACCTGCATCTCCTTCGCCACCACGTACAGCTCGTCGTCGCGCATGCCCTGGATGTCGCGGATGTCGCCCCACACGGCGCGCATGTGCCGCACCGCCTCCACGATGTCGCCGGTGCCCGCCTCGCCTTTCGTGCGGATCATAGCGGCGCCCTCGGAGATGCGCCGCAGCGCCTCGCCGAGGTTGCGGCAGCCGCACACGAACGGCACCGCGAAGGCGTGCTTGTCGATGTGGTGCACGTCGTCTGCGGGGGTGAGCACCTCGGACTCGTCGATGTAGTCGACCCCGATCGCCTCGAGGATCTGTGCCTCGACGAAGTGGCCGATGCGCGCCTTCGCCATCACCGGGATCGAGACCGCGGCCTGGATCTCCTTGATCATCTTCACGTGGCTCATGCGCGCCACGCCGCCGGCGGCGCGGATGTCCGAGGGCACACGCTCTAGCGCCATCACGGCGCAGGCGCCCGCCTCCTGCGCCACCTCGGCGTGCTCCGCGGTGACCACGTCCATGATCACGCCGCCCTTGAGCATCTGCGCGAGGCCGGCCTTCACCGTCCACGTGGCGGTGCCGCCGTGGGTCGTGCCGTTCGAGCTGACGTTCGGAGTGCGGTTGGTGGTCATGGTGCTCCTGCGCCGGGCGCGAGGGGCCCCCTCGCCGGCCGTGCCTGTCGTTACAGGCCATTGTACCCGCCGCCGGATGGCGCTGCCGGTGCGGTGAACGGCGGAGCGGGTAGTGCAGGCGCGACCGGCATAGGCACGCCGTGGGGTGGCTCTGGCGGCGGCGGGGGTGGTGGTCAGGACTCCGGCACAGGCGGCCCAGGCGGCGCTGGGGGTGCCAAGGGCGGTGGCGGTGGTGGTGGTGGTGGTACCTCGTCGGCGGTAACGGCGGTGCTGGCGGCGCGAGTTACGCCGAGGCGATCACCTTCCCCTAGCCCCGACGCGTCGCTGGGCGCATACCGATCGACTCGCCTATCCTCCGAGGACGGCTCGGCGCCGTGCCTCCCACCCGGGACGAGGATGGCGATGCAACGAGGCAACCTGGCGATTGCTATCCCCTCGGCCCTCGGCGCCTGCGTTTCGGGGGCTATCGTGTACGCGCTGCGCGATCCGGTGAGCCTCTACAGCGTGCTCGTCGTCGTGCTGGCCGCGAACGCGCTCGTGCGGTTCCAGATGGCGCGGCGGTAGCGCCCACACTCGGCTAGGGGGCGGCCCGCGTGGCTCGCAACGCAGACTCCGAAGCCCGCTCCTACCTCGTGCCGGTCGATGGCAGCGACGCGTCGCTCCACGCGCTCGGCGTCGCGTGCGACATCGCCCGGCGCGTGAAGGGCAGCGTCCGCATCGTGCACATCATCGAGGTGCCCCGCTCCGTCGCCCTCGACGCCGCGCTGGACGCGGAGGTGGAGCGCGGCGAGCAGATCCTCGACCGCGCGGAGCAGGTCGCCACGGACCACGGCATGGAAGCGAAGGGCGACCTCATCCAGGCGCGCCAGGCCGGCCACGCCGTGGTCGACGAGGCGGTCGAGGGCGGCGTCGACGCCATCGTGATCGGCGTGGTTTACCACCGCCCACTGGGCCGCTTCGAGCTCGGACGCCTGCCATCGTACGTGCTGGAGCACGCGACCGCGGAGCAGGTGTGGTTGATCCGTTACCCCGTCGAAGAGCCTTCGCCGCCGCCGGCGGGCGCTCGCTAGCGAAGGAGCGCGCCGATGCGCGTGGTGATCATGGGCTGCGGGCGCGTCGGCGGCGGCCTCGCGACGCAGCTCGTCGCCGAGGGGCACGACGTCACGGTGATCGACAACGACGCGTTCGCGTTCGAGCGGCTGCCGTCCGAGTTCGGGGGACGTCGCCTCGTCGGCTCCGGGACGGACGACCGCACGCTGCTGGAGGCCGGCATCAGCGAGGCGGACTGCTTCATCGCCCTAGCGACCGGCGACAACCGCAACTACCTCGCCTCGCAGAAGGCGAAGGTGATCTATGGCGTGCGGACGGTGGTCACGCGCGTGAAGGACCCGCTGCGCAGCGAGCTGTTCGGACGCCTCGGCCTGCGCACCTTCAGCCCGACGAAGATCGGCGTCGAGCTGGCGCACCAGGCGCTCTTCGAGGCGGGGGCGTAGCGATGTACATCATCATCGTCGGCGGCGGCAACGTCGGTTACGGCCTCGCGCTGGAGCTGCAGCGCATGCCGGACCACGAGGTCACGATCGTCGAGCTCGACGGCGGGCGCGCGAACCAGCTGCGCGAGGAGCTGGGCGAGATGGTCGTGCACGGCGACGGCAGCGAGGTCGCGTTCCTCGAGCGCGTCGGGGCCGCGCGTGCCGACCTGCTGATCGCGTGCACCGCGGATGACGGCGCGAACCTCGTCGCCGCGCAGGTCGCGAAGCACTGGTTCCACATGGCGCGCACGATCGCGCGCGTCAACGACCCGCGCAACGAGACGCTGTTCCTGCGCCTCGGTGTCGACTCGATCGTCTCCGCGGCTGGCGCGGTGCTGGCGCAGATCGAGGCGACGCTGCCGGAGCACACGATGATCCCGCTGATGGTGCTGGAGGGCTCTGGGTTGCACCTCGTCGACCTGCATGTGCAGGCGGGGTCGTCCGTCGCGGGCCGCGCGCTGCGCGACCTGGAGTTCCCGCCGCAGGTGCTGATCTCCGCGATCGTCGGCCCGGAGGGCGCGCGCGTCCCGGACGGCTCGACGGTGCTGCGCGTGGGCGACGAGGTGATAGCGATCATCCCCAGCGCGGCGGACGCCGCCGTGCGCGCGATGATCGCCGGTCCCACCGAGGGGCAGTAGCGCGCGTGCGCATCTCCCACCTCGGCCCGCGCGGCACGTACACGGAGGCGGCCGCGGCGCGCTTCGCGCCGGGCGCGGAACTGCTGCCGCAGCCGACGGTGATCGCGGCGATCGAGGCGGTGCGCCGCGGCGAGGCGGACGCCGCCGTCTGCGCGATGGAGAACTCGCTGGAGGGCTCCGTCTCGATCGAGACGCTCGACCTGCTCGTGCAGCCCGACTTCGAACTGGCGATCGCGGGCGAGGTGACGCTGGCGATCCAGCACGCGCTCGTCGGCAGCGCCGGCATCGACCTCGCCACCGCCACACTCGTGTACTCGCACCCGCAGGCGCTCGCGCAGTGCCGCCACAGCCTCGCGACGCTCGCACCGCGGGCGCAGCCGCGCGCCGCGCTTTCCACGGCCGGGGCGATCGAGGCGGCCATGCAGGAGCCGGGCACCCTCGCCGTCGGTAACGCGTTCGCGGCCGCGCTCTACGGCGCCACCGTGTACGCGGGGGACATCGGCGACGCGCGCGACAACCGCACGCGCTTCGTCGTGCTGGCGAAGCAGGACGCGGCGCGCAGGGGCGACGACAAGACCTCGCTCGCGTTCACCACGCAGCACGACCGCCCCGGCTCGCTCGTCGAGGTGCTCGGCCTCTTCGCGCAGCGTGGCCTCAACCTCGCGCGCATCGAGTCGCGCCCGACGCGGCAGCAGCTGGGCACCTACGTCTTCTTCCTCGACGTGCACGGACACCGCACCGATCCGGCGCTGGCGGAGGCGCTGGAGGCCGCGCGCGCGATCACGCTCTGGCTGCGCGTGCTGGGGTCGTATCCTCGCTGGACGCAGGCCTAGCGCCTGCTGGTCTGTCCGAGGCTGCCGGGGGCGCGTCGATGCCGGAGATCCCCGACCTGGAGGCGGTGCGGCACTACCTGATGCCGCGCCTCGCCGGCCTGAAGGTGACGCACACCGACGCGCCGATCCCGTGGCTGGTGCGCACCGGCGCGGAGGGCCTCGCGAGCCTGGAGGGCCACGGCTTCGGCGAGATCCACCGCCTCGGCAAGTTCCTGCTGTACTTCGTCGACGACGGCCGGTTGCTCGTGATCAACCCGATGCTCACCGGACGCTTCCACTGGATCGAGGCGACCGCGAAGAAGCCGGGGCGCCTCGGCGTGGTGATCGGCTTCGACGACGGCCACGAGCTGCGCTTCTCCGACATGCGCCGCATGGGCCGGTGGTACCTCGTGCCGCAGGACGGCCTCGACGCGATCCCGCAGTGGGGGAAGCTCGGCCCGGACGCGCTCGCGGTGAGCGAGGAGGACTTCCTCGCGCGGCTGAAGTCGCGGCGGGGGCAGATCAAGGCGACGCTGGTGAACCAGGAGTTCATCGCCGGCATCGGCAACGCCTACTCCGACGAGATCCTCTGGGAGGCGCGCCTGCATCCCCATCGACGCCGCGCCACCATGTCCGAGGAGGACCTGCGCGGCCCCTACCGCGCGATGCGCGCCGTGCTCGAGGAGAGCATCGCCATCGTCGACGCCACCGTGCAGGAGGAGGGCCTCGGCAAGAAGGAGGAGTGGCGACAGCACCTGAAGGTGCACCGCCGCGGGGGCGACCCGTGCCCGCGCTGCGGCGCGCCGATCAAGGGCCAGATGCGCGGCGACAGCGAGACCAACTACTGTGTCGTCTGCCAGCCGCTCTTCGAGTAGCGGCTGGCGCGGGCGGCGGGGCGACGTCGAGGGGGCGGCATGAAGGTCATCGGCAAGGACATCGGCGGCGCGCTGGACGCGATGTACGCGGAGATCGAGCGGCGCGCGCGCGTCGAGGCCGAGTGCGCCCTGCGCGTGGTGCCCCTGGACGGTGGCGCGTTCTCCAGCGTCGACTGGGAGCCGGGCGTCGTCACGATCGCGGTGCACAACGGCGTGCAGAGGCGCGCGCTGGGCCACGTCTTCGGCGTGGCGCTCCAGCACGTGCGCCAGCGGCTCGACCACTACCCGGACGTCGAGGAGGGCGCGCAGGACGTGGAGATGGGCGACCTCGTGCGCGTCACGCTGCGCGAGCTGGTGATGGCGCCGGAGGCGGAAGTGCAGCTCGCGCCGCTCGGCCTCGAAACCACGTGGGAGGCGCAGCAGCGTCATGCCGGGCTGAAGGACCTGCTGCAGAACGCGCCCGCCGACTGGAACGAGGCGGACACGCCCGGGATGGCCTTCGCCGCGCTGCAATACGCGCGCTTCACCATCGAGCATCCCGCGGAGCTATGGGCTGCCCTGCGCGGCCCGTTCACGGAGCGCATGCCGGTCGCCGCCGAACGCGGCGAGGCGGTCGTCGCGCGCGTGCGCGAGCATGGCTGGGCGAGCGCCGGCGCGTGCCTCGAGTCCCTGGTCGCGGCGCGCGAGGAGCTCGGCATCAAGCCCTACGCCTCGATCGTCGACCTGCGCAACGGCACGGTGCTGTAGCGCGCGTGCCGCGTTCGTGGATCGCGCCGGCTCTCGAGGGATTGAGTAGCGCGGCCCACCCCCTGCCCTCTCCCTACGCGGGAGGGGGTTGTTCTCGTGGGGGCTGCGCCCCCACGGGCCCCGTTCGGTTTCCGAGGCGCGCCTGTAGCGCGCCGTTCCGCCGGGAGCGCGAGGGGCGCAGCCCTCTCGCATCAACTTCTTCTTTCTGAACCCCCTTCCCGCGCAGGGAAGGGGCAGGGGGATGGGCCGCCCCGTCGGTCCTCGAACATCCCGTCTCGCACGCGACGTGCTACGACGCAGCGGCCTCACCCCTGCCCCTCTCCGCGGGAGCGGCGAGGGGTCTGAAGTGGCTCGCTGCTTCTCTTACTTGGAGGTGTGCCTGTTGCGCGCCCGTTCCGCCGGGAGCGCGATGGGCGCAGCCCCCTCGCATCAACTTCTTCTTCTCTGAACCCCTTCCCGCGCAGGGAAGGGGGCAGGGGGATGGGCCGCCCCGTCGGTTCTCGAACATCCCGTCTCGCACGCGACGCGCTACGATGCGGCGGCCTCCGCGCCCTCGAACGCTGGGGTGCGTGACGCCCACGAGGTCACGAACGGGCTCCACTCCGTGTAGCGCTCAAGGTACGGCGCGAACATCACCGCCGGGTGCGTCGAGGGGCGGCGCGGCTCGCCGAGCAGCTCCATACGCGCCTCCTGCGGCGTGCGGCCGCCCTTGCGGTGGTTGCACGACCGGCACGCCGTGACCAGGTTCTCCCACACGTGCGCGCCACCGCGGTGCTTCGGCGTCACATGGTCCAGCGTCAGATCCCCACCGCGGCGGCCGCAGTACTGACAGCGCTCCTGGTCGCGCTGGAACACCTCGCGCCGGGTCAGCCGGGGACGCGGGTAGGGGCGGCGGACGAAGTGGCGCAGGCGGATGACGGAGGGCGTAGCGTACTCGTCGCTGGCGCCGAGGATCGGCTCGTCGCCGCATTCCAGCACCTCGGCCTTGCCGTGGAACACGAGGACAAACGCACGCCGCACCGAGCACACGTTGAGCGGCTCGTAGTTCTGGTTCAGCACCAGCGCACGACGCTGGATCGACACCGTGCCCTCTATCCAGCGCCGCGCCGGCGCTCTCCCCGGTCCGGTCAGGCTTGTCTCGGTGGGAGGACACGGGGAGTGTACCGGATTCGTCACGCCCGCGATGGGGGCGTCACGGGCGGACCGGTCCGTTACGGCTTCGGCGTGGGGGCCCCGGCCGGCGCGGCGGCGGCGCCCAGCAGCTGCTGCCAGTGCTGGAGCTGGCCGAGCGGGTCGCGGAACTCCGCCGGGAGGCCGAACTGGGCGACCGGCAGGTAGCGCAGGAAGACCGGCGCGGCCTTCGACTCCGCGACCGCGCGGGCCACGGCCGTGTGTGCGGGGAAGACCGCCACCGCCACGAGGGCGACCTCGACGAGCAGGACGCCCTTCGCGAGGCCGAGCAGCGCCCCGCCGATGCGGTCGATCGGCCCCAGCATCAGCATCGCCGCGACCGACCGCATGACCAGCGCCAGCACCTGCCCCGCGATCGCCACGCCGAGGAAGATCGCCGCGAACGCCGCCAGCCGCCGCGCGTTCGCGTCCGGCACGAGGAACTCGATGTTCGCCGACAGGTCGTCGTAGTACATGCCCGTGAGCAGCACGCCGGCGATCAGCGAGAGCAGTCCGATCGCTTCGCGGATGAGCCCGTTCGAGAACGCGCGGAGCGTGGTCCACGCCAGGATGCCGACAATGAGCAGGTCGACCCAGTTCATGACACCTCAGCCGATCATGCCGCCCGCGAAAATGCTATCAGGTGCTGGTAGCGGTGCAGGGCACGGTACCGCGCGGCGCATCCCTCGAGGTCGGGCGGCCCTTGATGGCACTCCAGGTGGAGGTGCTTGCGCGTGGCGGCCCATCCCCCTGCCCCACCTCGCTGCTTCCGAGGCGCGCCTGCTGCGCGCCGTTCCGCCGGGAGCGCGAGGGGCGCAGCCCCCTCGCATCCCATTCTCATCTCACCCCCTCCCGCGCAGGGAGGGGGCAGGGGGTGGGCCGCCCATGCAGGCAACTCGAACGCCGCGCGCTACTCGAAGCCCTGGCGCCGCTCGCGCATGGAGACCCAGCGGTCGCGGCCGTGTCCGAACACCAGGTGGTCCAGCACCGGCAGGTCGAGGAGCGCGCCGGCCTCGATCGCCTCGCGCGTGAACCGGATGTCCTCCGCGCTCGGCGCCGGATCGCCGCTCGGGTGGTTGTGCGCGACGCGACCTTCGCCGCGTTCAGGCGCACGGCCTCGCGGAACAGCTCCGCGACGCGCCCGCCGGCGGCGCTCACGGTGCCGCGGTAGAGCACCGGCGCGGCGAGCACGTGGTGCCGTGTGTCGAGGACGATCACGCGCAACTCCACCTGCTGGAGCAGCTCCATCTCCGCGTGGAACAGCCGCGCGATGTCCGCGGGCCCGGTCACCGTCGGGCGCGATGCCCCGTCCTCGAGGGCGACGCGGCGTCCGAGCTCGAACGCGGCGGCTATCGTCGTCGCCTTCGCCGGGCCGATGCCGTGCGCGCCGCCGAGCGTGGCGAGGTCGGTCGCGGCGAGCCCGCGCAGGCCGCTGCGTTCGTGCAGCAGCCGCGCCGCGACGCCCAGCACATCCTCGCGCGCGGTGCCGGTGCGCAGCAGGATCGCGATCAGATCTTCGGTGCGCAGTGCGGCGGGGCCGAGCCGTTCGAGCCGCTCGCGCGGGCGCTCTGCGTCCGGCATCTCCGCGACGCGGACGCGGTAGACCGGGGCGGCCGCGTCCGCGACCATCCGCGGCGCGGCGCTAGCGCGCCGACTCGCCGCGTCCGGTGCGGCCGAGCGAGATGACGATCGTCGTGTGCGGCCAGTGCTCCACGACGACCTCGTCGCCGGGGCGGAGCTCGGAGGCCGCGATCGGGCCGATCTCGAAGAGCAGCCGGCCGATCAGCATGTAGTCGACGCGCCCGAGGAAGAGGTAGCGCGACTTCCTCCACAGCCGGTCGACGCGGCCGCGCGTCGTGGTCGGCTGCGCGCGGAGGTCGCGGAGCGTCGCGATCGCTTCGAAGTCCACGGCGAGCGCGCACAGCGTGATGATGATCACCGGGAACAGCGAGCCGGGCAGGAACTGCACCGAGTAGAAGAACAATCCCGTCGCGGCGAGCGCGGTGGGCGTGAGCAGCAGCGCGCGGCGGATCAGCGCGGCGCGGTGGTTCCCCCGTTGTTCCAAGTAGTCGATCTCGTCGCGCATCGCGCCGTCACCTTCGCCGCCGGACTGCTATCGCGGGATCGTCAGCCGGTCGCCTGCCTGGATCTGACTGGGGTCGCTGATGTTGTTCGCGCGCTGGAGCGCGTCGACCGTCGTGTTGAACTGCGCCGCGATGCCCGTGAGGTTGTCCCCCGGGCGGACAGTGTACGTCGTGACCGCCGGGGGGGGCGCAGGCGTAGCGGCGGCCGGCGTCGAGGTCGCGGCGGGGCGCGCGGTGGCCGTCGCCGTGGGTGTGGGCGTCGCGGTGGGCGTGCCCGTGGGGCGGGGGGTGCCCGTGGCGCTCGCGGCCGCCGTCGAGGCCGGGGACGGCGTCGAGGACGGCCTCGGCGTGGCGCCCGCGGTCGGCACGATGCCGGCGAGCGCCGTGGGCGGGCGGTCCTGGTCCGCGCCGGCGGGCGGCAGGACGAGCAGCCAGACCGCCACCAGCGACCCGACTAGGAGCGCCAGCAGCGAGCCGCGGAAGACGCGGTAGGACGGGACGGCGAGCACGGGGTCAGCGCAACGCGCGCAGAGCGCATCGCCGTGGTCGTCGCAGTAGAGCGCGCCGCATCGCGGGCACTCCTGCACGGCCTTCTGGTCGCACCTGAAGCACTGCATGGTGAAAGCCTACATCGGCTCAGGGGTGCGCGCGAAACGTGCCGGGCGCGCCTCGAGGTAAGACGCAGTGTGGTGCCGGATTGGGACGTCAGCTTGCTTGCAGGGGCGGCCCACCCCTGCCCCCTCCCTGCGCGGGAGGGGGTTCTTCTTGTGGGGGCTGTGCCCCACGGGCCCCGCGTCCTCGGAGGCACGCCACCTCCCTGCCCCGTCCGAGGCGCGCCCTACCGCGCGCCGTTCCGCAGGGAGCGCGAGGGGCGCAGCCTCCTCG
>SHYQ01000027.1 GCA_009692765.1 Dehalococcoidia bacterium | reverse complement strand
CGCGCGGAGGGGCTGATGTTCCTCCAGCCGGTGCGCCTGGACGGCACGATGGTCGGCGGGCCGGGCGACGGCATGTTCGCGAAGGTCGCCGATGCGCCGATCACGCAGGATCTGCGCGAGCGCGGGCTGCTCTTCCGCAGCGAGACGATCCGCCACACCTACCCGTTCTGCTGGCGCTGCGACACGCCGGTGCTCTACTACGCGAAGCCGTCGTGGTACATCCGCACGACTGCCGTTGCGCGCGAGATGGTCGAGGGCAACGCGGCGATCCACTGGGTGCCCGACCACGTGCGCGAGGGCCGCTTCGGCGAGTGGCTCGCGGGGAACATCGACTGGGCCGTGTCGCGCGAGCGGTACTGGGGGACGCCGCTGCCGATCTGGGTGTGCGAGCTGTGCGAGCACGTGCAGGTCGTGGGGTCGTACGCGGAGCTGCTCGGACGCGCGCGCGCGGGCACGGCCGCGGGCATCCAGCGCGAGGGCGTCATCGATCCGCACCGGCCGTTCATCGACGCCGTCGAGCTGGACTGCCCGCGCTGCAACGGCACGATGCGCCGCACGCCCGAGGTCGCCGACGCGTGGTTCGACTCCGGCGCGATGCCGTACGCGCAGTTCCACTATCCGTTCGAGGCGGACGGTGCGTTCGCGTCGCGCTTCCCCGCGGACTTCATCTGCGAGGCCGTCGACCAGACGCGCGGCTGGTTCTACACGCTGCACGCGCTCGCTACGCTGCTGCACCACGCCGCGCCCGAGGACGTCCCGGACACGCTCGCGTACCGCAACGTGGTGTGCCTCGGCCTGATCCTCGACGGCGAGGGGCAGAAGATGTCGAAGTCGAAGGGCAACGTCGTCGACCCGTGGACGGTGCTCAACGCGCACGGCGCGGACGCGATCCGCTGGTACATGTACACCGCCTCGCCGCCGGGCAACTCGCGGCGCTTCTCCACCGACCTGGTCGCGGAGACGTCGAGGCGGTTCCTCTCGACGCTGTGGAACACGTACGCGTTCTTCGTGACGTACGCCAACACCTCGACGTTCGACCCGGCCGCCTCCTATTCCGGGACAGGGAGGCCGGACGCGGCGGCGTACACCGAGCTTGACCGGTGGATCCGCAGCGAGCTGCACGAGACCGTGCGTCGCGTCACGGAGGCGCTCGACGCGTACGAGCCCTCGGACGCCGCGCGGCCGATCGAGGCGTTCGTCGACCAGCTGTCGAACTGGTACGTGCGCCGCAGCCGGCGCCGCTTCTGGCACGGCGCGGCCGGGCCGGACTCCATGGCCGCGCTGCACACGCTGTACGAGTGCCTGACCACCGTGGCGAAGTTACTCGCGCCGTTCACCCCGTTCGTCGCCGAGGCGCTCTACCGCAACCTCGTCGCGGAGCGGGTCGCGGGCGCGCCGGAGTCGGTGCACCTCGCGCTGTGGCCGGAGGTCGACGCGGCGGCGATCGACGAGGCGCTCTCGCGCGACGTCGCGCTCGTGCAGCGCATGGTCTCGCTGGGGCGCGGTGCGCGCGCGAAGGCGCAGACGCGGGTGCGCCAGCCGCTCGCCACCGCCGTGCTCGTGCCGCGCACCGAGGCGGAGCGGGCCGCCCTCGAGCGGCTCGCGGAGCAGGCCGCCGAGGAGCTGAACGTGAAACGCGTCGAGGTGGTGACCGACCCCGGCGACCGGCTGACGTACACGCTGCGGCCGAACCTCCCCGTGCTCGGGCCGAAGTTCGGCGCGCAGGTCGGGCAGGTGCGCACCGCCCTCCAGCGGGCGGACGCCGCCGCGGTAGTGCGCGCGATGCGCACCGGCGCGCCCGTCGAGGTCGGCGGATTCACGCTCGCCGCGACGGACGTGCTCGTAAGTGTGGAGGCCGCCGCGGGCTGGGCGGCGCAGGAGGAAGCGGGCTACGCCGCCGTTATCGACACGACGGTGACGCCCGCCCTCGAGGCCGAGGGGCTGGCGCGCGAGGTGGTGCGGCGCGTGCAGGACCTCCGCCGCGAGGCCGGCCTCGAGGTGTCGGACCGCATCCGCGTGACCTACCGCGCGGCGGAGCCGCTGGCGAGCGCGATCGCCGCGCACCGCGACGCGATCGCGCAGGAGACGCTGGCGGCGAGCCTCGAGGGGGCGGCGGAGCCGCAGGGCGACGCGCGCGCGGCGGGCGACGTCGATGGCGTCGAGCTGGTGATCGCGCTCACGCGGGCGTAGGGGAGTGGGGAGCCCACACCCCGGCCCCCTCCCTGGAGGGAGGGGGAGGAAGAAGGAGAAAGGGATTTCTCCCATCCCCCAACCCCCTTCCCTCGCGGGAAGGGGGCTTCCGGAGTCCGGCCCCGCCGCTTGACGAGGGGGCGAGCCAGCGGCAGGACTGCGTCCCTGCGCGGCGCCCGCGCCAGGTCAGCCGCGGTCCGGGCCGCGCGGCGGGGGCCCCTCGACCGGGCGGTCGCCGACGAAGACGAGGCCGCGCAGCAACGCGCCGAGCGAGGCGCGCCTGTTGCCCTCCGGCTCCGTGCCGTGGCGGGGCTCCTCGTGCAGGACGTGGGGGACCTCGGCGGCCACCTCGGCGCCGAAGAGGACGATCGTCGCCGTGAGGTAGATCCAGAACAGCAGCACGATCACTGAGCCCAGCGAGCCGTAGACGACGTCGAAGTTCGCGAAGCGTTCGAGGTACCAGCCGAAGCCCGCCTTCAGCGCCTCGAAGCCGAGCGTCGCGAGCAGGGCGCCTGGCCAGAGGTAGCGGAAGCGCAGGTAGCGGTTGGGCAGCACCTTGTAGGTGAGCATGAAGGCCAGGAAGGAGAGCGCGAACGGGATGGCGAGCGCGCCGGCCTCCCAGCCGAGGCGGGTCAGCGCGTTGTCCGCGAAGCTGAAGCGGGCCGCGACCTGCGCCTGCGTGAACCGCCACGCCGCCGTCACCGCGATGCCGCCGATCAGGGGCAGCGCGATGATCGGCAGCAGCAGGTAGTCGATCGCGGCGGCGCGGAGGAACGGGCGGTCGTGGTCGACCTCGAAGACCACGTTGAGCGCGGAGCGGACGGCGCCGGAGAGCGCGCCGGCGGCCCAGAGGGAGCCGAAGGCGGAGACGGCGGTGAGGGTGGGGCCGAGCTTGGCGACGTTGCGGAGCGAGTCGGCGATACTCTGGTCGTGGATGGGGAGGAACGCGATGATCGCGTTCAGCACCCGTTCCTGCACGCCGGGGGCGCGCAGCACGATGCCGAAGATCGACACGCCGAGCAGCGTGAGCGGAAAGAGCGAGAAGAGCGCGTAGTAGGAGATGGCGGCCGCCATCTGCGTGCCCCGATCGTCGATGTAGCTCACGGTCGCGCGCGCCAGCACGCGGAGCGCCAGCCGCCAGGTCACGCTCGATCGGTCGGAGGCGGGGGCCGAGGCCTGGGTCGTCATCGGCGTCCATCCTAAGCGCGCTGGCCGTGAACGTCCCCCAGCGCCCGTCCCGAAGGAGGTGGCAGCGATGACCGGGCAGCGCCTCCAGCCGCAGCACATCGAGCACCGCCGCATCGTCGTGAAGATCGGCTCGAACGTGCTCACGGGCGGCACCGACTCGCTGACGCCCTCGGTGATCGCCGGCGTCGTCGAGCAGATCGCCGCGCTCGTGCGTCGAGGCGCGCAGGTGATCGTGGTCACCTCGGGCGCCGTCGCCGCCGGGCGGCATCGCCTGCGCGCGCACCACGAGGCGCAGGGTTCGCACCGTGCGGAGGCGCAGCGCGACGTGCAGTCGAAGCAGGTGCTCGCCGCGGTCGGGCAGTCGCGGCTGATGGCGTTGTGGGACGAGCTGTTCGAGCAGCAGGCGGTGCCGATCGCGCAGGCGCTGTTGACGCGGCGCGACCTCGCGGACCGCCTCGGCTACCTCAACGCGCGCAACACGCTGCTCGCGCTCGTCGACCTCGGCGTGGTGCCGATCGTGAACGAGAACGACGTGGTGTCGATCGAGGAGCTGTCGGACTCGACGATCGGCGACAACGACAACCTCTCGGCGCAGGTCGCCAACCTCGTGGACGCCGACCTACTGTTGATCCTGACGGACATCGCCGGCCTCTACACCGCCGACCCGGCACGGGACGCCTCGGCGCGGCTGATCGAGGAGGTCCCGGCGATCGACGAGGCGATCCTCGCGGCGGCGCGGGGCGGCGCGGGCACGCGCGGCACCGGGGGCATGGCGACGAAAGTACAGGCGGCGCGCACCGCGACGCAGGCGGGCACGCACGTCGTGATCGCGGACGGCGCGGCGCGCGACGTGGTGCTACGCGCGGCGGCGGGCGAGCCCACCGGCACGCACTTCGCCCCCACCGGCGACCGCATCGAGAGCCGCCGGCGCTACCTGCTCTCCGGCCTCCAGGCTCGCGGCACGGTGACCGTCGACGCCGGGGCGGCAGCGGCGCTGCTGCGCGGGGGGAACTCGCTGCTGCCGGCGGGGGTGACCGCATGCGCGGGCGCCTTCGCGCGCGGCGACGTGATCGACGTGGCGACGGCGGACGGCCGCCGCGTCGCCAGCGGCATGTCGAACTACTCCAGCGACGAGGTCGCGCGCATCCTCGGCAGGCACTCCGACCAGATCGCGGAGGTGCTGGGCTACGAGCTGGGCGAGGAGATCGTGCACCGCAACAACCTCGTGCTCGTGTAACCTCGACCGGCGGGGGACAGCCCCCTCCCGTCCCCGCCCGGGACGGGAGGGGGAGTCAAAGGGAAGAGATGTGGGGGCTGCGTCCCCACACCCCGGCGGATGCGGCCGGCCGCACGCACGAACAGACGCGACGGACGCCGAGAGGCGTGAAGGCAGCAATCGATGGCGACCACGACTCGATCCGAAGCCACCGTGAAGGCCGCCGCCGCGCGCGCGGCCAGCCGGCGCATGTCCGCGGTGAGCACCGACCAGAAGAACGCCGCACTGCTCGGCATCGCCCGGGCGATCGAGGCGGAGGCGCCGCGCATCCTCGCGGTCAACGCGCTCGAGATCGAGCGCGGCCGGCGCAACGGCCTCACCGGCTCCTTCATCGACCGCATGGAGCTGAACGCGGAGCGCGTCGCGGCGATCGCGCGGGATGTGCGCGCCATCGCGGCGCTGCCCGACCCGGTCGGGGTGATCGAGGAGATGGTGACGCGTCCGAACGGGCTGCAGATCGGGCGCATCCGCGTGCCGCTGGGCGTCGTCGGCGCGATCTACGAGTCGCGGCCGAACGTGACGGTGGACATCGCGGCGGTGTGCCTGAAGTCGGGCAACGCGGCGGTGCTGCGCTCAGGGAGCGACGCGCACGACACCTCCGCGGCGTTCGCCGCGATCATCGCGCGGGAAGCCGAGGCCGCGCGGCTGCCGGCCGGCGTCGTGCAGTTCATCGAGTCCACCGACCGCGACGAGGTTGGCGCGATGCTGCGCGCGTCCGAGTCGATCGACCTGATGATCCCGCGCGGCGGCTCCGACCTCATCCGCCGCGTGCGCGACGAGGCGACGATGCCCGTGGTCGCGGGTGGCATCGGCGTCTGCCACACCTACGTCGATGTCGACGCGGACCTGGCGATGGCGCGCGACATCGTGATCAACGCGAAGACCGTGCGCCCCTCGGTGTGCAACGCGATGGACACGCTGCTCGTGCACGCCGCCGTCGCCGATCGCTTCGTGCCGATGATCGCGGAGGCGCTGGGCGCGTGCGGAGTCACGCTGCACGCCGACGCGCGCGCGCTGCCGCTCGTGCCTCTCGCGCAGAGAGCGCAGGCGGTGCCGGTCGACGCGTCGAAGGACTACGACACCGAGTGGCTCTCGCTCGACTGCTCCGTGCGCGTGGTGGACGACCTCGACGGCGCGCTCGCGCACATCGATCAGCACGGCAGCGGGCACTCCGAGGCGATCGTCACCGACTCGTGGACGGCGTCGCAGCGCTTCCTGCGCGACGCGGACGCGGCGGCGGTGTTCGTGAACGCGTCGACGTACTTCAACGACGGCGCCCAGTTCGGCCTCGGCGTGGAGGTGGGCATCTCGACGCAGAAGATGCACGCGCGCGGTCCGATGGGGCTGCGAGAGCTGACCTCGTACAAATGGATTGTGCTGGGCAACGGACAGGTGCGCTGACCATGACCGACTACCACTTCGAGCGCGTCGCGCGCACGCCGCAGTCCGAGTCGTGGCGCGTCGAGACCGACGCCGCCGCGATCGGGCGCGTCGACCTGCACTTCACCGACGCGAAGGCGTACGGCACGCTGGTCGTGCACAGCTCGCTGCCCGAGGCGGAGATCGAGGCGCTGATCTCTGAGATCGACGCGCGCCTCGTGTCGACCGCGGACGAGTACCGCGAGGACTTCGTCGTCACGGTCTGGCGCGGCGAGGAGTTCGGCACGTTCTCCGAGGACGACGACGACGCGTTCGAGGACGACGAAGCGGCTGCCAGCGGCACGTGACACTGTGACCGAGCGCATGCCGACCGAGGCCACACCGCAGTTCGATCCCGAGACGATCGCCGTCGTCTCGTTCGACCTCGACGGCACGCTGCTCGACTCCCGCACGGCCTGGCGCGAGGGCTTCCGCGCCCCGTTCGCGTGGCTCACGACGCGCTATCCCGCGCTCGCCGGGCTGGGCGAGGCGGGCGAGGTGCACGACCGCGTGTACCAGCGCTACCTCGACGAGGCGCACCTGGCCGCCGGCGGCGGCGAGTGGAGCGTGGACTACATGCGTCAGGGCTGGCGCGACCTCGTCGCGCGGCACGCGCCGTCTGCCGCTACGACGGACGGCAACGCCAACGCGGACGCCGCGTTCGCGCGCTACGAGGCGTCGTGGCCGCCGCTGCTGCGGCTGTTCGAGGACGCCACGCGCGTCCTCGACGCGGTGCACGCGCGCTACCCGATGGTGCTGCTGACGAATGGGAACACCGCCTACCAGCGCATGAAGATCGAGATGCACGACCTCGCGCCGTGGTTCGCGCACGTCGTAGTGTCGGAGGAGGTGGGGCTGATGAAGCCCGACCCGGCGATCTTCGCGCACGCGATCGCGCCGCTCGGCGTCGCACCGGCCTCGGTGATCCACATCGGCGATACGCCCGCGCACGACGTCGCCGGCGCGCGCGCGGCGGGCTGGCGCTCGGCGTGGGTCAACCGCGACGGCCGCGTCCTCGAGGGCGCGCACGTGCCCGACGTGGAGATCGCGACGCTGTCGGGGATCCTCGAGGTGCTCGGGCTGCGGTGAGGGCGTGCTGGATATGCTTGCAGGGGGCGGCCCACCCCCTACCCCCTCCCTCCGCGGGAGGGGGTTCCGAAAGCAGAATGAGGATGCGAGGGGCTGCGCCCCTCGCGCCCCCGGCGGAACGGCGCGCGGTAGGCGCGCCTCGGACGACGCGGAGGGTGGGGGCGTGGCGTGGTGCGCCCTCACCCCCCGACCTCTCCCGCTTCGCAAGAGAGGGAGCGAGATCCGGAAGCCCCCTTCCCGCGAGGGAAGGGGGTTGGGGGATGGGCGAAATGTTCTTCTGAAAATCTGAACCCCTCCCGCGCAGGGAGGGGCAGGGGTGGGCCGCGCAGCTCAATCCTCGAGGCTCGCGCGCGCGATCAAGGTCACGCCGCGCGCTAACGCTTGCGGGCGATCACGCGCTGGGCGGCCTCGACGACCTTCGCCGCGGTGAGGCCCATCAGCTCGAGCACCTCGTCCGAGGTGCCGGACTCGCCGTAGCGGTCCTGCACGCCGACGAACTCCATCGGCACCGGCGCGATCTGCGCCAGCGCCTGCGCGCACATCGCGCCGAGGCCGGAGTGCACGAGGTGCTCCTCCGCGACGACGATCGCGCCAGTCTCGCGCGCCGCCGTCGAGAGCGCAGCGATGTCGAGCGGGCGGATCGTCGCCATGTTCAGCACGCGCGCGGAGACGCCCTGCTGAGCGAGCGCTTCGGCGGCCTGGAGGGAGCGGCCGACCATCAGGCCGCACGCGACGATCGTCACGTCCCCGCCGTCGCGCAGCATGTCCGCCTTGCCGAGCGTGAAGCGCGCGCCCTGGGTGTAGATCACGGGGATCTTCGGACGGCCGGTGCGGATGTACCACGGGCCGGGCGCCGCGATCGCGGCCTCGATGATCGCCTCCGCTTCGACGACGTCCGCGGGGACGACGACGACGAAGTTCACGAGCGACGAGAAGAGCGCGTAATCCTCGACGGACTCGGCGGAGGCGCCGTCCTCGCCGACGGAGACGCCGCCATGGCTCGCGACGATCTTCACGTTGAGGCGCGGCTGCGCGATCGACATGCGCAGTTGATCGAACGCGTGCTCGGCGAAGACGGCGAACGTCGAGGCGACAACCACGTGCCCGGTGGTGGCGAAGCCCCCGGCGGCCGAGACCATGTTCTGCTCCGCGACGCCGAAGCTGAAGAAGCGATCGGGGAACGCGTCCTTGAAGCCGCGCGCCGTCGTCGACTTCCCGAGGTCGGCGTCGAGCACCACGATGTCGGCGCCGGCGCGCTGAAGCCGCACCAGCGTGGAACCGAGCGCCTCGCGAGTGGCCGCGGTGGGTGGGGTGGTCATGCGCCGAGCTCCTGCATCGCCAGCACGAACTGCTCATCGGACGGCGGCGCGCCGTGGAAGTTCGGGTTGTTCTCCATGAAGGAGACGCCCTTGCCCTTCACGGTGTCGAAGATGACGCACGCCGGCTTGCCGAGCACGCTGCCCGCCCACGTCAGCGCCTCCTCGACGGCCGCGAGGTCGTGGCCATCGATGCCGTGATCGTCGTCGATGCCGGGGTGCACCTCCCAGCCGAAGGCGCGGTACTTCTGCGCGAGGGGTTCGGTGCGCATGGTGGCGGCGGTGAAGTCGTCGTTCTGGATGCCGTTGCGGTCGATGATCGCCACGAGGCCCTCGGCGTTGTGATGCGCGGCGGCCATCGCGGCCTCCCACACCTGGCCCTCGTCCTGCTCGCCGTCGCCCATCAGCACGTACACGCGGGCGTCGACGCCACTCAGCCGCTGCCCGAGGCGGATGCCGAGGCCGAACGAGAGGCCCATACCCAGCGCGCCCGCGGAGTTCTCGACGCCCTCGGGCTTGCCGAGGACGGCGTGGCCCTGGAGGCGCGACCCCTTGCGGCGGAACGTCTTGAGTTCGTCGACAGCGAGGTAGCCGAACTCGGCGAGCGTGGCGTAGAGCACCGGGGTGCAGTGGCCCTTGGACATGATCAGCCGGTCGCGCTCGGGCCAGTCGGGGCGCGCGGGGTCGTGCCGCATGGTCCGCCCGTAGAGGACGGCCATGATCTCCGTGGAGGACATCGACCCGCCGATGTGGCCGGACTTGGCCTCGTACACCATGCGGACGATGTGGCGGCGCACGCGCAACGCGAACGCCGAAAGGTCGAGTGCCGTGTCCGCGACCATGCGCGATCCCGTCTCCATCAGCGTGCGTGCGCCTGAACGTGCGTGTGTCTGTATGCCCCGTCCGGGGGCCACAGTATACGGACGCCACGAAAGGGGGGAGCGAACGCGCGGGCCTCGAAGGGCGAGACGGCGCGCCTCGGTCGCTGAGGCGAGCGCCAGGGGGTCAGAGCGAGGCTAGAGGGCGCAGGAGGAGTGCCCGCACACCGGGCAGACGCTGCACCCCTCGCCGAAGACGAGCGGCCCCGCACACTGCGGACAACGCGGCCCGGAGTACACGAACCGCCCTCGAGGTCGCGCTGACGCGGGGGCGGGGGTGGCTGGAACGGTCGAGGGCATCGTCGGCCTCCGCAGGGAACGGATGTTCTATCTCGATCCCCACGATACGAAGAACGTCCGTTCTAGTCAAGCCTCGGGTGCCGGGTGGGCGTGCGGATGGTGGCCCTGGCCGTACTCCGCGCGCCGGTACAGCATCGCCGCGAACATGCCCGCCAGCATGGCGACGTGGCTGAAGACGAACAGCGTGCCCGCCGTCAGGAACGGCACCCACGCCGTCGCGGTGAGGCCGATGACCGCCACGGCGGGAAGAGCCATGCCGGCCAACATCTCCATCGTCCGGCGCAGGCTGTGACCTCGATAGACCATGAAGCCAACCATCGGCAAGGACATGGTGACCAACATCACCAGCTCCCGGACGTACGGATACGCCCCCAGCACCGCGCGATAGCCGAAGGGGTCCAGCGGGGACATGAACAGCACCCCGAAGACCGGCATGCCGGCGGCCATCGCCAGCACCATCTCCAGGTAGTGCCTGAGGAAGCGCCACGCGTCTGACGCCGGATCCGCGGTCGCACCAGTTCGCATCCGAGCCATCCGTACGCTCCCATTCGCCTCGACCCGCTGGCTCTCTACTGTGCCACGCCGCCGGGCACCACGCCCGGCGACCGGACTCGCCGGCGATCTTCGCGGGGTCGAACGGATACGATGGCGATGGAGGCGCCCGTGTCGTCGCTGCTGAAAGCTCTGCTGCTGGCCTCGATCGTGGCGATCCTCTTCATGATGGTGCTGCGGCCTCGGGAGTTCCGGACGCTGGGCCAGAAGGCCCGCCTGCTCGGCCTCGTCTACGTGCTCGCGGTGCTGATCAGCGCCGCCCTCCAACTCATCGGGGTGTACCTCTAGTGACCGCGGCCCCTCGCGGCGGCGTCCGGCGCGTGCTCGTCTGCCCCCAAGAGTTCAAGGGGTCGCTCACCGCCGCGGAGGCTGCCCTGGCGATCGCCGAGGGCGTCCGCCGCGCGCTCCCCGGCGTCGAGGTGGTGACGCTGCCGATGGCCGACGGCGGCCCGGGGACGGCGGCGATCGTCGCCGCCGCTACGGGCGGCCGCCTCGTACGCGGCCGCGTGTGCGGCCCGCTGGGCGCTCCGGTCGAGGCCGCCTACGCGTGGATCGAGCGGCCGGACGCGCCGCCGCTCGCCGTCGTGGAGGCCGCTGCGGCCGCCGGCCTCGCGCTTCTGCCCGAGGCCGAGCGCGACCCCGCGCGCGCCACGACGTTCGGGGTGGGCGAGCAGATCCGCGCGGCCATCCAGGCCGGAGCGACGCGCATCATCGTGGGCGTGGGCGGTACCGCGACGAACGACGGCGGCGCCGGCGCGGCGCAGGCGCTGGGCGTGCGGCTCCTCGATCTCGCGGGCGAGGCGCTGGCGCCGGGCGGCCTCCAGCTCGCGCGGCTCGCCCGCGTGGAGGCGGCGGCGGACCCACGCCTCGACGCCGCCCTCGCCCGCGTCCCCTCCGGCGTCCCTCCCGGAGTCGAGGTGCGCATCGCCGTCGACGTCCGCAACACGCTCCTCGGCCCCGCCGGCGCGACGGCGGTGTATGGCGCGCAAAAGGGCGTCGCGGACTGGCAGGCCCCGGCGCTCGAGTACGCGCTGGGACGCTGGGCGCGCACGCTGGCGCGCGACCTCCACCTCGACGTCGCGGGGCGCGAGGGCGCGGGAGCGGGCGGCGGGCTGCCCATGGGGCTGCTTGCCGCATTCCCGCACGCGCGCATCGAGTCCGGTGCGGCGCTGGTGGCGGACGCGATCGGGCTGCGTGCGGCGATGGCGGCGGCGGACCTCGTCGTCACGGGCGAGGGCACCATCGACGCGCAGACCGCGTACGGCAAGGCGGTGGCGCACGTGGCCGCGCTCGCCGCCGAGGCCGGCACCCCCTGCCTCGCCGTCGCCGGCGGCGTCGAGGGCCGCCCGAGCGGCATCGTCGACGCGGAGCCGCTCGCGCCCACGCCCGCCGCGCGGGCGGACGCCATGGCCCGCGCCGCGACGCTCGCCTCGGACGCCGCCGCGAGGCTGGTCGCGCGCTGGGCCGCGACGCGCGCATAACACGCCGAATCGCCGGCGGATCGCCAGCAAGCGGACGGGATCGCTGACCTCGATGTGGAGGATCGCGCGATAGTGTGGGAGATTGTGGCCATACGCACCATAATCACCAGTATTTCTGCGGCGATCCGGGCCGAAGGCCTTGACAACGCGCGTCGAATAGCAAATGATGACGCGCATAGGCGCTTGTAGAGACAAGCGGCGGGTGCTCTCCCAGGAGGAAGCAGATGACCAAAGCAGAACTCGTAGCCCTCGTCGCCGCGCAGGCCGGCCTGACCAACGCCGACACGGAGCGCGTCCTGGACGGCTTCCGTGACGTCATCCAGTCGCACGTGCGCAACGGCGACGACGTCTCGTACCCCGGCCTGGGCAAATTCAGCCGGGCGCAGCGCAAGGCGCGCATCGGCCGCAACCCGCAGACGGGCGCCGAGATCAAGGTGAAGGCCTCGAAGGCGCCGAAGTTCTCGGCCGCCGCAGGGCTCAAGGCGATCGTCAACGGCGAAGCGCCCGCCCCTCGTCTGGTCAAGGCCAAGTAGTCCGAGGCCCCGTAGTCAGGGCTCAAGAGCGGCGCGCGAGGCCTGCGCGCAGTAACGCTCGGTAACCGAAACGGTCCGGCCCGCCGCCCCGGCGTTCCTCGGAACGTCGGGTGCCGGATCGTTTGTCCTGGAAGCGCCGCCCGGGCGGGCGGCGCTTCCGTTTCTCCCGAGGGCTTCCCCGAGGCGTGCCGACCGCGACGGGCTCTCCTAGTCGAGCCCGAGTTCCGCGAGGCGGGCGTCGTCGATGCCGAAGTGATGCGCGACCTCGTGCATCACGGTGCGGCGCACCTCGGCGGGCAGCGCGTTGTGCCGGAAGGCGCGCTCGTGCGGGCCCTGGAAGATGACGATGCGGTCGGGCAGCGCCATCTGGTAGTCGAGGCGCTCCGTCAGCGGCGTCCCGGTGTACAGCCCGAAGAGGTCGTCGCCGCGGCCGTCGAGGCCGGCCCCCGCCCGGTCGGCGGCGCTGGGCTCGCGCCGGATCACGATCGCGACGCCCGCGAGGCGCCGGGCAAACGGCTCTGGGATCTCCTGGAGCGCGTGCTGGACGAGGCGGCGGAAGCGATCGCGGTTCACCACCCGAGTCTAGACGCGCGCGTCCCCCACGGTACGAGGCGGGCCCGGCTTGCCACCTTGGGCGGGCGCGCCCGCGGTGGCGCGAGACCGTGCCGAAACTCCGTGGCCCGGCTACTGGCGAACCCCGATGCCACGCCGATGATTCCCGTACGGGTTTCCCCTCATCCAGCGGACCGGCAGCCGTGCGCGGGCGCGGGCAGGAAGGACGACGCAGTGCTCGATTCGCTCCTGCGGCGCTTCCATCCCGACCCCCTGCGTACGCGCGTGGAGGCCTCGATCCGTCGAGGTACCGGCCTCTCGCGCCAGGAGTGGCTGCTGGGCGAGCTGCCGCTGACGCGCCCGGACCTGGAGCAGCTGGCCGATGGGATCGTGGCGTGGTGCCGCGAGCGGATCGCGGCGACTCGCCGGCCCTACGGCATCGACCAGATGGCGCTGGCGATCGCCTGCGCGGTGCCCGGCGGACAGCCGCTGTCCTCGACGACGTTCGGGGTGTTCCGGCCGCTCGAGTTCTACGCCGAGGCCGGCGTGAGCGACCGTATCGCCGCCTACCTGCGCGAGCTCGACCTCGACGAGCTGAACCAGCAGCAGACGCCGATCCGGTTCGCGGCGGCGCTGTTCTCCTGGGGCGACGTGGCGCGCGAGACCGTGTTCGCCGACCCCGAGTAGCGCCGGCGACTCCAGGCTTGCCTCGGCGCTGTCAGCGCGCGGGCTGCGCTAGACGCGCGCCAGAAGCGCCGCGGGCGTCAGGCGCGCAGCGCACGCATCGCGATCTCCTCGGCGACGCGTTGGATTGAGCCACCGGCGCGGGCGAGCTCCTCGCAGACGAGCAGCAGCGCGCGCAGGTCGAGCGGGCCATCCTCGGCGGCGCCCACCAGTTGGCTGGCGCGGCTCACCATCGCGCGCGCCTGCACGTCCGAGGTGACCGCGTGCAGCTCACGCCGCAGGTCGCTTGTTGAGATCGACGCCATCGCCATCGCGGGCCTCCTTCGGCTCCGGCCCCGCGATCGTGGCGCATCGGGCCTCCCGCTCCCATCGGGGAAACCCCTCGCCGAGGTTTGACCCGCGCGATCGCGCGACAGACGATGGGCGCGATGCCGCAGCACACCTCGCCTCCCATCCCCGCGCACATCCTCGCGCAGAGACGCGCCCCGCTGCTCCTGGTCGCGCTGATCCTGATCGCCGCGGTCGCCCCGGGGTGCCGCGCGCTGGGCACGGGGACGACCTCCTTCGAGCAGCGCGCACGGCCCGTACAGGGCGACGCACGGTCGTTCCGCATGGGCTCCTCGGACGTGCCCTGGGCGCTGACGGAGCAGGCGCAGCGGCAGGCGTACGACATGGCGGCGCAGTACGGGGAGGTGATCCTCGTGCAGCGGTCGCCGGCGTGGGGCGAGTTCCTCCCGGGCGGCCACGTCTCCGACGCCCTGCGCGACCAGACCCTGGCGATCCGCGAGGGGGCGCGGCAGCGCGGCCTGCTGGTCACGGTCGCGCTCGACCCCTTCGACCCGGCGGCGCGCGAGCGCCTGCAGAAGCTGCCGAGCAGCCACGCGGGCCGGGACTTCGGCGACGAGGGGCTGCGCGAGGCGTTCGTGGCTGAGGCGGTGTTCGTGGCGCGGAACGTGCGCCCCGCGTACCTGGTCCTCGGCACCGAGGTGAACGCCACGTTCGAGCGGAACCCGGCGGGGTACCTCGCCTACGTGCGCGCCTACCGCGAGGCCTACGACGCCGTGAAGGCGGCGCAGCCCGAGACGGCCGTCTTCCCCTCGTTCCAATACGAGGAGCTACTCGGCGTGATCCCGGAGCTGCCGCCGCACACGCCGCGCTGGCCGCTGCTGAAGGACTTCGCGGGCAAGGTGGACATGCTCGGGATCACCACCTACCCGTCGTTCGCCTACCCCGTCGCACGCAAGGTGCCGGCGGACTACTACTCGCGCATCCGGGAGCAGACGGCGCTGCCGGTGGCGTTCGTGTCCGTCGGATTCGCGTCGGGGGCGGGGCGCGACGGGGTGAACTCCTCGACGCCGGCCGAGCAACGGCGCTTCCTGCAGCGGCTGTTCGAGGATGCCGACGCGCTGGCCTCGCCGCTGGTGGTGTGGTTCGTGTTGCGCGACCTCTCGTTCGCGACGACGCCACCGTTCGACCTGGTGGCGAACATCGGTCTGCGCGACACGACCGACCGCCCGAAGGAGGGCTGGCCGGTGTGGGAGGCCGCCTCGAACCGCGCCTACGACCCGGCAGCGGCGGAGGTGGGGCGCCTGCGCCGGGCTGCCTCCGCGACCCCGACAGCGACGCCGTCGCGATAGGGGTCTTCGGGGTCTTCGACCCGCTCGTGGCTGCCGCTGCTCGGCGGGGGGGCCTTCGGGGGTCTTCGACCCGCTCGTGGCTGCCGCTCCTCGAGGGGGGCGGGGTGCGTGCTCGGGAGCCCCCTTCCCGCCGGGAAGGGGGTTGGGGGATGGGGGCCTTCGGCCCGCTTGTGGCTGCCGCTGCTCGGCGGGTGGCCTCGGCAGCGAGACGCGGCGTAGTGCGCCCTCACCCCCCGCCCTCTCCCACCGCGTGGGCGAGGGGGCCAGAGCGGTCGAGGGACGGCAGACCCTTCCCCGGCGGCGAGGGGGGTGGGCCGCGCCCCGGTGCGCCGCCGGACGGCGGCGGGCCGCGGCCAACCCGGGCCCGGCGGAGAAAAAACTGTTGACGGGCACTCCGCCCGAGGGTACGGTTGAGATTCCGCCCGCCCCCGCGTACACTGCATAGACGCGTGAGTCGCACTCAAGATCAGGGTTTCGTCGCGTAACCCCCCGGCGTCCGTTTGGTCGCACGGGGGCTTCGCTGTGTCTGGGTCTCCCGGACCGCCGTGAACAGGCCACGAACAGTCGAGCGCGCCCGCGCCGGTCGTGACCTGGATCGAGTCGCTGGGGCTGAGTCGCTGGGTTTCGTAGCAGGGCACGCCACCGCGGTCGCCATCCTCGAGGCGGCCGCACCGATGAGGGAGAGCGTCCTATGACCACCGAACGTCGCATCGTGATCCCGGGCCGCCGGGTGCCTTCGATGAAGAAGGGTTTCGGCACCAACCGCCACGTCATGGAGATGCCGAACCTCATCGACATGCCTCGGCGCTCGTACGACCGCTTGCTGCGCGAAGGGCTGCGCGAGCTGTTCGACGAGATCTCGCCGATCGAGGACTTCACGGGCGGCCGCATGGAGCTGCGCTTCGGCGAGTACCGCTTCGAGGAGCCGAAGTACACCGAGACGGAGTGCCGCGACCGCGAGCGCACGTTCGCCGCGCCGTTGCGCGTGCGCGTGGAGCTGGTGGTGAAGGAGACGGGCGAGGTCAAGGAGCAGGAGCTCTTCATGGGCGACGTGCCCATGATGACGCGCCACGGCACGTTCCTGATCAACGGCGCCGAGCGCGTCGTGGTGTCGCAACTCGTGCGCTCGCCGGGCGCGTACTTCACCGCGGAGTCCGACCCGGCGACGGGCCGCCGGCTGACCGCGGGCAAGCTGATCCCGAACCGCGGCGCGTGGCTGGAGTTCGAGACCAACGCGAAAGACGTCATCTCGGTCAAGGTCGACCGCAAGCGCCGCATCCCCGTCACCGTGCTGCTGCGCGCCATCGACGGCGTCGACGGTACGCCCGACACGGAGGTCGGCACGGACGATCGCGTGCGCGCGATGCTGGAGGCGGTGGACACGGACGAGGACCACAAGTACCTCGACGCGACGCTGGCGAAGGACCCGACGAAGAATCGCGCCGACGCGCTGGAGGAGTTCTACCGCCGGCTGCGCCCGGGCGACCCGCCCACGGCGGAGAACGCGCGCGACCTGCTGGAGACGCTGTTCTTCACGGACCGCCGCTACGACCTGGGCCGCGTGGGCCGCTACAAGCTGAACAAGCGTCTCGGCCTCGTCGACACGCCCGAGATCCGCACGCTGCGGCGCGAGGATCTCATCGCCATCGTGCGGCGCATCATCATGATCAACAACGGCCGCGGCACCCCGGACGACATCGATCACCTGGGGAACCGCCGCGTGCGATCCGTGGGCGAGCTGATGCAGAACCAGTTCCGCATCGGCCTGCTGCGCATGGAGCGCGTGGTGCGCGAGCGCATGACGATCACGGACCCGGAGGAGGCCACGCCCAGCGCGCTGGTCAACATCCGGCCGGTCGTCGCTGCGATGAAGGAGTTCTTCGGCGGCAGCCAACTCTCCCAGTTCATGGACCAGATCAACCCGCTCGCGGAGATCGCGCACAAGCGCAAGCTCTCCGCCCTCGGCCCCGGCGGCCTGTCGCGTGACCGCGCCGGGTTCGACGTGCGCGACGTGCACCACAGCCACTACGGGCGCATCTGCCCGATCGAGACGCCCGAGGGGCCGAACATCGGCCTGATCGGGAGCCTCGCCACGTACGGCGTGGTGAACGACTTCGGCTTCATCGAGACGCCGTACCGCCCCGTGATCCACGAGATCGCGAAGACGCACAACCGCCAGCTGCTCAACCGCATCCTCGGGGAGGACGTGAAGACGGCGGGCGGGCGCGTGATCGGCGTCGCCGGCACGATGATCGACGACGCGCTCGCGCGCGCCCTCGGCGACTCGCCCGAGGACATGATCGCGCTGGTGCCGTTCCCCTCGACCGAGGTGGTCTACCTCGACGCGCACGAGGAGGAAGACTTCCGCATCGCGCAGGCGAGCACGGCGACGGACGAGTTCGGCAACCTGACGGCGCCGAAGATCGAGGTGCGCTGGGGCGCGCGGCTGCTGATGGCGAACCCAGTGGACATCGACTACATCGATGTCTCGCCGCGGCAGATCGTCTCGGTGGCCGCCGCGATGATCCCGTTCCTCGAGCACGACGACGCGAACCGCGCGCTGATGGGCGCGAACATGCAGCGGCAGGCGGTGCCGCTGCTGCGGCCCGAGGCGCCGCTGGTGAGCACCGGCATCGAAACCGCGGCCGCCGCGGACTCGGGCCAGGTGATCAACGCGGAGGAGGACGGCGAGGTGGTGTCCGCGACCGCGGACTTCATCACCGTGAAGTACAACTCCGGCCGCCAGGAGCGCTACCCGCTGCTGAAGTTCGTGCGCTCCAACCAGGGCACGTGCATCAACCAGCGGCCGATCGTGAGCCGCGGCGACCGCGTGAAGAAGGACCAGCCGCTGGTCGACTCCTCTTGCACGCAGGACGGCGAGCTGGCGCTGGGCCAGTCCGTGCTGGTGGCATTCATGTCCTGGGAGGGCCTGAACTTCGAGGACGCGATCATCCTCAGCGAGTCGGTGGTGAAGGACGACAAGTTCACCTCGATCCACATCGAGAAGTACGAGGTGGAGGCCCGCGACACGAAGCTGGGC
>SHYQ01000026.1 GCA_009692765.1 Dehalococcoidia bacterium | reverse complement strand
ATGGTGCGGCAATGCAGGACGATCGCTCGCCCTCGTTCCACGAACGCCTCACGCGAGAGCGCCTGCAGGCCATCGCGCAGCGGCAGGACAAGGCCGAGACCACGATTCCGAGCGTGTTGTTCCTGTGCGTCCACAACGCGGGGCGCTCGATGCGCCGTTGACAGCCTCACGGCCGCTGACAGAGAATCGCGACTAGTTATCCACACACTGCCGTCGAAGAACCGGAAGGGTTTCTATGGCTGCTAAGCGCTCGAGTGTCTCGAATATCTGGACCAGCGGGCACCTCGGGCTGATGAGCCGGCGGCGCCTGCTCCGAGGCGGCGTCGTGGTGGGCGCCGGCCTAGGCGCGGCCCTCATGGGCTGCGCCAGCGCGCCGCCGAAGCCGGTGCCTGCGGCACAGGCGCCCCAGGCGCCGGCTGCCCCGGGGGCGCCCGCCGAGCGCCCGGGCGTCCCCATGGTCAAGGGTGCGCCGAAAATGGGCGGGACGTGGGTCAACGCGGTGACGCTCACCTCCCCGCAACACGACATGCACACCGCGCTCGCGGCATCGATCTGGCACGGCATCGGCGAGCGTGCGATCCAGCCGGACCCGTGGACGAACGAGCTGCGGGCGAACCTGGTGGAGAAGTGGGAGATCCCCGACAACACTCACTACGTCCTGCACATGAAGAAGGGCGTCAAGCTCCACAACAAGCCGCCCTGGAACGGGCGGGACTTCGACGGCGAGGACCTGGCCTTCAACATCAACCGCATCGCGGGGAACTACGCGGATGCCGAGAAACTCCCGAAGTCGGCCTTCCAGCGCGCGGACACATTATCCGGTATGGACAAGGTGGAGGTGGTCGACAAGTACACCGTCAGGGTGACCACGGCGAAGCCGTCCAGCGCGTGGATCAAGGGCTTCCTTGAGTGGCGGAACTTGATGATGCCGAAGGGCATCGTGGAGACCGGGTTCAAGGACCCAATGACCTTCGCGGGGATGGCGGCGCACGAGCTGACGGAATTCGTGCCGAACGTCCGCGAGGTCTACACGAAGTTCCCGGGCTACCACCGCGCCGGCCAGCCGTACTTCGACAAGCTCATCCACACGGTGGTGCCCGACACCGCGGCTGCGCTGGCGGGATTCATCTCCAAGCAGTTCACCAGCTTCGGCAGTCCTACGCCGTCGGACGAGAAAACCATCAAGGCGGCACGGCCCGACGCGCTGTTCTACTCGACCGCGAGCAACCACTGGCCCTATTTCTGGCCGAGTTCCAAGTTCGGTCCCTTTACCGATTTCAGGGTGCGCAAGGCGCTCCAGCTGGCGATTGACGTCCCCGAACTCGGCGACGGGTTCTTCGGCCCAGGCTGGGGATGGACGGGGGTACTGGTCGCGGCCTACCCGGAATCATGGAGCGAGGACAAGATCAAGACGCTGCCGGGCTACAACCCGGCTACGAAGGCGAAGGACCGCGAGGAGGCGCAGAAACTGATGGCGGCCGCCGGCTTCCCGAACGGCACGGGCGTCAACTTCGAGATCCTGACGGAGGGCTCGAGCGTCCGGCACACGAACGGGATCCGCCTCCAGGCGCAGTTCCAGACGCTCTTCACCGGGTCGAAGGTCACGATGAAGCCGGTGAGCGATCGCGCGCAGTTCGCGAACCTCCAGACGAGCAAGAACTTCCAGGCGATGTCGTACTCGAGCGTATCGCAGCCGGACATCGCGACTGAGGCTTACTCGCTGTACCACACGAAGGGCGGCCGCAACTACGGGGCGTTCTCGAACGCCGCCGCCGACGCGCTGCTGGAGAAGGCGCTTGCCGAACTGAACGCCGACGCGCGCAAGGAGCTCTTCGCGACGTTCCAGGAGAAGGCCTTCAACGAGTGGATGCCGAACATCGGGCTCTTCACGCAGCCGAACCGCGCCTTCCTCCAGCCTGGCATCGCCGGGTACGACAAGGCCGTGGGCCCGTGGGCGAACGGGCTGAGCGATGAGCTCAGGGGCTTCTTCTACAACGTCTGAGAGTGACGACGCCTGACGGTGACAGCCTCTGACGATCGCCGTCACCACTTATGAGGAAGCACTGCGCCGCCCCCTCCCCGGCGGCGCAATCGAGCGAGGGCTCGCTGAGAGGCGAGCCCTCGCTCTCTTCTTCCCGGGCCCCGCGCGGGCCGGGACCATGCCCGTGGGCGGCGCTATTGCGCTTGCACGCTATTGCTACTATTCGCGGTAAGGATAGGCACACGACCG
Source organism: Dehalococcoidia bacterium (assembly GCA_009692765.1). Lineage (GTDB taxonomy): Bacteria > Chloroflexota > Dehalococcoidia > UBA2979 > UBA2979 > SHYQ01. Next base: position 16,257 of record SHYQ01000026.1, on the reverse strand, counting down.
GCGGGGGAGCCTCACCGTGCCGCACGACGAAGCCAACATCGCTCAGGCGATCCGCGCCAGCGGCCGTCGCCTGACGATCCAGCGCACCCAGATCCTCGAGGCGTTGCACCGGCTTCCCGGGCACAGCACCGCCGAACAGATCTACGCCGCCGTGTGCGAGGACAGCCGGAACGCGGAGATGGCGGTCTCCACGGTCTACCGCGCGCTGGACGCGCTGGCGGCGATGGGCATCCTTACCGCCTTTGCCGATAACGGCGGCGTCACCACGTACGAGTGGGCCGCCGCAGGCGCCCCTCACCACCACCTGCTCTGCGAGTGCTGCGGGGACACCGCGGAGGTCGCGCTCGCCTCGCTGGGCGCGCTCGCCGCCGAAGCGGCGCGCGATCACCGCTTCGCCGTCGACCTGCGCCACATGGCGATCCGCGGGCTGTGCGCGCGCTGCCAGCGCGAGCGGACGGCCCGCGCGTGATCGCGGTCACGGACCTCGCACAATCGTGGGCGCTCGCCAGCGGGCTCGGCGGCGGCGTCGCCGTCGCCGCGGGAGCGCTGGCGCTCGGACTGCGGCACGGGATCGACTGGGACCACATCGCGGCGATCACGGACATCACCAGTTCCGCCGCCGTCGCGCCCGAAGCAGACGAGCGCTGGCTAACCAGCGAGCCGGGCGTGCAGCTCACCGACGAGAGCCACCACCGCCTGTCCGTCGAAACGCACGAGGCGCACGAGGCCGGCGCGGATGCGACCGGCGCCGTCGCAAGGGCACACGAGCACGGGTACGGACCTGCCGAAACGCACGCGGGCCGCGGGGGGACCGCCACCGGCCTGTGGCGCCGACAGCGGCGTCCGCTGCTCCTCGGGACGCTGTACGCGCTCGGGCACGGCGTGGTGGTCGTGATCCTCGGCCTGCTTGCGCTGATGGCGACCAGCACCCTGCCCGACTGGATCGACCCGATCATGGGTCGGGTGGTGGGCGCGACGCTGCTGCTGCTTGCGGCCTATCTCTACTACTCGGTGTACCGCTACTTCCAGGGCGGCGAGTTCCACATGCGGAGTCGCTGGATGCTGGTCTTCGCGCTCGTGCGGAATGGCTGGGGCCGGCTCGCGGCGACCCTGCGCCGCCACCCATACCACCGCGTCGCGCACGAGCAGCGGCAGTATGGCCCGCGGGCCGCGTTCGGTATCGGAGCGATCCACGGCATCGGCGCGGAGACCGGCACGCAGGTGCTACTGATCGCGGCGGCCGCCGGGGCGAGCAGCACGGCGACGGGCGTGACCGCACTCGTGGCGTTCGTGGTGGGCGTGCTGATCGCGAACTCGTTCGTCACCGTCGCTACGACCGCCGGGTTCATCTCCGCGAGCCGCCGCCAGTGGGTGTACGTGGCGGTGGGCCTCGTCGCCGCGACGTTCAGCCTCGTGATTGGCACCGCCTTCCTGCTGGCGCAGGACAACGTGCTCCCCGACCTCGACCCCTACTTCCGATGGATCGGCGGGCCGCGCTAGACGAGCTGAGCAGCGACATTGGTGACGGGGGCGGCGTCTCGAACGCTGCGCTCGGTACAGCTCTCGGTACGGCTACAGCATCCCCGACTGGTCGAGCGTGGTACGGACCAGCATCTGGTGCAGCGCCGCGCGGCGTGAATCCGCCTGGTTCTGCTGCCCCATTTCGATCAGGATCGGCACGCAGCCCCGGATCCACTGGCCCAGTGACAGCGACGAGGTGCCGCCGAAGGTCACGCCGTTGGGCGGCGGCGTAATGGTCGGACTAGGGGTCGTTCCGGGGGGCGGCGTGTTGCTTGGCACCACCTGCACGCCGGGCCTCGGTGTGACCGCACCGCGCATGTAGAACTCCTCGCGCGGGCTGATCGCCGCGTTCACGCTCCGCACCACGTGTGCCATCCGGTCCACGGTCGCCTCGGTCGCGCCGCCGCCGATGGAGAGCGTCTGTCCGATGAACGCAGTGCCGCCCGCCGATCCGCGCTCGGCGTAGAACACCCACGACTCGTGTAAGTCGAACAGGAGCTCTGGCTGGAACGCGCGCCCGGCCTCGACGATCGCCGCCGCCATCCGCGCCATCGGCAGGCCGTTCGTGTTGCCGGGGTACATGCGGTTCAGGTCGCCGAATTCCGGCAGGGTGCGCTCCATGACGGCTACGGCCCGCCCGTTCGCGCGCGGCAGGACGAGGAGGCTGCCGCGCTCGACCTGCCAGTCGGCGATCGCCTCCGCCGCCAGCCAGCCGCCCGGCTCGTTGCCGTGCACACCGCCGAGGACCATGATCCGCGGACCGGGGCGGCCGCTGTGGATCTCGACGCCGTCGGCGGCCCACGGCGTGTCCTTCAGTAGCGTGATCAGTTCCCGGGCGCGCGGGCGCAGCGGCGGCGGGGTGGGCGTCGGCTCTGGCGTCGGGCTGCCATTCGCGGGGCCGACCGGGACGCCGAGCCGCGCCTGGAGGTCCGGATGCTCCGCGGCGTGTGTGAAGGTGTACGCCGAGAGCGCAGCAGCACCCAGCCCGGCCCCCCCGAGGGCGATGAAGCGGCGTCGGGGAACGATCGACATGCCGGTTATCCTCGCGCTGACTTGGCCGCCCGGCGACCGCTGACAGCGCCTCCTAGTTTACAGGGTCGTGCCCCACCCATGGCATCCGCGTCTGCGCGAGGAGCGCCTACAGGATCAGCGCGAGCGGGGCCACGAAGAGTACGACGAGGAAGGCCCCGAGGGACGTGCGCCGGCCGATCACGCGGTGCGCCAGCGCCAGCACCCCCTCGCAGAACGGCCCCCAGGCGGCGACGAAGACCACGGCAGACACCGCCGCGACCGAGATCATCTCGGCAAGCACCACGGGCGCGCCGTGGGGCGACTCCAGCAGCAGCGAGGCGAAAAGCGTATCCAGGAAGGTGGTGATGTTCGCGCCCATCACGTAGGGGACGACATCCCGACGCTGAAGGATGTTCTTCAGCGTCAGCGGAACGAGGATCGTCACCGACAGCGAGACCGACATGGTCACGGACGTCACGAGCGCGCCGAAGAGGAACATCGCGCTCGGCGAGCCGAACCGCCTCGACAAGCGCTCGAAGCGCGGCGACGGGGGGTCGAGGTTCGGCAGCAACCGATCGAAGAGTGCGAACGCACCGAGCAACGCGCCGATGCCGAGCGCGAAGAGCGCCGCCGACGGAAGCGCGCCTCGCAGGAGCAGGACGGCTGGGCGCACGGCCGCCGCCGGCACGTCCGCCCAGCCGCCGGGGATCGCCTGTGCAGGGCCGTCGAGGAGACCCGAACCCAGCAGCCAGAGCGCGATCGGCGTCGCCGGCACGTAGATTGCGATCGTCGTCAACAGCGCGAGCACGCCCACGTACAGGCCGTCCGGGCGGCCGCGACCGCGCGCGTAGGCGATGAAGCCGACGAGCAGCACGACGAACGACGCCCCCATCCGCGACCCGGCGAGCATGCCCAGCGCGCCGTTCGGGGTGATCGCGCCGCCATCCAGCAGGGACAGCGCGAGCGCCGCCACCGGCGACCCGGAGAGTGCCCCGTACGCCGCCAGCCAGCCGAAGCCGATCAGGTTCACCACGCCGTCGATCGCGAAGCGATCGAGCAGCCGCGCCACGCCGGGCGCGGAAGCGGAGAGCAGTTTCAGCGCGAGCGTGAACAGGTACAACGTGACCACGCCGCCGCCGAGCGCGCGCGCCACGTGGAGCACCGCGAGCGCCCGCGGGGCGCGGGTGCTCCCCGGCGCGGGCGACGCATCGTCAACACCGTCACGGGCGAGGTGCGCCGCGGCGGCGTCCATGACCCGCTCCGGCGCACTCATCCGTCCGCCAGCGCGCCTAGGAGCATGCCCGCGCCCACGGTGTGGTTCGTCGTCTCGTCGACGAGGATGAACGAGCCCGTATGGCGGTTCCCGCGGTACGGGTCGAAGCACAGCGGCTCGGTGGTGCGGAGCCGGACGCGCCCGATCTCGTTGAGCGAGAGCCCGTCAGCCCCGATGTCCTCGGCGAGCGTGTTGATCTCGAGCCGGGAGGCGATGCCGGTGACGATCGCTCGCGCGCTGTGCGTGGTGTGCTTGATCGCGTAGCGGGCGCCCGGGGTCAGGCGCGCGCGTTCCGTCATCCAGCACACCCACGCCTCCACGTGCTGCGCGATCTGCGGCTGGCGCTCCGTGCCTACGATCATGTTCCCGCGCGAGATGTCGATGTCGTCGCGCAGGCGGATCGTGACGGACATCGGCGGCGCGGCGGCCTCCACCGGGCCGTGGAAGGTGTCGATCGCGGTGATCGTGGTGCGCCGTCCGCCGGGGAGCACGGTGACGGCGTCGCCCGGGCGGAAGATCCCGCCCGCCACGGTGCCCGCGTACCCGCGGTAGTCGTGATGCTCCTCGCGCATCGGGCGGATGACGTACTGCACGGGGAACCGCTGGTCCGCCAGATCCTCATCCCCCGCGATCTCGACCTGCTCGAGGTGCTCGAGCAGCGCCCGGCCGGTGTACCACGGCATCGCCTCCGAGCGGTCGACGACGTTGTCGCCGTTGAGCGCAGAGAGCGGGATGAACGTCACGTCGCGCACGTCCAGCATGCTCGCGAACTCCGCGAAGTCGTCGCGCACCGCCTCGAACGCGGACTGCTCGTAGCCGACGAGATCCATCTTGTTGATGCAAACGACGAGGTGCGGGATGCCGAGCAGCGCCGAGATGAACGCGTGCCGCCGCGACTGCTCCACCACGCCCTGCCGCGCATCGATGAGGATCAGCGCGAGGTGCGCGGTGGAGGCGCCGGTGACCATGTTGCGCGTGTACTGCACGTGGCCGGGCGTGTCCGCGATGATGAACTTGCGCTTCGGCGTGGAGAAGTAGCGGTAGGCGACGTCAATCGTGATGCCCTGCTCACGCTCGGCACGGAGGCCATCGGTCAGGAGCGCTAGGTTCACGTACTCGTCGCCGCGGAGCTCGCTGGTGTGCTCGATCGCGTCCCACTGGTCCTGCATGATCGACTTGGAGTCGTACAGCAGGCGCCCGATGAGCGTGCTCTTGCCGTCATCCACGGAGCCGACGGTAGCGAAGCGGAGCAACTCCACTAGAAGTACCCCTCGCGCTTGCGGTCTTCCATCGCCGCCTCGGAGAACTTGTCGTCGGCGCGGCTCGCCCCGCGCTCCGTGACGCGCGTGGCGGCGATCTCCGCGATCACCTCGTCCACCGTGCCCGCGGTGCTGGCGACGGCGGCGGTGCACGTCATGTCGCCGACGGTGCGGAAGCGCACGATGCGCCGCGCGGCGTGCTCGCCGGGGAGCAGCGGCAGGATGCCAGCGTCCGCCATCAGCATCCCGTCGCGTTCGAAGACCGGGCGTTCGTGCGCGAAGTAGATCGAGGGGATGTCGATACCGTCGTCGGCGATGTACTGCCAGACGTCCAGCTCGGTCCAGTTGGAGAGCGGGAAGACGCGGATGTGCTCACCGGGGCGGCGACGGCCGTTGTACAGGTCCCAGAGCTCCGGCCGCTGGTTCTTCGGGTCCCACTGGCCGAACTCGTCGCGGAACGAGTAGACGCGCTCCTTCGCGCGGGCCTTCTCCTCGTCGCGTCGCGCCCCGCCGAAGACCGCGTCGAACTTGCCACGCGCGATCGTCTCCAGCAGCACCGGCGTCTGCAGCCGGTTGCGCGAGGCGCGCGGCCCCGTCTCGTCCACGATCTTGCCCGCGTCGATCGCCGCCTGCACCGAGCCGACGATCAACTTCACGCCCAGTTCGGCGACGCGCCGGTCGCGGTAGTCGATGACCTCCGGGAAGTTGTGGCCGGTGTCGATGTGCGCCACCGGGAAAGGGATGCGCGCCGGCCAGAACGCCTTCTCGGCGAGGCGCAGCATGACGATCGAGTCCTTGCCGCCGGAGAACAGCAGCGCGGGGTGCTCGAACTCCGCCGCCACCTCGCGAATGATGTGGATCGACTCGGACTCGAGTACCTCGAGGTGGGTGAGTTCCCGGGGGAGCGTGCTGGTCACGGAGTGACTCCTCGGAGGTTTCGCCTCGAAAGGGTTCCGGCAGTCCGGCCTGCGCTATTTGTGAATCCAGTCCCATACTTCGCAGGCGAACGGGAGCAGCGGCGAGCCCTCGGAAAGCCGCCGCTCGCGGTGGTCCGGCTAAACCGCGCACTCGCCTTCGCCGCGCTCCAGGACGTACAGCCCCTCGCGCTCCCAGTCCACGAACTCCTGAATGCTGTCCGTGCCGAAGTTCGGCGTGAGCGTGAGATCCTGCACGGCCGCCTCGAACGGCTTTACGCCGACGCGCTGGAAGAAGGCGTTGAACTCCTCGCCCGCGGTGCGCTGCGCCTCGTACACGCCGATGAAGCGCGCGATCGCCTCCGGGACGCGCTTGGCGGGCAGCCGCAGTTTCGCCAGCGTGCCGATATGCGCCGTGACGCCCTCGTGGCGTTCTCCACCGAGGAAGACGTTGTACGCCGGGATCTGCCGCGCGTCGTTCTTCATCGCGGCGCCGTGGAAGCCGATGTTGCCCAGGTGGTGCTGGCCACACGAGTTCGGGCAGCCGCTGATGTTGATGAACACCTGCTTCGTCAGCGGGTCGGTGATGTTCATCGCCTCGATGCGCTCGCTGATCGCGCGGTTCAGGCCCATCGAGGAGGTGATGCCCAGCTTGCAGGAGTCGGTGCCGGGGCACGAGACGATGTCGCGGATCGTCGCGACGCCCGACTCGCCCAGGCCCAGCGGTTGGAGTGCCTTCCACACGGCGTAGAGGTTCGTCCCGGGGATCCAGCGCAGAACGAGGTTCTGCGCCTGCGTCGTCCGCGCGCGGCCCGCGCCGAACTCCGTGATGATCGAGGCGAGCCCGCGCCATTGCGCCGGGCGCAGGTCGCCCTGCCGCACGAAGACCTGCACCGCGTAGTAGCCGGCCTGCTTCTGGGGGCGCACGTTCTCATCGATGAAGCGCGTGAACTCCGCGCGCTCGACGGCGGGCACGCCCGCGATGTCCAGCGCGCCCGGCGGCGGGGCGACCGCAGCCTCGTCGTCATGCATCAGCAGCGACGCGAGGTTCGGACGCTTCTGCGCCCAGTCCTGCGCGAGGCGCTCGTCCACCATGCGCCGGAACGCATCCTCGCCGATGCGGTGGATCAGGAACTTCAGGCGCGCCTTCTGGATGTTCACGCGCAGCTCGTCGGCGTCCTGGAAGATGCGGATCACCGCCTCCGAGTAGGTCAGGAAGTCCTCGACCGCGACGAAGTCGGTGAGCACCATCGCGTCCTTCGGCATCGTCGAGAGGCCGCCCCCGACGACCATCTTGAAGCCGCGCACCTCGCTGCCCATGATCGTGCGCACGCACGGGATGAAGCCGATGTCGTGGATCGGCGTCATCGCGGCGTCGGCGTCGGACCCGGAGAAGGTGACCTTGAACTTGCGCGGGAGCAACTGGCTCAGCGGGTTCCGCACCCAGTAGCGCACGAATGCGCCCGCGTACGGCGTGATGTCGAAGAGCTCGTCGTCGCGCACGCCCGCCCACGGGTCGCCGGTGACGTTACGGACGGTGTTGCCGCACGCCTCGCGCGAGGAGAGCCCGTGGTCGCCGAGGATGCGCAGGACGTTGTACATCTCGACCAGCGGGATGTGGTGATACTGGACGTTCTGGCGCGTGGTGATGTGGCCCCTGCCCAGCGGGGCGATCTCCGCGACCTGCGCGAAGGCCTCCATCTGGTCCGGCCCCAGCCCGCCAAAGGGGAGCTTCACACGGATCATCTGGCGTGCCGGCTGGCGCTGCCCGTAGACCCCCTGCTTCAGGCGAAAGCCGATGAACTGGCGCTCCTCCCGCTCACCGGCGAGGAAGGCGGTGCCCTCCGTCTCGAAGTCGTCGAACTCCTTGAGCACGATCGGGATGACGGTGGGGGCGCTGCGGCGCTCGGCGGTGGTCATGATGATGCTCTCCATCTGTGAGCCATTGCGTGCCTCGGCATGAGGCCCTGCGTATTGTCGACTTATTCGCTCGACAATGGAGTGTTCAGATTACCCGGGTGCCCGGGTGCCTGACAAGTGGCCGCGGTTGGAACGAACGAAGAGTGAATGGAGTGTGAGGAATCCGGGGTTCCCGCCTCGGGGCGCGCGTCCCCCCTTCCTGCCCCGTCCGCCCCTAGTACGAGGAGACGTCCATCTGCGGGAGCATCCCGGTCGCGGAGTAGACCGTGTGCTCGGCGATGTTCGTCGCGCGGTCGGCGATCCGCTCGCAGGCCGCGCGCCTCGCGACCGAGCGACGCCTGCGCAAGGAGCAGCGCTAACCCGCGGCGAGCGCCGCCACCGAGACGAACTCGTAGCCGCCCTCGCGCAGCCCGCGGATCATCGCCGGTAGCGCCGCCGCGTCCTGCGACTGGCTCCCGACGTGGAAGATCAGGATCGCCCCCGGCGAGGTGAGGCGCAGCGTGCGCTCGACGATCGCGGGCGCGGCGAGACCGTTCCACCCCGCCGAATCCACCGCCCACATCGCCGTCACCGTGTAGCCGCGCGCGCCGACGTCCGCCAGCACCGAGGTGTCCACGTCGCCGTAGGGCGGGCGGAAGGTGGGCCGCGTGGAGACCCCCGCGATGCGCTGGATGACCGCCTCCGTGCGGTCGAGTTCCTCCCAGCGCTGCGCACGCGTCAGGGGGGCCGCGCCGGTCGACAGACCGGTGAACGATCCGTGGCTCCAGGTGTGATTGATGAGCTGGTGCCCCTCGGCGGCGATCCGCATCACCAGCGCGGGGTTTTGCTCGGCCCACGCGCCGGTGAGCCCGAAGCTGGCGACCACGCGCTCGCGCGCGAGGATGTCGAGGATCTCCGCCGCGTACCCCACGTCGGCACCCGCGTCGAACGTCAGCGCGACGCGCCGGCGCGCGCGATCGCCGTACTCGACCGCCTTCGAAGGCGGCCCACCGGCGGTCGCGTCGGCGTCGGGCAGCGGCGCTGCTGCGGCCGGGGTGGCGGGCGCGACGCGGGCGACCTCGCCGACCTCGCGCGGCACCAGCGCGGATGGTGCCTCGGTCGGGTGCGCCGAGGCGCCCGCGGCGATCCCGGAGGCGATCGCCGCGGGCGCCTCGGCGCGCGGCGTCGCGACGACCGGCGAGCCGGCCCAGCGGCCGGAGGCGACGAGCAGCACGAGGATCGAGGTCACGCCGAACAGCGCGATGCGCGGATAGCGCGCCGGCAGGCGCACGCTACCCTCCCTGCTTCGACTGCACCGGCTGAGCCGATTGCGCGAGGAAGTCGGTGACCCCTCGCGCTACGCCGCGCGCCATCGCGTTGCGGGCGCCATCGTCGCGGAGCAGCGCGACATCGGCGGGGCTGCTGATGAACAGCAACTCGACGAGCGCGCCGGGCATCTGCGTGGGGCGGAGGGTGATTGCATCCTTACCGGGCGCGAACCCCAGCCCCTCCGGGGTACCGCCGCGCCGGTAGACCTCCTCGCGAGCCGTCACGCGCGATGGGCCGAGCAACATCAGCGGGAAGCAGCGCCCCTGAAACGCCTTCAGGCAGGCATCGTCGAACGCGCCGCGGGCCATCGCCGGGTAGCCGCTCGCGCGCATCTCGGTGCTGACGCCGTCGAGGAGCAGCCGCGCCAGCGTCCTGCTCTCGTTGGCAAAGGGGCGCGCGGCGTTGTAGTAGACCTCGTAGCCGCGCACCTCCGGGTCGGGCGCGCCGTTCGAGTGCAGCGACACGAACACGTCCGCGCGCGCGGCGTTCGCGAGATCGATGCGCGCCTGCAGGTCGAGACGCGTGCCGTTGTATCCCTGCTCCCGTGTCGGCTGCTCGCCGGGCGCGGCCGCGCGCACGTCCGCGGTGCGCGTCAGGATCACCTCGATGCCGCGTTCGCGCAGCATGCCGGCGACGCGCACAGCGAAGTCGAGGTTCGACTCCTTCTCGACCACGCCGAACGCCGCCGCGCCGGCCTCGTCCACGGCGTGACCGGGGTCGAGCACGACGACGGGCACACGGCGCGCGGTGGGCGAGGCGGGCGCGAGGGGGGTGGCGGGGGTGGCGCTGCCCGGCGCGGCGATCGAGGCGGGCGGCGCGACCTCCGGCGTCGCGCCGGCGGCGGGCCTCGCGGCCCGCGGGCCCGTGCCGCCGCACGCGACGACGGCGACGCTCGCGAGGAGGGCGAGCAGCGCCGCGAACGAGGGGAGCGAAGGGAGGGTGAGCGCGCGCACGCGCATCGCTATCTGCATCGCTATCTGCATCGCTATGTGCCGGGCGTCCCGGCACCTTCGGAGGCGACGGTGGTCGGCGGAGTCCACGCGTGCGCCGCGAACGCCCAGTTGAGCAGCGCGGCGCCGTCGGAGGCGCGGTCGGATGACCGCAGCACCACGACGAGCACGCGATGTCCATCGCGCGTCACCGATCCGACGAGGGTCTGGCGCGCCGTGCGCGTGTACCCGGTCTTGACGCCGTCGACGCCGGACAGTCGGTCGTACAGCGGGTTCAGCGTACCGAGCGTGTAGGTGGCGACCGCGCCCATCACCACGCGGTACTTCGTATTCGCGATTTTGCGGAAGTCCGGGCGCTGCATCGCGACGCGCGCCAGCACCGCAAGGTCGAACGCCGAGGTGTAGTGCGCCGCCGCGTCCAGGCCGTGCGGATTGGCGAAGTGCGTGTCGACGAGCCCGAGGTCGGCGGCGCGCTGGTTCATCGCGGCGACGAATGCCTCCGTCGATCCGCTGACGTGCTCGGCGAGCGCGAGCGCGGCGTCGTTCCCGGAGGGGAGCATCAGACCGTACAGCAGGTCTTCGAGCGTCAGGCGATCGCCGGGCACGAGCCCCATGACGGTGCTGCCGCGCATGCGCCGGCTATCGATGTTGACGGTCACTTCGGCGTCGAGATGTCCCTGTTCCAAGGCGACGAGCGCGGTCATGATCTTCGTAAGGCTGGCCGGGGGCAGACGGGCGTGCGCATCCTTCTGGAACAGCGTCACGCCGCTCGCCTCGTCGAGCAGGATCGCGGCGTCGCCGGAGATCGCGGGGGCGGGCGCAGCGCCGAATGCGACTTCGGGGGCGGGGCCCCACGCCACGGCCTGCGCCGGACGGATCGCCGCGGGTGACCGAGCCGGAGGTGCCCCGGACGCAGCGGTAACCGGTGCCGTGGATGCCGCGGCGACCTCGGGCGCAGACCCGGCGGCACCCGCCGTCCCGGGACCACCGGCGGCCGGGCGCGCGAAGACGATGACCGCCAGCAGCGCGGCGGCCACCAGCACGAGCCGCGGCAGTACGAATCGCGGGAGACGGAGGAGTGGCGTCATTCGTCTGTCCCGGAACGTCGAGCGGCTGCTGGTTGAACGGACACCGCTTGAACGGATGCTGCCTAAGCGGATACTGGCAGTGAACACGAAAACGGGGCGGATTGCACCTGCCCGCCCGGCTTCCGCCGCGCCGCCAGCCACGCTCGGCGGGCGGCCACCCGTCGCTCGCGCGGTACATCGTGGTACATTGGGGCCAGCACAGCACACGGGGTGGTCGGGACGAGTCCGTTCCGGCCTGAGATCAGACCCGCGAACCTGACCCGGGTAATGCCGGCGTAGGGATAGTGCGCTCGAGGGCAGTCCCGCCCACCTGCGCCCGACCGAACAGTCTGATCCCCACCGCCCCGCATCGCTGTGCCCGAATGCGGGAGGGTGACATGCGTACGGTGCTGACCGTTGCCGGCTCCGACAGCGGAGCGGGAGCTGGCATCCAGACGAACCTGAAGGCGATCTCCGCCAACGGCGCCTATGGCCTGTCGGTGCTCACCTCCGTCACCGCCCAGAACACGCGCGCCGGCGCCGCGGGGGTGGCCGCCGTCTCAGGGATCCTCGGCGCGCCGGACATCGGGGCCGCCATCGATCGCTATCTCCGCGCCATCGACAAGGCCATGAACGAGATCGCCCACGAGGGTACCGAGAGGACACGCGGATGACCGGGATCGAACGACCCGAAGTAAGTGCGCGGCGCTGGTCGCGGCGCGCCGCGATTTCGCTCGGGGCGACGGCCCTCGGCGCGGCGGGCCTCGCGGCGCTCGGCTGTGCCCCGCGCCCCGAGGGCGCGCGCGCCCGGCTCGAGCGGGTGCGGCTCGCGCTGGACTGGACGCCGAACACGAACCACACCGGCTTCTTCGTGGCCGACCGCGAGGGGTGGTACCGCGAAGCGGGCATCGAACTGGACGTGCTGCCGTACTCCGGCGGGGCGGCGGAGACGCTGCTCGGCGCGGGCCAGGCCAACTTCGGCATCGCGTTCCAGGACTCGCTGGTGTTCGCGCGCGCCTCCGGGCTGCCGGTCGTTTCGACCATGGCGATCCTCCAGCACATCGCGACGGAGATCGCGGTGAAGGCGGCGCGCACGGACATCAAGACGCCGAAAGACCTCGACGGCAAGACCTACGCCGGCTTCGGGCTGCCGTACGAGGTGCCGACGTTGCAGCACGTGATCCGCAGCGCAGGCGGCACGGGCAAGTTCGAGGTGGTGACGCTGAAGACCGCCGCCTACGAGGCGCTGTACTCGGGTGCCGCGGACTTCACGGTGCCGTTCGTGACGTGGGAGGGGATCGAGGCGGAGCTGCACGGGCAGGCGCTCCGCACGTTCCGCTACACGGATTACGGCTTCCCGGACTTCTACCAGGTGGTGCTGGCCGCGAACGAGGAGTGGGTGGCGAAGCACACCGACCTCGCGCGGCGGTTCGTGCGGGCGACGGTGCGCGGCTTCGAATTCGCGGCGAAGCAGCCGCACGGGGGCGCGCAGCACCTGATCGCGGCCAACAAGGGCGCGCTCACGGAGCCGGAGCTCGTCGAGCGCAGCGCGAAGTTGCTCGCCGAGAAGTACTACCTCGACGAGCGCGGGAGGTTCGGCACGCAGACGCTCGAGCGCTGGACGGCGTACTCGAGGTTCCTCTACGCCACCGGGACGCTGGCCGACGCGCAGGGCAAGCCGCTGACGAAGGAGCCCGACTGGTCGAAGTACTTCACGAACGACCTGCTGTAGTGGCTGTCGTGGCCGGAGCGAACCGTATCGGGCTGCAACGGGCGTGGAAACCGCCCGCGTGATCCGCCCCATCGGCCGCGTGCTCCCCGCGCTGCTGCTCGCGGCGGCGATCCTCGCCGCGTGGGAGGCGTACACACGCGCCTCCGGGATCCGCCCGCAGGTGCTGCCGCCGCCGAGCCGCGTACTGCTCGAGGGCTGGGCGTTCCGCGGCCTGATCTGGTCGCACACGCTGCCGACGCTGGGCGAAACCGCCATCGGCTTCTCGCTCGCGATCGTGCTCGGGACGGCGGCCGCCGTCGCCATCGACTTCTCACGCGCAGTGCGGCGGGCGCTCTACCCGGCGCTCGTGGCGTCGCAGGCGATCCCGGTGGTCGCCGTGGCTCCGCTGCTGGTGCTGTGGTTCGGATTCGGCATCGCCCCCAAGGCGCTCGTCGTCGCGCTCGTTACCTTCTTTCCGATCACCGTTGGCTGGGTGGACGGCTTCGCGAGCACGGAGCGCGCCGCCTCGAACCTGCTGCGCTCGATGGGCGCGAGCCGCTGGCAGGTGTTCCGCTTGGTGCGTCTCCCCGGCGCGCTCCCCTCGTTCTTCTCCGGGCTGCGCATCGCGATCACCTACGCGGTGATCGGGGCGATCTTCGCGGAGTACGTGGGGGCGAAACGCGGACTGGGGATCTTCATGCAGTTGCAGCAGAACTCCTTCCGCACCGACCTCGTGATCGCGGCGGTGGTGGTGACGGCGGCGATCAGCGTCGCGCTCTTCCTCGCCACCTCCGCGCTGGAACGCGCCGTCATCCCCTGGCACCACGCCTCGCGCGAGACGGAACGATGACGCCGCCCCGACTGCTGGTGCGCGGGATCCACAAGCGGTTCGTCGATGGCGACCGCACGATCGAGGTGCTACGCGACGTCGCGCTCGAGGCGGGCGCCGGCGAGTTCGTCAGCGTGATCGGGCCGAGCGGCTGCGGGAAGAGCACGCTGTTCAACATCATCGCCGGCCTCGAAGACGCGGGTGCGGGCGCGGTGCACGTGGACGGCGACCTGGTGACCGGCCGAGCGGCGCACACGGAGGCGTTCGCGTACATGCCGCAGCAGGACCTGCTGTTCCCGTGGCGGCGCGTCATGGACAACACCACGCTCGGCCTCGAGATCCGCGGCGTGCCGCGCGCCGCGGCCCGCGCCCGCGCGGGCGCGCTGTTCGCGCGCTTCGGACTCGCGGGGTTCGAGGAGGCCTACCCGTACACGCTCTCCGGCGGCATGCGCCAGCGCGCGGCGCTGCTGCGCACTGTCGTGCAGGAACGACCGATCCTGCTGCTGGACGAGCCGTTCGGCGCGCTCGACGCGTTGACGCGCATGGAGTTGCAGGAGTGGCTCGCCGCCGTCTCCTCGGAGTTCGGCTGGACCGTGCTGCTGGTCACGCACGACGTGCGCGAGGCCTTGCTGCTCTCGGATCGCATCGTCGTGCTGACGCCGCGCCCCGCCTCGGTCGCCGCCACGATCGCGGTGCCCCTGCCCCGCCCGCGCGCGCTCGAGGTCCTCGCCGACCGCGCGTTCATCGAGGCGGAGACCGGCGTCCTGCGTGCGCTGCGCGCGGGGAGCGCCGTGCCGGTGGACGGGAGTGGCGGTGGTCGGTAACGTTCGTGCCACCGCAGGCGGGCGGACGAGGGAGGCGCAGGGATTCGCGTGACCTCGTACCTCACCCGGCTGGCGCGATCCCCGCGCGGTGGAGCACGATTCGCCGCCGCAGACCTGCTGCTCCTCGCGATCGCGACCGTCCCGCTGCTGGCAGGCTGCAACAGCCGCGTCTCCGCGACCGAGGTGCGCGCGAACGGGGCCGCTCTCGGCGGCGCGATGGCGGCAGCGACCGCCGGTCCTCGCGCCCCGCAGGCACTGGTGCCGCCGCCCGTCGGGACGCCCCCGCGGCAACCGGCCCCCGTCGCGGTGCCCGCGATCAGCGCGCGTTCCGCGATCGTCATCGACGATGCGACGGGCGCCGTGCTGTACGAGTTCAATGGCCGTGCGCGCATCCCGCCCGCCAGCCTCACGAAGATCGCCACCGCCGCGCTCGCGATCGAGCGGGGCCGGCTGGACGAATGGGTGGCCGTCGACTTCGACTACACGGACCCCGGGCTGGACGACGCGAGCGTCATGGGCCTGGAGCGCGGCGACCGCTTCCCACTGCGCGACCTGATCTACGGGATGCTGCTGCCCTCCGGCGCCGACGCCTCGATCGTCGTCGCGCGCACGGTCTCCGGCTCGGAGCAGGCGTTCGTGAGCGAGATGAACAGGTTGATGGAGAGCCTAGGGTTGTTCGACACGCACTTCATCGACCCGCACGGCCTCGGCGGCCCCACGCACCTCTCTACGGCGTACGACATGGCGATGCTGTCGAGGTACGCGATGCGCCAGCCGCTCTTCGCGCAGGTCGCGCGCACGCGGGCATGGAAGGCCGTCGGATCGCGCATCATCGACCTGTACAACACGAATCTGTGGGCCTTCGCCTACGAGGGCGGGGACGGCGTCAAGAGCGGCTTCACAGAGGAGGCCGGGCCCACGCTTGCCGCCTCCGCGACGCGCACCGGGCATCGCGTCATCGTGGTCGTGCTCGACTCGACGCGACGCCAGCGCGACACCACGGCGCTGATGGACTGGGCGTTCGAGACCTTCTGCTGGGACGACGGCGCGCTCGGCTGCAGGCCCGTGCGCTGACCCTGCGCCGGCCGTGCGCAGCCGATACAGCATCTCAGTGAGACGCGGTGCCAGCACTCATGTGAGCGCAGCTGTCCCTCGATGGCGAGCTCACCTCGACGACGGAAGAACCAAATGAGTCATGCACACGGATCAGCGCGAGCTGGAGCCCGTCACCTGCGGCCGCTCGCTATCAGATTCGCGCTCGTCGTGATCTACTTTGTCGTCGAAATCGTCGGTGGCATCATCACGAATTCGCTCGCGCTGCTGTCGGACACCGGTCATATGCTCACGGACGCGGTCGCGGTATGTTGCTCGCAGCGATCACAGTTGCAAACCGCGCCGAGCACGCGCTACACCGTACGTTCGGCCTGTACCGGCTCGAGATCGTGGCGGCCTTCGTCAACGCGTTTGTTGCTCGGGGTCGCCGGCTATGTCTTGATCGAGGCTGCGAAGCGCTTCCGTAACCCCCCCAGAGGTCTTGAGCGCCCCGATGCTGTTCGTCGCGATAGGCGGATTCGCGGTGAATCTCAGTGGACTCTGGCTGCTGCGCACGGGCTCACGCGAGAGCATGCACGTCGAAGGCGCGTTCAGGGAGGTGCTTGCCGACCTGCTCG
>SHYQ01000025.1 GCA_009692765.1 Dehalococcoidia bacterium | reverse complement strand
TCAGCACGAGCACGAATCCGACGATGGTGGCGAGGATGACGGCGAGGTAGTTGCCGAAGAGGGCGTACGCCTGCTCCACCGGACTCTCGCTCTCATGCGCACCCGAGGGCGCGCGATGCCGCCTCGAAGATGCCGCCTCGAAGATGCCGCGTCGAAACGGGTAGCAACCGCTCGGGAACCGAACGTAGCAGCGGCCCAAACCAGTGTCAACGAAGCGTGATCGCGCGTATGCGCTCGCGCCGGGTGGCTGCTCGACGCACCTGCGAGGGGGACGAGCGACGAGCGTTATGGAGCGCGCGTGGCGTGCTCGATCAGCGCGCGGAACGCCGGGAAGAGCGCCGCACCGGCGGCGATCCACGTCGTCGACAGCGTCAGCGGGCCGCCCTCGAGCGTCTCGCTGCGGCCTCCCGCCTCGCGCACGATGAGGTCGGCGGCGCAGATGTCCCACGGCTGGATGCCGCGCTCGAAGTAGGCGTCGAGCCGGCCGCACGCGACCCAACACAGGTCGAGGGCGGCCGAGCCGCTCCGGCGGATGTCCGCAACCCTCGGCAGCACATGCTGAACGACCACGGCCGCCTGCTGCTCCCGGACCCCCGCGTCGTACCCGAAGCCCGTCCCGACGAGGGCGCTCCCCGTCCGCGCCTCCTCGGACGGGCGGATGGGGACGCCGTTCAGGGTCGCCCCGCCGCCGAGACTGCCGGCGACTAACTCGTCAACTGCCGGATTGAAGACCACGCCGGCGACGGTTATGTCGTTGAGTTCGACGCCGATGGAGACGGCGAAGTGGGGGATGCGGTGCAGGTAGTTGGTGGTGCCATCGATGGGGTCGATCACCCATCGAACGCCTGTGCTACCCGGCCGCACGGCCCCCTCCTCGCCGAGGATGCCGTCCCGCGGGCGCGCCTCGAGGATGCGTCGGACGATCAGCGCCTCCGAGGCGCGGTCCATCTCGCTGACGAGGTCGGTCGGGCTGGTCTTCGCCTCGACGGCACGCTCCCCCTCGATCGCGTCGAGGATCAGCGCCCCGGCCTCGCGGGCGATGGCCCTCGCCAGCGGGAGGAGGGCGGCGGGTGTGGCGGTGGGGTCAGACATGGGAGGACCGACGCGGGGCGGCCCCACCCCCCGGCCCCCTCCCCTGCGCGGGGAGGGGGAGTGGAAACAAGACGTGGGGGCTGCGCCCCCACACCCCGGCGGAACGCGCGCGGCAGGCGCGCGTGGGGAGGGGCCGGGCCCGGCGCCGACCGATCCGGAAGCCCCCTTCCCGGAGGGAAGGGGGTGGGGGGATGGGCGATCTCATCTTGTTTGAACCCCCTTCCCGCGCAGGGAAGGGGGCAGGGGGATGGGCCGCCCCGCGTGTTCCTCGGACGGGCCGCTGCTCACCCCAGCTCCACGAGGCTCGCGCGCAGGCCGTCGAGGCGGGTGCGCGCCGTCGCCAGCCGCTCGTCCTCGGTCGCGACGACCGCGGCGGGGGCGCGGTCGCGGAAGTTCGGGTTCGCCAGCTTCGTCTCGGTGCGGGCGACCTCGGCGGCGGCCTCGTCGATCTGCTTCGTCAGGCGCGCGCGCTCGGCGTCGAGGTCGAAGAGGCCGGCCATTGGCAGCGACACCTGCCCGACAGCGAGCACGCTCGTCACGACGCCCTCGGACGGCGTCTCGGCGGCTGAGCCGACGATGTGCAGCGGGCGCGCACGCGCGAGCTGCTCCAGGGCGGCCTGCATCGAGCGCGCGGTCGCCTCGGCGTCTCCGGCGACGATGTACGCCTCGACCCAGCGGCCCGCGTCGACGCGCTTCTCCGCGCGGATGTTGCGGATGCCGCGCACGAAGTCCCGCACCGCGACGAGCTGCCGCTCCGCCTCGTCGTCGATGTACGCCGCGAACGCCTCGGGGCGCGGGTAGCGCGCGACGATCAGCGCCTCGGCGCCCTCCGGGTCAGGGCGCACCGCGATCAGGCGCTGCCAGATCTCCTCGGTGACGTAGGGCATGAACGGGTGCAGCAGGCGCAGCACCGCGTCCACGACCGTGACGAGGACGGGCAGCGGCGAGCGGTCGCCCGCGCGGATGCGCACCTTCGCGAGCTCGATGTACCAGTCCGCGAACTCGTCCCAGAAGAAGTCGCGCGTCTGTCGCAGCGCCTCCGCGAGCTCGAAGCGGCGCAGCAGCGAGTCGACCTCCGCGGTGACGTGCGCGAGGCGGCTGAGGATCCAGCGATCCTCGACGGGCCGTTCTGTTCGATCGTGGCGGCCCGCCGCGAGCGCGCGGAACACCGTGCGGCGCGAGACGTGGAGCCGTTCCGCGATCGCGGCGATCGGCAGGCCGGACTCGTGGCGCAGCGCGCGGATCGCGAGGTCGCGGGGGCGGCTGCGCGCGCGTGCCGTCGAGGACGGCGCGAGGTCTACGTACCTCCGCATGCCGCCTGACCGGACGAACGAGTAGCCGGTCTTGGGAGTGTCAGGATCCGCCTCTTGAGCCTCGACGAGAGTGAGCACGAAGCGGCTGGCGTTCCACAGCTTGTTGGAGAGGTTGCGTCCCGCCTCCATGCGGTCGTCCGTGATGCGCTGGTCGTTGCCGGGGCTCGTGCCGGAGAGCAGCGCGAAGCGCAGGCCGTCGGTGCCGTACTTGTCGATTGAGGTGAGCGGGTCGATAACGTTGCCGCGCGACTTCGACATCTTCGCGCCGTCGGACGCGCGCACCAGGCCGTGCAGGTAGACCGTGTCGAAGGGGATGTCCTGCGGGGCGTCGTCTCGCATGTTGTAGAGCGACAGCATGATCATGCGCGCGACCCAGAAGAAGATGATGTCGTACGCGGTCTCCATCACCTGCGTCGGGTAGAAGCGCCGCAGGTCGTCCGTGCGCTCCGGCCAGCCGAGCGTCGAGTGCGGCCACAGGCCCGAGGAGAACCATGTGTCGAGCGTGTCCTCGTCCTGGCGCAGGCCCTCGGCGCCGCACGTGGCGCACGCCGCCGGCGTGTCGATCGCGACGGTGATGTGGGCGTCGTCGCAGTACCACACGGGGATGCGGTGGCCCCACCAGATCTGGCGGGAGATGCACCAGTCGCGGATGTGTTCCATCCAGTGCGCGTAGGTCCGTTCGAAGCGCGGCGGTACGAACTTGATGCGGCCGCTCGTCACCGCCTCGATCGCGGGGCCGGCGAGCGTCTTCGCGTCGACCCACCATTGCAGCGAGATCAGCGGCTCGACGATCGTGCGCGATCGCTGGCAGTGGCCGACGGCGTGGGTGTACGGCTCGATCTTCGCGAGGCGCCCCGCGGCCTCGAGGTCCGCGACGATCTGCTTGCGCGCGGCGAAACGCTCGATGCCCGCGTAGCGTCCCGCCGCGGCGTTCAGCGTGCCATCGGCGCTCATGATGCTGACGATCGGCAGACCGTGCCGCTCGCCGATCTCGAAGTCGACGGGGTCGTGTCCGGGCGTGACCTTCAGCGCGCCGGTGCCACCCTCGATGCTCACGGCGGCGTCCGCGATGATCGGGATGACGCGCCCGTTGGTGGGCACGATCGCGCTGCGGCCGACCAGGCGCGCGTAGCGATCGTCCTCGGGGTTCACGGCGATGGCGGTGTCGGCGGGGATCGTCTCCGGCCGCGTCGTCGCGATCACGATGTCATGCGAGGTGGGCTGGCCCGCGGCGTCGGCGATCGCGTAGCGCACGTGCCAGAACGCGCCGGGCTCGTCCTCGTACTCCACCTCGATGTCGCTGATCGCGGACTCGCAGTCGACGCACCAGTTGATCAGGCGCTCGGCGCGATAGATGAGGCCGTCGTCGTAGAGCCGCTTGAACGTCGCGCGCACGGCCCGCTCGCGCGGGGCGTCCATCGTGAACGCCTCGCGCTCCCAGTCGGCCGAGGCGCCCAGGCGGCGGTGCTGCTCCATGATGCGCGAGCGGCTGCGGTTGACGAACGCCCACGTCCGCGCGAGGAACGCCTCCCGTCCGATGTCGTGGCGCGACGTGCCTTCGGCGGCCAGCTCGCGCTCGATGATCGCGTTCACGGCGATCGCGGCGTGGTCCACGCCGGGGAGCCAGAGCGTGTCGTCGCCGAGCATGCGATGCCAGCGCGTGAGCGCGTCCTGCAGCGAGACCACCAGCGCGTGGCCGAGGTGCAGCTCCCCGGTGAGGTTGGGCGGCGGCATGATGATGGTGAACGGCCGCGCGGCGTTCGGGCCGCTGCGCTCCGGGTGACTCGGCTTGAAGAGCCCGCGCGACTCCCACCACGCGTAGAGCCGCTGCTCGACGTCCGCGGGCTGGTAGGCGGGGGCCATGGCGGCGCCGCTGGTGGCCTCGGCGGGGTCGGTGTCGGGTGTGGTGGTCATAACGATGGCCTCGGGTTCCTAGCGGCGGCGGGGCGACAGAGCGCGGGACAGCGCGAACAAGAAAAAGCCCCGCGTGAGCGGGGCGGGCGGCGGGGCGGGACGCGCCGGGGGCGCGGCCTGACCGCCGCTACGTTACTACTACTACTACGGTCGCGTGCTGTCGCATGACGGCCATCGTATCGCCGCCCCTCGAGGCCCACAAGCGTGGCGCCGAGGCCTGCGACCGCCGAAGCCTCGGCGGCGCGGTGGTACCATCGTTGCGAATCGAATCCCCAGCCACATGTGACGTCGAACCGTGACCGCGCGGCCGCCAGGGGCGGCGTCGGGGGTGCCATGACCATGACCCGGGCTCGTGTCGAGGACGGGGAGCTCAGCCCCTACCGGCAGATGGCGATCTTCACAGGCAACTCGCACCGCGGGCTCGCCGAGCAGGTCGCGCGCCACCTGGAGATGCACCTCGGGGAGGTCGAGGTCTTCGAGTTCCCCAACGAAGAGGTGTTCGTCCGCTACCTGGACAACATCCGGGAGCGGGATGTCTTCATCATCCAGCCGATCGTGTCCCCGGTGAACACGCGGCTGATGGAGCTGTTCGTCATGATCGACGCGGCCAAGCGGGCCTCGGCGGGCCGGATCACGGCGGTGATCCCGTACTACGCCTACGGTCGCTCGGACAAGAAGGACCAGCCGCGCGTCCCGGTGACCGCCCGCCTGGTGGCGAACTTCATCGAGGTCGCGGGGGCTGACCGCGTGCTGACGATGGACATGCACGCCGGGCAGATCCAGGGCTTCTTCAACATCCCGCTGGACGAGCTGACGGCCTTCCCGCTGATCGCGGAGCACTTCCGCTCGCTGCACCTGGCCGCGCCCACGGTGGTGGCGCCGGACGTCGGACGGGCGAAGCTCGCGCGCGACCTCGCGGGGCGGATCGACGCCGACATCGCGATCG
This sequence comes from Dehalococcoidia bacterium, assembly GCA_009692765.1. GTDB lineage: Bacteria > Chloroflexota > Dehalococcoidia > UBA2979 > UBA2979 > SHYQ01. Next base: position 14,215 of record SHYQ01000025.1, on the reverse strand, counting down.
TGGACAAGCGCCGCGTCGGCAACAGCTCCACCGCCGAGGCGCTCACGCTGATCGGCGAGGTGGGCGGGCGTGACTGCCTGATCGTCGATGATGAGATCCTGACGGGCGGCACGGTGGCCTCGGCGGTGCAGCTGCTGCGCGCCCGCGGCGCGCGATCGGTGCGCGTGGCGTGCGTGCACCCGGTGATGGCCCCGAAAGCGTTCCAGGTGCTCGACATGCCGGAGATCGACGAGGTGGTGTATACGGACACGCTGCCGGTGGTGCACGGATCGTTCAAGAACGTCCCGGTCACGGTGCTCTCCGTCGCGTCGCTGATCGGCGACGCCATGCACCGCATCCACACGGGCGGCTCGGTGGGCGCGCTGTTCCGTTAAGGCAGGGCCGTTAAGGCAGGGCCGCTTGGGCAGGGCCGCTTGGGCAGGGCCGTTAGGGCAGGGCCGCTAGCGGGCGCGCGAAAGGCAACGCGAGGCATGGTCGGCTTCTTCCGCAAGATCCTCGGCGGCGACTCCAACGAGCGCGTCGTCAAGCAAATGCAGCCGCTCGTTGCGCGCATCAACGCGCACGCCGACGAGGTCGCCGCGCTCGACGACGCCGCGCTCACCGCGAAGACCCACGACTTCCGCGACCGCCTCGAGGCAGGCGCGACCCTCGACGACCTGCTGCCGGAGGTGTTCGCCGTCGCGCGCGAGGCGATCGCGCGGACCACCGGCGAGCGCGCGTACGACGTGCAGCTGCTGGGCGCGATCACGCTGCACCGCGGCCAGATCGCGGAGATGCGCACCGGCGAGGGCAAGACGCTGGTCGCGACGATCACGATTTACCTCAACGCGCTCGCGCGGGAGGGCGTGCACTCCGTGACGGTCAACGACTACCTCGCGCGGCGCGACGCGCAGTGGTACGCGCCGGCGCTGGACCTGCTCGGCATCACCATCGGCGTGATCCAGAACCTCGGCGGCGCGTTCCGCTACTCGTCCGAGGTGGCCTCCGACCAGTCGACGTACGAGCACCTCGTGCCGGTGTCGCGTCTGGAGGCGTACCAGGCCGACGTGACCTACGGCACGAACAACGAGTTCGGCTTCGACTACCTGCGCGACAACATGGCGACCACCGTCGAGGGGCGCGTGCAGTCCACGCGGCACTTCGCGATCGTCGACGAGGCGGACAGCGTGCTGATCGACGAGGCGCGCACGCCGCTGATCATCAGCGGCGCGACGGCAGACGACACCAGCGTCTACAAGCGCTTCGTCGGCCTCGTCCCCTTGCTCGCCGACGGACGCGACTACAAGGTCGACCTCAAGACGCGTTCGGTGACGCTGACGGAGGCGGGCGTCGAGGCGCTCGAGCGCGGGCTCGGCATCGACAACATCTACTCGCTCGAGAACTTCCGGCTCACCCGCTACATGGAGGCGGCGCTGAAGGCGCAGATCGTCTACCAGCGCGACCGCGACTACGTGGTGAAGGACGGCGAGGTGATCATCGTCGACGACTTCACCGGCCGCCTGATGGAGGGACGCCGCTGGTCGGACGGCCTGCACCAGGCGGTCGAGGCCAAGGAGGGCGTCACGATCCAGCAGGAGTCGGTCACCTACGCGACGATCACGATCCAGAACTTCTTCCGCCTCTACAAGAAACTCGCCGGCATGACCGGCACCGCGATGACCGAGGCGGAGGAGCTCGCCGAGATCTACAAGCTCGAGGTGGTGTCGATCCCGACCCATCGGCCCGTGCACCGCGAAGACTCGCCGGACCTCGTGTTCAAGACCGAGAAGGGCAAGTGGGATGCGGTCGTCGAGGACATCGTCACGCGCCACGAGTCGGGCCGCCCGGTCCTCGTGGGCACGGTCGCCATCGAGACGTCGGAGATGCTGTCCGAGCTGCTCACGCGGCGCGGCGTGGCGCACGAGGTGCTCAACGCGAAGCAGCACGCACGCGAGGCGCAGATCATCGCGCGCGCGGGCCAGCGTAGCGAGGTGACGATCGCGACGAACATGGCCGGCCGCGGCACCGACATCAAGCTCGGCGAGGGCGTCGCGGCCCTCGGCGGCCTGCACGTCATCGGCACCGAGCGTCACGAGGCGCGGCGCATCGACCACCAGCTGCGCGGCCGCACGGGCCGCCAGGGCGACCCCGGCTCGACGCGCTTCTTCGTCTCGTTCGAGGACGAGCTGATGCGCCGCTTCGCGCCGGACTGGCTGCCCGGCATGATGTCGCGCCTGGGCATGGCGGACGACATGCCGCTGGAGTCGAACATGGTCACGCGCGCCATCGAGCAGGCGCAGCAGCGCGTCGAGTCGTACAACTTCGACACGCGCAAGCACGTCGTGGAGTACGACGACGTGATGAACACCCACCGCGACGTGATCTACCGCGAGCGCGACAAGGTGCTCGCCGGCGAGGGCATGCGCGACACGGTGATGACGATGCTCGAGGACGAGGTCGAGTCGCTGTCGCGTCAGCACCTCGAGCAGCCGCCGGCCGAGCTCGAGGCGTTCCGCGTGGCGATCGAGGCGATCGCGCCGCTGCCGCCGGACGCGTTCACCGACCCCGCGCTGACGCCCGCCGAGGCCGTGGACGAGGCGATCGCGATCATCGACGAGGCGTACCAGGCCCTCGAAGCCGAGGTCGGCGAGGAGATGCAGCGCATCGTGGAACGGCTGGTGGTGCTGCACACGATCGACCTGCTGTGGGTGGAGCACCTCACGGCGATGGACGAGATGCGGCAGGGCATCGGCCTGCGCGCGTACGGCCAGAGCGACCCGTTGGTCGCCTACAAGCGCGAGGCGCGCGACATGTGGGAGCAGTTCCTCGAGCGGCTGCGCGAGCAGGTGTCGCGGCAGGTGCTGCACGCGCGTCTGACGTGGCAGGCCGCCGAGCAGGCGATGGCGGCGCAGCCCCCGCCCCGCGCGCTGCGCGAGAGCGGCCCCGACGTCGACGGCGGCGACGAGCCGGTGATGACGACGGTCAGCAACTCGGGCGCCGGCGTCACGCGCACCGCAACCGCGACGCGGGCGCGTCCAGCGGCGGCCGGTCGTGCCGTGGCGAAGGTGGGCCGCAACGACGCCTGCCCCTGCGGCAGCGGCAAGAAGTACAAGCGCTGCCACGGGGCGTGAGCGTAACGTCGAGGTCGGCTTCCCGCCCCTAACGTGGGAACCGGAACCCTCACCCCCGGCCCCTCTCCCGCTTCGCGGGAGAGGGGAGTCAGAGAGAGATCATGGGGGGGCTGCGCCCCCCCATGCCCCGGCGGAACGCGCGCGACGGGTGTGCGTCGGATGCGATCATGGGAGGCTGCGCGCCCCATGCGCTGGCGGAACGCGCGCGACGGGCGGCGTCCGGATCCCTGCAGCGGTGTGTTGAGGGTCTGAGCCCCCTTCCCGCTAGGGAAGGGGGTTGGGGGATGGGAGAAAGATCGCTTTTTCTTCCGCCCCCTCCCCTCGCAGGGGAGGGGGCAGGGGCGCCCGTTCAGCCCTCGGTCGGTGCGGTGTGCCATCGCGTGTCGCGCGTCTCCCGCGCCCGTGACCGCCGCGCCCCGTACAATCGATGGGTATGACCTCCACCGCCGAACGGCAGCCGCGCGCCCATGTGCGCGTGCCCCTCGAGGGGCCGCTCACGCCCGAGCAGGGCGTCGAGGCGTTCCTGCGCGCCCTCGACCGCGGCCTGCCCTGGTATCCGGCGCTGCTCGCCGTGATCGCCCGGTGGACCGCGCCGTTCGAGGAGATCGACGGCGTGCGCTCGACCTACCTGATCGCCGGGGAGGCCTTCGACTGGCTGCTCCTCGCCCAGCGACTGATCGAGGCGGCGGACGACCGCGTGCCCGCCGAGGAGGCGGAGCAGCTGCTGGTGCACGGCATCGCGCCGGACGGTAGCGGCGAGGCGGAGTTCGAGGCCGCGATCGGGCCCGCAAAGCACCGCGCGCACCTCAACTTCCAGTACGGCGTGGTCGTCGAGGAGCTGCTGCTGCTCGCCGTCGAGCTCGAGCTGGTCAAGGACGGCGGGCTCGGCGGGGCGGGGCGGCTCGCGCCCGACCTCGAGGCCTACGAGCGCGTCTACGGCGTGCCGCTGGATGAGCTGCGCGTGCTGTACGGCTCGGACACCGGGAGCCCGCTGCCGGAGCGGCTGTCGCAGTCCGAGCTCGAGGCGTTCACCTACTGGCTCTCGAAGTACCGCGTGCGCACGGGGGAGCCCGCCCGGGTCGCCTCCGACACCAAGAAGGCGATGGCGATGATGTCCCGCCTGGAGGCGGGACGGGCGCGCCTCGGGCGGCTGCACGCGGCCCAGGCGCGCGCGGGGCGCGTGATCGACGCGCGTAGCCCGGGCGGCCGCGGCCGCCCCTCGACGCGGCCGGGGCGCACCTCGCGCGCACCGCTGTCGAAAGCGGCCTCGCTCGAGTGGCCCGAGGACGGCCTCGACGGCGGCAACGAGTAGCGGCGGCCTTCGGCCGGTTCGTGGCGGCCGCACCTCGTGCGCCTGTACGCCCTTGCGATGGCGAGTCGTTGCTGAAGATTCCTTGCGACTCTCGACTCAGATCCTCACGCGGAAAGCCCGGGCGTTCCCGTGGGCGCTAGACGCCGCAGAAGGACAAGGACGCAAGCGCCCGCCGATGGCTGCTCCCTTCGCACGACGCGGACGAGATGTAGTCGTTCCATACGAGTAAGAAGATGTGCGTCGCGGAGACTCAACAGATGATTTACGACATGACGTAGACCGTGTATTATGCACGCGTGGCACAGGACTACTACGAAACCCTCGGCGTCGCGCGCACGGGCTCTGACAAGGAGATCCGCGCCGCCTATCGCCGCCTCGCCCGGCGCTTTCACCCGGACGTGAACCCCGGCAACGCCGACGCGGAGCGGCGCTTCAAGGAGATCAACGCGGCGCACGAGGTGCTCTCGGACGCCGAGAAGCGCAAGAAGTACGACCGCTACGGCGACCAGTGGGAGCACGCCGACCAGCTCGAGGAGATGCGCCGCCGCCAGCAGGCCGCGGGCGGCTTCGGCGGCCCGCCCGGTGCGGGCTTTCCCGGACAGGGTTTCCCCGGGGGCCCGGGCGCGACCTTCTCCTTCGGCGGCGACATCGGCGACATCCTCGGCGGCGCGCGGGGCGGCGGCGGCATGTTCGACTCGCTGCTGCGGCGCGCCGCCGGCCGCCAGCGCGGCCAGGACGCGGAGCAACTGGTGCGGGTGAGCCTCGTCGAGGCCTACGCCGGCGCGATGCGCACCATCGAGATCCGCGCAGGCGAGCAGCGCTGCATCGTTTGCGGCGGCGCGGGCCAACTGGCCGGCGCGACCTGCCACGCCTGCCGCGGCACCGGCAGCGGGACTCCCCTCCAGCGCGTCGAGGTGTCCATCCCGCCGGGGGTGCAGGACGACCAGCGCATCCGCGTGACGGGCAAGGGCGGCCCCGGCTCGGCCGGCGGCGCGGCCGGCGACCTGTACCTGCGCGTCCAGGTCGCGCCCGACGAGCGCTTCGAGCGACGCGGCGACGACCTCCACGTGGACGTCGACGTGCCGGTGGTGGATGCGGCGCTCGGCGGCGAGGTCCAGGTGCCGACGCTCAAGGCGCGGCCGCTGTCCCTGCGGGTGCCCGCGGGCACGCAGGGGGGCAAGGTCTTCCGGGCGGTCGGCCAGGGGATGCCGAAGGCGGCGGGCGGCTTTGGCGACCTGCTCGCCAGGGTGCGCCTCGTCCTCCCCGACCCGCTCACCGACGAGGAGCGGCGACTCTTCGAGCAGTTGCGCGCCTCGCGGGTGGACGCGGCTCGCGCGGATGGTGTGCCGGGCGGTGCGGGATGACGAACATCGCGCAGGACGAGCCAGTGTTCCAGATCTCCGTGGTGGCGCGGATGGTCGGCATCCACCAGCAGACGATCCGCGCGTACGAGCGCGTCGGCCTGCTGGCGCCGGCTCGGTCGAGGGGCAACACGCGGCTGTTCTCGACGGGCGACGTGGAGCGGCTGCGGCAAGTGGTGCGGCTGGTGAACGACCTGGGCATCAACCTCGCGGGCGTCGAGGTGATCTTCCGGCTCAGCCGCCAGATCGCGGAATTGCAGGCGGAACTCGCGGCGGCGCGGGCGGAACGTGACGAGGCGCGCGCGGCGCTCGAGGGCAGGCGGCCCACTCCGATGGGCGGCACTGTGAGCGGCGAACGCGAAGGGGGTAGCGAGCGATGATGCGACAGGATCGGTTCACGGAGCAGGCGCAGGAGGTGCTGCAGGGCTCGCAGGAGCTCGTGCGGCAGTCTCGCCATTCGCAGTGGGACGTCGAGCACGTCTTCTACGCGCTCGTGTCGAAGCGCGACGGGCTTGCGCGCGAGGTGCTCGCGAAGGCGGGCGTCGACACCGACGCGCTGGCGCGCGCGATCAAGGCGCACCTCGACCGCTCGCCGAAGCTCGCGCACGACGTCGTGCAGATCTACACCACGCCGCGCATCGTGCAGATGCTCGAGTCGGCGAACGCCGAGGCGGCCCGGCTCAAGGACGAGTTCGTCGGCGTCGAGCACCTGCTCGTCGCGATCGCGGACGCCGCCGACGGCGACGCCGCGGCGATCCTGCGCGAGTTCCAGATCACGAAGGAGCGGCTCTACCGCGCGCTGCAGCAGATCCGCGGGTCGGCGCGCGTCGACAGCCCCACCGCGGAGTCGCGCTACCAGTCGCTGGCGAAGTACTCGCGCGACCTCACCGAGCTCGCGCGCGCGGGGAAGATCGACCCCGTCATCGGGCGCGACGTCGAGGTGGCGCGCCTGATGCAGGTGCTCAACCGGCGCACGAAGAACAACCCCGTGCTGATCGGCGAGGCCGGCGTCGGCAAGACCGCGATCGTCGAGGGCCTCGCGCAGCGGATGGTGGACGGCGACGTGCCCGACCGGCTGAAGGACAAGCGCGTGCTCGCCCTCGACATGGGCGCGCTGATCGCCGGCTCGAAGTTCCGCGGGGAGTTCGAGGAGCGGTTGCAGGCCGTGATGAACGAGGTGAAGCAGTCCGCGGGCGAGATCATCCTCTTCATCGACGAGCTGCACCAGGTCGTCGGCGCCGGCGGCGCGGAGGGCGCGCTGGACGCGGGCAACATGATGAAGCCCGCGCTCGCGCGCGGCGAGCTGCACGTGATCGGCGCGACCACGCTGGACGAGTACCGCACGAGCGTCGAGACCGACCCCGCGCTCGAGCGGCGCTTCTCGCCGGTGTACGTCGACGAGCCGTCCGAGGAGGACGCGCTGGCGATCCTGAAGGGCATCCGCGCGAAGTACGAGGACCACCACGGCGTGAAGATCACGGACGCCGCGCTGGACGCGGCGGTGCGCCTGAGCACGCGCTACCTGCCGGACCGCCACCTGCCGGACAAGGCGATCGACCTGATCGACGAGTCGGCGAGCCGGCACGTGATCGAGGCGGAGTCGATCTCGCCCGAGCTGCGCGACCTCAAGCAGCGGCTGGACGCCGCGAGCGCGCGCCTCGACGCGGCCGCGGAGCGGCAGGACTTCGAGGAGGCGGCGCGCATCAAGCAGGAGGTGCTGCGTGTACAGGACGAGTACCAGCAGCGGCGCGCCTCCTGGCAGAGCGAGCACGGCCTGACCGAGGAGGTCACCGAGACCGACATCGCCGCGCTGATCGCGCAGATGACCGGCATCCCCGTCGACCGCATGCTGGAGGGCGAAGCGGAGAAGCTGCTGCACATGGAAGCGGTGCTGCACGAGAAGGTGGTCGGCCAGGAGCGGGCGATCGAGGCGCTGTCGGACGCGATCCGGCGCGCGCGTAGCGGGCTGAAGGACCCTCGACGGCCGATCGGGTCGTTCATCTTCGTCGGGCCGACGGGCGTCGGGAAGACCTACCTCGCGCGGTCGCTGGCGGAGTACATGTTCGACGACGCGGACGCGCTGATCCGCATCGACATGTCGGAGTACCAGGAGCGGCACACCGTGTCGCGGCTGCTCGGCGCGCCTCCCGGCTACGTCGGCTACGAGAACGCCGGCGAGCTGACCGAGGCGGTGCGCCGCCGTCCGTACCGCGTGATCCTCTTCGACGAGATCGAGAAGGCGCACCCGGACATCTTCAACACACTGTTGCAGGTGATGGACGACGGCCGGCTCACGGACGCGCACGGGCGAACCGTGGACTTCCGCAACACCGTGATCATCATGACGAGCAACCTCGGCACGGGCGCGTCGCACGAGTCGCTCGGCTTCCGCCGCACGACGACCGAGCGCGACGCCGACGCGCAGCGCCGCACGGTGGACGACGCGCTGCGGCGCGCCTTCCGCCCGGAGTTCCTCAACCGCCTCGACGACGTGATCGTCTTCGAGCCGCTGACGGAGCCGGAGATCCTGCGCATCACCAGCCTCGAGGTGGCGGGCGTGGCGGAACGGCTCGCGGAGCGTTGCATCGACCTCGTCGTCACGGAGGCGGCGCGGGCGGCGCTGGCGAAGGAGGGCTACGACCCCGACTTCGGTGCGCGGCCGCTGCGCCGGCTGATCGAGCGCAAGGTGGAGACGCCGCTGGCGAAGCAGATGCTCTCCGGCGGCTACGCGGCGGGCGACCGCATCACCGTGGACTACCTCGACGGCGCGTTCACCTTCACCCGCGAGGCCGGTGTCGCCTCGACGGTGGAGGAGGCCGTGGTGGCGTAGGGCGCGCAGGGAGAGCCGAGAAAGCGGCGCACACGAGAGACTGCCTTGTGGTCGCGCTCGAGTTCGCACTCCCAGACGGTCATCGTCTTCCAACCGATGCGCTTCATGTCCCTGACATGGAGCGCATCGCGTTGTTGGTTCCCCTCGAGTTTCGGCTTCCAGTACTCAGGGCGGCTCTTGGGAACCCGTCCCTCAGGACAGTCATGTAGGTGCCAGAAGCAACCATGAACCCAGATCGCCCTACGCCGCGCCGGGAACACGAGATCAGGGCGCCCCGGGAGATCCCGTTGGTGCAGACAATATCGATAGCCGAGTCTGAACAGTGCCGTCCGCAGCATCAGTTCGGGTGAGGTATTCGCGGATCGAATGCGCGACATGTTCGCGCTGCGTTCAGGCGCACTGAGTCGATCCACGCTACTTGTCGGCGCCGCGCAGCACCCGCGCCGCGTCTTGCGGATACTTCTGCACTATCCACGAGAGAACATCGAGTTGTGCGGCACCTGGAGCGCGCCTGATCTGCGCGAGAAGCCTGCGGGCATCGGGGCGCTGCAACGTGATGTTCGCTGCTCCTTCGTTGCATAGCGAGCAAATCGCGCTGAGGTTCTCAGGCTCATCCGATCCGCCCCGCGACTTGTCGACAATATGCCCAATATGCAGGCGGGTTCTCCTGCCCGGATCGCTGGGATGGATTTCACCCGCGGCTGCGCCGCACATCTGGCATGTGAATCCATTGCGATCGAGCACCAGCGCGCGCGTTTCCTTCGAAATGTCACGCGCGAACGATGGTTGTGGCTTTAGGCTGCGGAGCAAGTACGGGCCTGGTTTGAGACTCGATTGATCGTTGTGCGTTACGAGATCCATACCTTCTTCGTCACGCAGTTCACGAATTCGGCGCGCCCACTCGCTTGTTCCTGCGACCCTTCGAAGACGCTCAGAGTCCAAGACCTGTCCGACGTGGGCGATGAGGTACTCGCGCAGTTTCGCCTTCGCACCCGGCTGCCTAGGCATCAGCTGGTACTCCAGCACGAGTCAGAACTCGCGCGATGGACTCGCCGATCGCCCTTGCGACCGGAGGAGGGAACGCGTTGCCGACCTGCCGGTATGCTGGGGTCTTGCGACCAGCGAAATGCCAGCCGTCAGGGAAGCCCTGAAGTATCGCGGCCATGCGCACAGTCAGCCGCGGCTTTCCGTCGAAATCGGCGGCGGGTGGCGTCTCCGCGAGACTGTTCCCATCAACCCCGAGGTTCGCCCAAGCATGGCGGGCTCGGGTTGGGCCGAGATCTGGCCCGCCATGCTTGCGAGATCCCCCCCCCGAGCGTTGGGGCGATCGCGTTGGCTTGGAGCGCCCACTTCTTCGCGCCACGCCATCCGTTCGATTTCATCGCGGGCAGCAACACCTCGCCCACTGTCGGGGGCGCTTCGTCCAGCGCCTTCGGCCAACAAAAACCGGGCCATAGGTCCGTCCGAAGAGCGACCAGAATTGCTCTCGGCCGTAGTTGGGGGACGCCGAAGTCGCGGGCGTTCAGCAGCTTCCATTCGCCGGTGTAACCGAGACTCCGGAGGGTTTCGAGGGTTCGTGCCCGGTAGTCTGCGAAAAGCGGATCCAGGATTCCACGCACGTTTTCTATCATCACGGCTCGCGGGTGTGTCTCAGCAACTATCCGAAGCGCTGTCGGGAAGAGGTCGCGGTCGTCAAGTTCGCCGAGCTGCTTACCGGCCACCGAGAACGGCGGACACGGAACGCCTGCGGCGACAAGGTCGACGTTCTGGAACCGGGTCGCGTCGAATTTGGTCACGTCTTGTTCGTAAACATCCCAACGCGGGCGATTCAGTCGAAGCGTCGCGCAAGCCCACTTATCGAGTTCGACAAGGGCGACGTGCCGGAACCCAGCCATTTCGAGGCCGAGTGCTTGACCGCCTGCACCAGCGCACAGCTCGATTGAAGTTAGGGCGTTAGCACCCGGGGCGCTCTCTTGGGCACCGTAGGTCTCCATAGATAACTGAACGTCGCTGACCCGTGGCATGGCAACTGTTTCGAACAGGGGAGTTCAGGTAACCGTATACCACAGTGCCTAGTTCGTGCGGACTCCGCTCCGCTCCGCGCGACGCCACAGCCACCACAGCGGGCCCGCCGTCGCGAGGATGAGCGCGGCCATGCCGCCAAACGCGAGGCGCAGCGAGACGCCCCCTGCGACGCCGAGCAGCGGGCCCGTCAGCCCGAACGAGAGCGCCATCCCCAGCGGCACCACCGAGAGGATCGTCGCGCGGATGTTCGAGTCGGTGCGGTCGTTGACGTACGCGCCGACGCCCGGCGTCAGCACGCCCATCGCCACCTGGATCGCGATGAAGCCGGCGTACGCCCACGAGTGGTCGACGACCGCGAGCAGCGCGAGGCCGCCCACCGCGAGCGCGAGCGTGCCCCCCGCGAGGCCGAGCACGCCCACTCGACGCAGCACGCGGTCGCTCACGACCGAGCCGAGGATGTGGCCCAGGCGCGCCGGCACCTGCATTACGCCGAACAGCGCCAGCGGCACGCCGTGCAGCGCGAGGAACGGCTGCAACAGCAGGATGTCCGCCTCGAACGCCGCGATCAGCGCGATCTGGAAGAGCAGCGCGTAGCGCAGCAGCCGGTCGCGCCGCAGGGCGGCCAGCGCGACGGTGAGCGTCGTGCGGTAGTCGAGGCGCGGCGCGATCGGCGCGCCCTCGAGGTGCGGGGCCTCACCTCTCGAGGCATGGCGCGGCGGCTCGCGCATCGCGACGACGATCACCGCCGCGATCGCGAACGGCACCGCGCCGAGGGCGAGCGGCACCTGGAGCGTCGTCCTCGACGCGAGCCACGCGCCGCCGATGCCGCTGGTCATCAGCGCGACGCTGATCAGCGCCTGGTACACCCCCGTGCGCGAGGCGAACTCGTGGCCGCGGCCCTCGACCGCGAGCGCGTCGTAGAGGTAGGCCTGGTCGTTCCCGGAGCGGAAGGAGAAGCCGCCCGACCACAGCACGTACGACAGCAGCAGCAGCCAGAACGACGAGGCGAAGGCGAACAGCGTGACGCCCGTCGCCTCCAGCACTAGCCCGAGCGCGAACGTCGCGCGACGGCCGAAGCGGTCGGCGACCGCGCCCGAGGGCACCTCGACAATCATCTTCACGCCCCAGAAGAAGAGCTCCATCACACCCACCTCGGCGAGCGTGAGGTGGCGGAAGTCGGTGAGGTAGACCACCCACACCGCGAGGCCCGGCTGCAGCAGCGTGACGAAGCCGAGGCCGTAGAGCAGCCGCACGTTGCGGTCGGTGCCGAAGGCGCGCGCGTCGGGGCCTCGAGGGGGGGCGGCCACGGGCGCGTCCTGTCCCATTCCCTGCGCGTCGACGCGCCCTCGATCGCCGCGTGGGGAGGTGACGATCGTCACCTCCGTGCACGCGCACCCCGCAGGATAATCGACGCACCGCTTCCCTGACCTCGAGGAGGACACATGGGCCGAACCCCACGACGGCGCCACGCCGCCCCCTGGGCGCCCTCGATCGCTTCGGCTCGATCCTCGTCGTCGCGGTGATCGTCGGCGTGATGATCGACGCGCACCGCCCGGGCGCGACGGTGAGCGGCGCGGCGTTCGTGCCGCGCGAGCGCACGACGGTGAGTGGTCGCCTCGCCGGTGACGCGAACGCCCCCGTGAAGATCGTGGAGTTCGCGGACTTCCAGTGCCCGTTCTGCCGCCGCTTCGCGACCGATATCGAGTCTCTGCTGGTCAAGGAGTACGTCCTGCCCGCGTTCGGCGGGACGGTCTACCTACGTACCTCGAGCTCTGGGTGATCCACGCGATCTGCCCGTGGTGCGTGGCCTCGGCGGTGACGGTGGCGGCGATTTGCGTGCTGGCCGCGCCCGACCTCAAGGCGCTGCGTCGAGGCTAGCCTCGCTCGCCGCGCGCTGGCCGCCGCGCGCTGGCCCGCCGCGCGGGTGGGCGCTAGGATCGGGCGGCGCAGATCGGGCGGCGCGGACGCGCCGTGGCGGCGGGGTCGAGGAGGGTGCGAGTGGTCGAGCTAGCGGCGGATCCCACGGCGGTCACGCTCACCTTCGACGATCTCGGCGTGCTCGCGACGGGCGGCATCGACGTCTTCCTCTACGAGGCCAACGAGGATCCGAACCCACCCCCGTACTACATCACCGTCGCCGGCAAGCGCTTCGCGTTCACCGGAGCGACGTACCTGGAGAAGGGGCACGGGGCGGTCCTCCCGCGCTGGGTGCGCGAGGAGGAGGCCGCGGGGCGGCTCGTGCTGATGGCGCGCCGCACGGAGCGGCTGCTCGCGTACGTGCACGACCCCGCCGCGACTGAGGATGACGCCGAGGGGTAGCCTCGAGGCGCGGCGTGGCCATCGAGGACTGCGCGCGGCGGCCCATCCCCCTGCCCCCTTCCCTGCGCGGGAAGGGGGTTGTGTGTGTGGGGGCTGCGCCCCCACGGGCCCCTCCTCCGCTTGCCCTCCATCCGTTTCCGAGGCGCGCCTGCCGCGCGCCGTTCCGCCGGGAGCGCGAGGGGCGTAGCACCCTCGCGGCACATTCCCCTCTCTGACCCCCCTCCCCGGGACGGGGAGGGGCCGGGGGTGGGGTTCTCCTCGCGCGCCCTACGTCGTCCCCTCGCCCGCGTCCCCCACGAAGCGCGCGCCGAAGCGGGCGCGATGCTCCGCGTGCACCTCCTCGACGCGGGCGACCGCCTCGGGCGTGAGGTCGAGGATCATCACGTCGGCGTCCTCGTCGTTGTCCCGGTAGTAGGCACGCAGCGTGCCCGTGCGGCGGAAGCCGAAGCGCCCGTAGATCGCGCGCGCGCGTGCGTTCGTCACGCGCACCTCGAGGATCACGAGCTTCAGCTCCGCCGCGACCGCCATGTTGACGCAGTCGAGCAGCAGCCGCTGCCCCACGCCGCGCCCCTGCCACTCGGGTGCGACGGCGATCGTGACGAGGTGCAGCTGGTCGACCATGTACCACACGCCCATGAATCCGACGATGCCACGCCGCGAGGGGCCGCCGAGGAGCCGCGTGAGCGGCTCGCCGAGCCAGCCGGGCAGCCAGCCCGCCAGCCGGTCGCGCGCCCCCACCAGCGCCGAGGGCACGGGCGCGGGCGTCTGCACCGCGACGCGGTAGCGCGCGAACGCGTTCGCCAGCTCGCTCTCGAAGGCGCGCGCGGGCCACGCGTCCGCGTAGGCGGCGGACTCGATGGGGCGCACGGGGCCGATGTCCGCGCGCGTCATGTCGCGCAGCGCGATGCGCGGCGGACCGGTCGAGGAGCCAGCGGCGGGTGGGGGCGAAGCCATGCGCGCCAGTGTCCCCTAAGGGCCCCTGCCCCGCACCGCTTTCCCGCACCGCCCGCCCGCACCGCCCGCCCGCACCGCCCGCGGCTGGGGCACACCCGCCTCGGCGGGCCGGCGGGGAACGGGACGGCCGCTCGCGTCAGGGTCCCCTCGACACCAGAACGTGCGTTCGGTATCCTCGACGCATGGCTGACGCCGACGATCGCCCCGGCCCGCTGACCCCCGTTGTCACGGACGAGGACGTGCAGCACGAGACGAGTCTGCGGCCGCGCCGCTTGGAGCAGTACTTCGGGCAGGAGCGCATCAA
>SHYQ01000024.1 GCA_009692765.1 Dehalococcoidia bacterium | reverse complement strand
TCACGGTGCCGTGCGCGGCCTCTGACTCCACGATCGCCCCGTCCGGCGTCATCAGCACGGAGGACATCATCCCCAGCGAGCCGTACCCCTGAGCGATGGTGTCAGACTGGACGTCGCCATCGTAGTTCTTGCACGCCCACACGATGCCGCCGCTCCACTTCAGGACGGAGGCCACCATGTCGTCGATCAGGCGGTGCTCGTAGGTGAGTTTCGCGGCGTCCATGCGCGGCTTGAACTCGGTGAGGTAGACCTCCTCGAAGATGTCCTTGAAGCGGCCGTCGTAGACCTTCAGGATCGTGTTCTTCGTGGAGAGGTACAGCGGGTAGTTACGCTGGAGCGCGTAGTTGAAGCAGGACTGCGCGAAGCCGCGGATCGATTCGTCCAGGTTGAACATGCCCATCGCGATGCCCGCGGACTGGAAGTCCATCACTTCCCAGGTCTGCGCCGCGCTGCCACCCTGCGGGGCGAAGGTCATGGTGAGCTTGCCGGGGCCGGGGATTTTCACGTCCGTCGCGCGGTACTGGTCGCCGTAGGCGTGGCGGCCGATGACGATCGGTTCCGTCCACGTGGGCACCAGGCGCGGGATGTTGGTGCAGACGATCGGTTCGCGGAAGATGGTGCCGCCGACGATGTTGCGGATCGTCCCGTTCGGGGAGCGCCACATTTGCTTGAGGTTGAACTCCGCGACGCGAGCCTCGTCCGCGGTGATCGTCGCGCACTTCACGCCCACGCCGTGGCGCACGATCGCGTTCGCCGCGTCGATCGTCACCTGGTCGTCCGTCGCGTCACGGTGCTCGATACTGAGGTCGTAATACTGGAGCTTCACGTCGAGGTACGGGAGGATCAGACGGTCCTTGATGAACCCCCAGATGATCCGCGTCATCTCGTCGCCGTCGAGTTCGACGACCGGGTTGGCGACAGCAATCTTGGCCATGATGGCTCCTCGTAGGTGGGCGGGGTGGTCGGGCTGACGTGCGACGTCAGCGGCTACGCAGGTGCGATCGTGGCCCTTTGATCACGCGCTCGCCCTCGTCGGAAACGACCGCGAGGGTATTGACAGCGCGGCCGCGGCCCCCGTCCCGCGACTGCCTCTCACCCCCGGTTGGGGTGCAAGAGGCCCGTTGGGCCCGAGCGTAAGGCCAGTCTCTGCGGCGGCCGAAGTATAGCCGCAATCTGCCGTAGCCGCAGACCGGGCGAGCGGTGTCGAACAACCTCGGCTGCGTCGGAGTCCAGCGCTCGAGGGGGAGGGCGGGCCGTCGGTGGGCTGGCTACAGGGGCATGTTGCCGTGCTTCTTGGGCAGTACCGGCGTCGACTTCGTGCGGAGCATCTCCAGCGCGTGCGCGATCTTCGTGCGCGTCTCCGTCGGGTCGATGACGTCGTCGATGTAGCCCTTCGCGGCGGCGATGTACGGGTGCTCCAGGCGCTGCTGGTAGTCGGCCACCAGGCGCTTGCGCTCGGCATCCGGGTCGGTGGCGTTCTGGATTTCGCGGCGGTTGATGATGTTCACCGCCTGCGTCCCCGCCATCACCGCAATCGCCGCGCCGGGCCACGCGTAGTTCACGTCCGCGCCGAGGTGCTTCGCGCCCATCGCGATGTACGCGCCGCCGAACGCCTTGCGTAGGATGACGGTGATCTTCGGCACCGTGGCCGCCGCGTAGGCGTACACCAACTTCGCCCCGTGCGCGATGATCCCGCCGTACTCCTGCGACACCCCCGGCAGGAAGCCCGGCACGTCCACCAGCGTGACGATCGGGATGTTGAAGGCGTCGCAGAAGCGCACGAACCGCGCCGCCTTGCGCGAAGCGTCGATGTCGAGGACGCCCGCGAGGTACAGCGGCTGGTTGGCGACCACGCCCACCGGATGGCCGCCGATGCGGCCGAAGCCGACGACGATGTTCGGCGCGAAGAACTCGTGGACCTCCATGAACTCGGTGTTGTCCACCAGCCGCTCCACCACGTCACGGACGTCGTATTGCATGTCCGACTCACCCGGCACGACGGTGAGGATGTCGTCCAGGCGGCGCGAGATCGGGTCGCCGGTATCCTCGAACGGCGGGTCGTCCATGTTGTTGCTCGGGAGGTAGGAGAGCAGCCGGCGCACCTCGTCCAGGCACTCGCGCTCGCCGCTCGATGCGAAGTGGGCGACGCCGGACTTGGAGACGTGCGAGATCGCCCCGCCCAACTCCTCCACGGTCGTCTGTTCGCCGGTGACGCTCAGGATCACGTCCGGGCCGGTGAGGAACATCTGGCTCGTCTTCTCAACCATGAAGACGAAGTCGGTGAGCGCGGGGGAGTAGACGGCGCCGCCCGCGCACGGGCCCATGATCACGCTGATCTGCGGGATCACCCCGGAAGCCTGCACGTTCTTGGAGAAGATGTCGCCGTATCCGGCGAGCGCGCCCACGCCCTCCTGGATGCGTGCACCGCCGGAGTCGTTCAGGCCGACGACGGGGACGCCGGTCTTCATCGCGACATCCATGACCTTCGCGATCTTCGTCCCCACCACCTCGCCCAGTGAGCCGCCGTAGACGGTGAAATCCTGCGCGTACAGGCAGATCGTGCGGCCGTTGACCTTGCCCCAGCCGGTGACCACCGCATCGCCGAAGAAGCGCTCGCCCTCGTCGTTGTCGAAGTCGGCGGCCAGTGCGTCGATCTCCTCGAACGTGCCGGGGTCCAAGAACACATCGATGCGCTCGCGCGCCGTCATCTTGCCGCGCTCGTGCTGCGCCTCGATGCGCTCCACGCCGCCGCCGAGCAGGGCGCGCTCTTTCAGTGCTCGGAGTTCCTCGAGGCTGGCATCGATGGACATGGTTACCACTTTCGTCGGGCACGTTCGTCGGGACGGGCGAGCGTCCTCGGGGGGGCGGTCGGGGGCGTCGGGGGCGAGGTCAGTATCCGGGAGAATCGCCCCGAGTGGCCACCCGCCGCCTCCGGCCGAGCCGCATGAGAGAGACTCAGCGTGGGCCGGGCGGCGGCAGTTTCACCACCTGCCCCAGTTGTAGGCGATCCAGGCCGCCCTTCGCCACGCCGTTGGCGCGCTCCAGCGCCTCCACGGTCGTGTCGAACTCCAGCGCGATGCCCAAGGCGGTGTCGCCGGGCTTGACCGTGTACGAGGTGACGCCGCCGGGCAGGGCCCCAGCCGGCGGTGTGCCCGCGGCACGGGCCGGGATGCGTAGCCGCTGCCCGATCTGGATGCTATCGCCGGTCAGGTTGTTGAGCGCCCGGATCTGTGCCGGCGGCACATTGAACTTGTCCGCGATCGTCCCCAGGACGTCGCCCGCGACCACCGTGTAGGTCTGCTCGGGAGCGGGTGCGCCGCCGCCCGGTGTCGCGCTGGGGGTGGGTGTGGTGGTAGCCGTGACGGTCACGATCGTCGGCTCCGGCACGCTGGCGAGACGGGCCGCGGTCGGTACCGCGGCGGTGCCGCTGGTGGGCGTCACCTTGTCCATTTGATCGCCGCAGGCGGCGGAAACGAGCAAGGCGACGGTGGCGAGGAACGCTCGTGACCGCAAGGTGTCTGCCTCGAACGGGGGAGTGGCGTCATCGTACCGATCCCCCGCGCTGGGGACAACCATGGCGTCCGGAGGCGCTTAGCGCCCGCCGAGCGTCTTCAGCAGCCCTGCCAGCGCCGCATCGCCAAGGTTCAGCATCGTCCGCAGGTCGGACTTGCGCACGGCATCGTAGGTGTCGCGTGGCGTGTGGATGGCGGGGTCGTCGCCGGAGGTGACGGTGACCGCCGCCACGCCGACCGACGTGAACGAGGCATGGTCGGAGGAGGTGGACGCCGGGAAGGCGCCGGGCTTCAGCGGCTGATCCGGGCCGCGCCCGATGATGCCGAGGATGCTCTGCGTCAGCGTCTCGTCCCCGACGATCATTGCGTCGTCGATGCGCCCCATCATGTCGAAGTTCAGCATGAACTTCACGCCGCCCGCGCGCGGGGCCGCGAGGTGGGCCGCGACGAACGCCTGCGACCCGTGGAGGCCGAGCTCTTCCGACCCGAAGGCGATCGCGCAGAGGCCATCCGCACTACGGACGCGCGCCATCTCCAGCATGGAGGCGGTGCCGCTCGCGTTGTCGTTCGCGCCGGGGCCCTGTGGCACGGAGTCGTAGTGCGAGCCGATGTAGGCGCGGCAGGTGTCGCCTCGCCGTCCCACGACGTTCTGGGAGGTCACGGGGCGCGTGCCGGCCGCGGCCTCCACGCTCACGGGCTGGCCCAGCGCGGCGCGCAGCCGCTCCCATTCGTTGCCGTTGATGGCGAGCGCCGGGATGTCGGCACGCGGTTGGCCGAGGGTGCCACGGAACGGCCCGCCCTCGTTGTTCACCACCAGCACGGCCACCGCGCCGGCCTGCTGCGCGTTCGCCACCTTTTGCCCGAAGGAGAGGCCGCCGCGCCGCATCAGCACCACGCGGTCGCGCACCTGGGCGGCCGCGATCTGCTCGGGCTGTCCGGTCCCGCCGTCGACGAGCACGCCCGTCGCCTTGCCGAGGGCGGAACCGTCCAGCAGGAACGCGGCGATGGTAGTGCCGTTCGGGGGGCTGCCATCGGGACTGCCCGAGAGGCGGACGGAGGAGTCGTCGAATCGGTCACGGAACGTGAACGGCTCGATCGTGGTGGCGTAGCCCTGGCTGGTGAGCGCCGCCGAGATGTACTGCGCCGCCTGGCGCTCGGCCTCGGAGCCCGCGGGGCGGCTGCCGATGTCGACGGAGAGGGCCCTTACGTGCGCCATCGCGCGTTCCACGTCCACCGGCCCGGCGATTGAGACGGTAGGGGTGGACGTCGTGCTCGCGGTCGCCGCGGGCTGCGCCGAGGCGCTCACCGCCGCTGGTGGTGGCGTGACGGGAGGCGGCACAGCGCGCCCGGAGCACGCGACGATCACTCCGGCAAGCAGGCTGGCGAGTAAGCCGAGGAACCTCAACCGCGCGGCGAGCACTCGTGCTGGCGTCGTCATTCGATCTCCCCGGCAGTCGCCGGGGTGGGGCGGCGCGCTCGGTGCGGTGCTGGCCGGCCTCAAGGCCCCCTCAGCGGCTCAGTGTCGGGTGCGCGCGCTCCACCAGTGCCGCAGCCGCTGGGAGAGCGTCGGCCCGGACTGGTAGCGAATCGGGCGGCCTCGCCATTTCTGCTGCGCTGCCGAGGAACCCCGGCCGCCGAACATCATGATCGCGAAGCTGCTGACGAACATGATGATCCCCGCGTACAGCACCCACGACATCATCACCGGAGACGCGCGCCGGAAGAACAGCGAGCCGAGGATCAGCAGGAACGAGAGCAGCATCACCTGCGAGATCGAGAACCGCGCGAGTTGCCGCACCAGCGCGCGCTGGCGCTCGGAGATGGCCGCGCCGATCTGACGCAGCACGCGCTTCCGGATCCGCGCCCGCCGCGACTCGGCCTCCGGGAAGTGCTCGATCTTCCCGAGGATCTCTTCGATTTCGCGTTCGAGACGGTTTGATTCGGACATAGGCCATCGGCCCGTCGTGCCAGTCGCGGTGGTGGGGGGAAGCCTCACCATGCTCCTAGTATACGCATCGC
This sequence comes from Dehalococcoidia bacterium, assembly GCA_009692765.1. Taxonomy (GTDB): domain Bacteria; phylum Chloroflexota; class Dehalococcoidia; order UBA2979; family UBA2979; genus SHYQ01. The sequence goes on along the minus strand of SHYQ01000024.1, from coordinate 13,992 downwards.
GAGCGCGCCGCGATTCGCCGCGGCTGTTGGGGGAACCCCCCGGTTGTGCCGCTCCGTGGAGCGCCGACGCAACCGGGGCCGCGACCGCGTGGATGGACGCCGTTTTGACCGTCCTGCGGCGCGTTGGTAGCATCGAGGGGTTGTTTCCTCCAGCCAGCCACGCCACCCGCCCGCCCGACTGGGTGCGGCGTCGCCCCACACTCAGGACTGACGATGCCCGATACGTATGCCGTTGAACCCCGCGCTGTGACCGGCAAGGCCGTCTCGCGCCTGCGCCGCGAGGGGATCCTCCCCGCCATCATCTACGGCCGCGGCCTGCCCTCGCTGGCCGTGCAGATGCCGTACGTCCAGGCGCGCGACCTGATGAACCAGCACGGCCGCAGCACGCTGATCAACGTGCAGGTCGCCGGCGAGGCGGAGCCCCGCCCCGTGGTGGTACGCCAGCTCGCGCAGAACCCGGTGACGCGCGCGCTGCTGCACCTCGACTTCTACCAGGTCGATCTCGCCCGCCTGATCACCGCGCAGATCCCGATCGTCCTCACGGGCACCGCGCCGGCGGTTGCGCGTTGGAACGGGCTGCTGGTGCAGGGCCTCGAGCACGTCGAGGTGGAGGCGCTGCCGCAGAGCATCCCGCTGCACCTAGAGGTCTCGGTGGCCGGCCTCGGGCAGATCGGCGATCACGTGTTTTTGAGCGCCGTCCGTCCGCCGGCCGGCGTCCGCATCATCACCTCGGGCGATTCGATGGTGGTGGCGGTGCAGCACAGCGCGAGCGAGCCTGCGGAGCCCGCCGCCCCCGCCGCCCCCGCCGGGGTGTAGCACTCCGCCCCGCACGGACAGCACGGCAGGGCCGGCTCGCGAGAGCCGGCCTGTTCGTCGCCCGCACGAGAATCGAAGGGCCGGTCAAGTTCATCGCGCGGAACGTCCACGCGACGGACGTGCACAAACTGGCCGTTCTGCGGGCGCGCGCCAACGGTACGAAGCAGAACACCGGCGAGGTCGAGGATTTCAAGGCGAAGACCTCGGGCGAGATCGTCCTCGACTTGCCCGCCGGGAGGTACGAACTCGCCTGCCTCATCGCGAAGGGCGAAGAGGGCAGCGCCGTCGACCACTACGAGACGGGGATGCGCATCCCCTTCGAGGTGCGCTGACCTCGACGCGGTGCTTACGGCCTGACGGCGATGGGGGAGACGTTCGCGCGCTGGATGTCGGTCCGCAGCTGGCCGCACGCCGCGGCGATCTCGATGCCCCGCTCGATGCGCACCGTGGCGTTCACGCCCGCCGCCTGCAGTTCCCGCTGGAACGCGCGCACGCGACCGATGCTCGGGCGGCGCAGGTCTGGGCCCGCCGTCGGGTTGTAGGGGATCAGGTTGACGTGCGCCTGGATCCCTCGGATGCGCCGCGCCAGGGCGCGCGCCTGCTCCGGCTCGTCGTTGACGTGATCGAGCAGCGCGTACGCGAAGGTCACGCGGCGGCCGCAGCGTTCGATGTAGCGGCGCGCTGCGGCGACCAGCTGACTGATCGTGGTGCCGCCGGATGTCGGGATCAGGCTGCGCCGCAGCTCGTCGTCGGGGGCGTGCAGCGAGATCGTCAGGCCGACCTGCAACCCCTCCTGCGAGAGCCGATCGATGCCGCGCACCAGGCCGACCGTCGAGACGGTGATCCCGCGCTGGCGCAGACCGAGGCCCTCGGGGCGCGTGAGCCAGCGGATCGCCGCGACCGTGCCGCCGTAGTTCGCGAGCGGCTCGCCCATCCCCATGAAGACGATGTTTGTGACGCGATTCGTGCCGCTGGCGGAACGGCTGAAGTGCAGCACCTGCGCGACGATTTCCGCGGGAGTCAGGTTGCGCGTGAAGCCCTGTAGCCCGGTCGCGCAGAACCGGCACCCCATCGCGCAGCCCACCTGCGTGGAGATGCACACCGTCACGCGATCGGGTGCGCCGTCCTCGTCCGGGTCGTAGTCCATGCGCACCGTCTCGACGGCGTCGCCGCCGCCGAGGTCGAGCAGCGCCTTCGTCGTCGCACCATCATCGGCGACGCGTTCGGCGAGCACCGTCGGGGCGGCGATCGTGAACGCCTCCGCGAGGCGGGAGCGCAGCGCGGGCGGCAGGTTCGTCATCGCCGCGAACTCGGTCGCGCCGTGGTGGAACACCCACTCGGGCACCTGCTTCGCGCGGTAGCGCGGCTCGCCCCAGGTGGCGAGTTCCGTTTCGATCTCCTCAAGCGACAGGTCGAGCAGGTGACGCATGTCGCTATCTTACGGCTTCCCGCCGCAGAGACCCCGCGCGGCATGGCGGATCAGCCGAGCACACTGCCGATGAACGTGCGGTCGCCGTTGAGGTAGTCCTCGATCGGGAGCGCGCGGCGGCCGGATCGCTGGAGCACGAGGAGCACGAGGCGGCCCGTGCCGCACGCCACGACGGCGAGCGCACGGCGTCCCGGCAGCAGCGGCGTCAGCGGCGCGCCGTCCCCCACCTCGACCGTGCCCGGCGCGGCGGCGGAGTCGCCGTCGAGCGGCCACGCCTCGAGGATCGCGAGCGGCTCGGCCTCGCCGGTGGTTGTGGCGCGGCTCGTCGTGGCGAGCGGCCAGGGGTGGTACGCGCGCACCGCGCGCGCGATCTCCTCGGCGCTGCGCGTCCAGTCGATCGCGCCGTCCGTCTTCGCGAGGCGCGGGACGTAGGTGACCAGCGCCGCGTCCTGCGGGAGCGGCGCGATCTCTCCCGCCAGCCACCTTGGCAACGTCTCCGCAAGCAGCGCCGCGCCGAGGCTCGCGATGCGCTCGGTGAGCACGCCGGTGGTGTCGAGCGGACCGATCGGCGTCGCGGCCTTCGCGAGCACCGGCCCGGCATCGAGCTCGCGCACCACGAGCATGATCGACGCTCCGCTCTCCGCGTCGCCCGCGAGGATCGCCGCGGATACCGGCGAGGCCCCGCGATGCCTCGGCAGCAGCGACGCGTGCACGTTCACCACGTGGTGCGGGAACACGTCGAGCAGATGCGTCGGGAGGATGTGCCCGGAGGCGGCGACCACGCCGATGTCCGGTCGCAGCGCCGCGAGCGCTTCGGTCGTGTCGCGGCGCACGCGCTCGGGCTGCAGGATCGTTGTCACGCCCGCCTCGACCGCCGCCTGCTTCACCGGCGTCATCAGCGCCGCCTCGGAGCGCCCGCGCGCCCGATCCGGCTGCGTCACGACCGCGATCACCTGGGAGTCCGGCAGTTCGAGGCACGCGCGGAGCGACGGCACGGCGTAGTCGGGCGATCCGAAGAAGACGATCCGCATCAGTCCAGCCTCCACCGACACTCATCATGGAGGCGGCTGCCCGCGGTGACGAGTCGCCTCGCTCGACGCGCGGCTCGACGGTGGGCAGCGCGAGGATGCGGGAGGGGGCGGGGCTAGCTGGCGGCGACGCTCCAGGCAGAGATGGCGACGAAGACCACGACCACCACGATCGTCAGGCGGTGCAACTGTCGCTGGAGGCCGCGCTTCGTGCGGAAGGTGTAGTCCTGTCCGCCGAGCGCTGCCCCAAAGCCCGTGCCGCGCACCTGCATGAGCACGAGCACGATCAGCAGCCCCGAGACGAGGATCTGCGCGAGGCTCAGAAAGTCCTTCAGTTCCATAAGCAGAAAGGCTAGACCGCGGAACGGGCGGCGGCAAGCGTCGGGGGCCGGTGGTGCTACCGGCTGCTGTACGCCGCCGGCGCCTGGACGCGCAGATCCCGCTCGAAGTACGCGCGCATGACCAGCGCCGCCAGTGCGTCGCCGTCGTGCCGGTAGCGCCGGTCGTGGTCGACGATGTCGGCCAGCACCAGACGCGCGGCGCCGTAGTCGGCGTCGCCGGGGGCGAGCACCGGTTCCGACTGCCACTCGGGGTTCATCGGCTCGGCGGGGAGGTTGCTGTTGGCGAGCACGACGTCCACCAGCCGGTCGTCTTGCAGGTGGCGGCGGAGGGCGGCGTAGTGGTCGGCGGCGGTGTAGCCGTCGGTCTCCCCGTGCTGGGTGGCGACGTTGCTGATGAAGAGCTTGTGCGCCCCGGACTCCTTCACCGCGCGGCCGATCCCGGGCACGAGGAGGTTCGGGAGTACCGAGGTGTACAGGCTGCCGGGGCCGATCACGATCAGCTCCGCCTCCAGCAGCGCGCGCACGGCGGCGGGGTGCGCCGCCGAGTCTCGGGGCTCGATCCACACCTCGATCGGTGGGACGCCCTCGTCCGGCAAGACGGACTCGCCATGCACCACCTTGCCTCCCGCGAAGCGAGCGGCCAGCGTGACGTCGTCCAGCGTGGAGGGCAGGATGCGACCGCGCACCGCGAGCACGCGCGACGTCTCGGTGATCGCGGCCTCCATGTTCCCGGTCACCTCGGCCATCGCCGTGATGAACAGGTTGCCGAACGAATGCCCGGCGATCCCCTCGCCGGCGCGCTCGTCGAAGCGGTACTGGAAGAGTTGCGTCACCAGCGGCTCGGCATCGGCGAGCGCGGCGATGCAGTTGCGGATGTCGCCCGGCGGGATGACGTGCAGATCGCGACGCAGCCGCCCGCTCGATCCGCCATCGTCCGCGACGGTGACGATGGCGGTGAGGTTCGAGGTGTACTGCTTCAGCCCACGCAGCAGGTTCGAGAGCCCGGTGCCGCCGCCGAGGGCGACGATCCGCGGGCCGCGGTCGCGCGTGCGGTTCTGGTAGACGATATCGACGATGTCGTGCGCGCGGGTGGAGTCAGGCAGCAGCGCGTGGGCGAGCGAGCGGTTCAGACGCCACCCGGAGAAGATCGCGAGCGACAGCGCCGAGGTGATGAACAGGATGCCGCGCGTCCATCGCGGGATGAACTGGAGCGTGACGTAGTAGGCCCACGGCGGGAAGGTGTAGGAGACGTAGACCTCGCGGAGGATGTACGCGAAGCCGATGCCCATGATCGCGACCGCGATCGCGAGGAGCGCCAGCCAGCGTTTGATGTGCAGGCCGACGTACATCCACTTGGTGAAGTTACCGCGACTCATGGTCGACTCGCTCACTCCCCGCCCGTATGAGTAAACGCTCAGGCGGGTTCGCGGTCAATCGAGGCGGGTGGGCGAAGCGGATGCATGCGGGGATCAGCCGGCCCCGCCATCGAGGTGGCGACGCAGCGTCTCGGCGGCGGTGTTGGCGTCCGCACGCCCCTTCATCTCGCGCATCACCTGGCCGACCAGGAAGCCGATCGCCGACTGCTTGCCGCCGCGGTAGTCCTCCACCGCCTTCGGGTTCGCGGCGATCGCGCGCTGCGCGACCTCGTCGATGGCGCCCGCGTCGGTCACCTGCCGCAGCCCGCGCGCGTCGACGATCGCCTCCGGGAGGTCGCCGGTCTCGAAGGCGATGTCGAGCACGTCCTTCGCGGTGGCGGCGGTGATCGCGTTCGCGGCGACGAGGCGCACGAGTTGGCCGATGTGGCGCGCGGTCACCTTCGTGTCGCCCAGCTCCGCCTCGCCGCCGAGCGCGTTCAGGTGCCGGGCGACGTCGCCGGTGAACCAGTGCGCGACGGCGCGCGCGTGCTCCGCACCGGCGACGCGGAGCGCCTCCTCGAAGGCGTCGCCGTCCGCGCGCGACTCGGTGAGGATGCGTGCCTCGTCCGCGGGCAGGCCGTACTGCGACGCAAAGCGCGCGAGGCGCGCCGCGGGCAGTTCGGGCAGGCGCGCGCGGAGCGCCTCGATCGTCTCGGGCGCGATGTGCAGCGGCGGCAGGTCGGGCTCGGGGAAGTAGCGGTAGTCGCTCGCCTCCTCCTTGGAGCGCTGCGACACCGTCTCGCCGGTGGCGTCCACGTACCCGCGTGTCTCCTGCATGATCCGCTCGCCCGCGTCCAGCATCCGCGCCTGGCGCTCGATCTCGAACTCGATCGCGCGCTGCACGGAGCGGAACGAGTTCATGTTCTTCACCTCGACCTTGCTGCCGAGCTCCGCCTGACCCACGGGCCGAAGCGAGACGTTGGCGTCGCACCGCATCCCGCCCTTCTCCATGTCCGCGTCCGCGATGCGGAGGTAGCGCATCACCTGGCGCAGTGTGCGCAGGAACGCCCCCGCCTCGGCGGCGGAGTGCATGTCGGGCTTCGTCACCAGCTCCATCAGCGGCGATCCGGCGCGGTTCACGTCCAGCAGCGAGTACGTCTCCACGCCGTTGTCGCGGTGCAGCAGGCGCGCGGTGTCCTCCTCCAGGTGGATGCGTTCGAGGTGGACGACCCGTCGTGCGCCGTCCACCTCGATCTCCAGCACCCCGTTCAGGCAGAACGGCTGGTCGTACTGCGAGATCTGGTAGCCCTTCATCAGGTCGGGGTACGGGTAGTTCTTGCGGTCAAACTTGGCATAGGCGGGGATATCGCAGCCGAGCGCGAGCCCTGCGAGCAGCGTGTCCGTCACGGCCTCCTTGTTGATCACCGGCAGCATCCCCGGCATGCCGAGGCACACCGGGCAGACGTGCGTGTTCGGCTCCGCGTTGAAGTATTCGCGGTCGCAGGAGCAGAACATCTTGGACCGCGTCTTGAGCTGGAGGTGTACCTCCAGCCCGATCACGGTCTCGTACTCGGTGCGATGCTTCGTGCCGGTCTGGGTCGTCACGCGGTCACCTCGGGGGCTTTTGAGAATCGCAGTCGAGAATCGTAGGGTTTCTATCCTAACGCGGCGGCCGGGTACGGCGGTTCAGTACCGCGCACCCGTATCGCTGCACGCACGCCACGGCGAGCCGCCGTTGGCCGTCCGTGTACATGGGCACGAGGATAGCCGCTGGGGGCTTTTCGAGCGCACCGAAAGCGCACCGGACGGTCCGCGGCTTGCGGTCTTTTTTGGATCGTCCGCGTACGACCGGCCCTCGCTATCGTGTCCAGCATTGTGGGAGCGGCTCGCCTAGGGCGACCTCGTTATTGAAGCACAGGAAGATCGGCAAGCTGTAGTCAAACAACAGTTGCTCGCCAGCCGTCAGCACGGCGCCCTCGGCTCGTAAGAAAATGAGTTTGCACTGCTCCGACCTCACTCCGGCGATGAAGAACACGACACATTCATCAAGCCCGCGAAGATTTGATGGTCGGCCTCATGTGTCGGTAAAGATTCCCTTATCTCTGCTCTCTTTGTTCACTACCAACGAGGCGTTTGGTCGAGCAGTTGGCACGGCCGGAGGGGGCGGAGGGGCCGCGACAGGCGGCGGTGGGGCGACTGTAGCCGTACTGGCTTGCGGCGTACTTGTGCTTGTAGGCGAAACGGTCGGTGGCGGTGTCAACGATGCAGCGGCTTTGAGGGATTCAACTTCCCTCCTCAGTTGGTCAATCTCTGCACCGCGCCCATCGGCTCCGCAGGCGGGCGCGGTCATCATCACGGTGAGCAGCGAGAGCGCGATCATTCGGTGGAACCGCACGAGGCGCGCTGCGGGCAGCTCCGGCAGGCGGGCGCGCATGGTGTGCCTCCAGAGACTCGCCGGGGTCGCGAGTACGATGGCTGCTGCTGAGCGCGAATGGTACCAGACGGCGGCCACCCGCCAGCGCCCCGGGCACCCGGCGCCCGCCCCCTGTGCGAGGCGTAGACTCCGAGGCATGAGCGAACGTCGTTCCCGGCCCGTGCCGCCCGGTGTGCAGTCCGACCTGTTCGTGGAGGACGCCGTGCCCGCGCTGCCGCGCGATGCGCCGCTGGCCGCCCGCATGCGCCCGCGCAACCTCGATGAGTACGTGGGCCAGGAGCAGATCGTCGGGTTGGGACGCCCGCTGCGACAGATGATCGAGGCGGATCGGCTGCCCTCGCTCATCCTGTGGGGGCCGCCCGGGTCGGGCAAGACGACGCTCGCGGCGATCATCGCCGCGCAGACGCAGCGCTACTTCGCGGAGTTGTCGGCGGTCAGCAGCGGCGTCGCGGACGTGCGCCGCGTGATCGCGGAGGCTGCCGACCGGCTGAAGGTGAGCGGCCGCCGCACGATCCTGTTCATCGACGAGTTGCATCGCTTCAACCGCAGCCAGCAGGACGCGCTCCTCCCGCACGTCGAGGCGGGGACCGTGACGCTGATCGGCGCGACCACGGAGAACCCCTCGTTCTACCTCGTCGCGCCGCTGCTCTCGCGGTCGCGCGTCTTCCGGCTCGCACTGCTGGACGAGGCGGCGATCGTTGCGATCGTGCGGCGTGCGCTGGCGGATGTCGATCGTGGGCTCGGCGGCGTCCCGATCGCGATCGACGACGAGACGCTGCACACGCTGGCGCTGCTCGCCGGCGGCGACGGGCGCACCGCGCTGAACATCCTCGAACTCGCGGTCGACGCGACGCCGCCGAGCGCGGACGACACGGGCGGCGCGAAGGTGGTGACGCGCGACACGATCGAGCAGGCGGCGCAGGCGCCGACACTGCTCTACGACCGCGAGGGCGACGCGCACTACGACACGATCTCCGCGTTCATCAAGACGCTGCGCGACTCCGACCCGGACGGCGCGCTGTACTGGCTGGCGCGCATGGTGGAGGCCGGCGAGGACCCACTGTTCATCGCGCGGCGCCTCGTGATCTCGGCGGCGGAGGACGTGGGACTCGCCGACCCGCAGGCGCTGCCGCTGGCGGTGGCGTGCCAGCAGGCGGTGCATTTCCTCGGCATGCCGGAGGGGCGGCTCGCGCTCGCCGAGACGACGGTCTATCTTGCGCGCGCGCCGAAGTCGAACAGCGCGTACGCCGCCTACAACCGGGCGCTGGAGGACGTGCAGGCCACGCGCAACGAGCCGGTGCCGATGCACCTGCGCAACGCGGTGACGGGTCTGATGCGCGGCATGGGCTTCGGGCAGGGGTATCGCTACGCGCACGACGAGCCGGGGCACCTCGCCCCCGGCCAGACGCACCGCCCGCCCTCGGCGGAGGGCCACGTGTACTACGTGCCCGGCGCGCTGGGCGACGAGGGGGCGCGGCGCGGCGCAGCGGATGGTCCTGCGGACGCGGGTCGCTAGGTGTCGGAGACAGGGAGGTTGGTGGCGCGGCTCACCGGCGGCCGCCGGCCGCGCCTTAGAGCGCCCCGCGGCGGCGCAGCAGCAACTGCTGCCGATAGACGTAGCGCACGATGCGCTCGGTGTCGCGGCGGGACACGTCCGTGAAGGAGCAATGGATGCGGTAGTGCGGGATATACACGACCCGCCCGGCCATGATCGGGGTCGCCCGCACTTGGGACGCGATCGCCTGTACGTCGAACTCGATCGGGTCGTCGTCCACCGCAAACCTGAGCCGTAGGCGCGCGGAGACGGGCACCAGCTGGCGGCTCTGGATCAGCGCTCCCCCGCCGCTGATGTCCAGGATGACCGCGTCGAGAGGCACCGGCTCGGACAGCGCTTCATCCACACGCGCCGCGTAGCGCGGCACGATGCGCGTGATCACGCGGTAGGACTGGCGGCGCTCAGCGTCCACGGTCGTCTCGCTGCGCGCGCGCGCACCCGTCTCCCAGCCGGCCCTACTCCGCCAGCCCTGTCGAGGTGACGCGTTTCGCGACGAGCGCCTGCACCTCCGCGCGTGAGTAGCCGAGCAGGCGCTCCAGCAGATCCTCGCTGTCCGCGCCGAAGCACGGCGCGGCGCGGACGCTGGTGACCGGACGCCGCGCCAGCCGCCAGGTGGGGCGCGTGGTGCGGATGCGGCCCGCCTCCGCGTGGTCGTACCAGAGGAACGCCTCGCGTGCGGCGAGGTGCGCGTCCCCCGCGAGCATCAGCGGCGAGAGGATCGGCGCGGCGGCGACTCCCGCCGCCTGGAGCAGCGCCGCGCTCTCCTCGGGATCCCGCGTGGCGCTCCACGCCGCGATCACGGCGTCGATCGCGGTCTGCGCCGCGCGACGGCCCTCGACGGCGGCGTACGCGGGGTGATCGAGGCGCGCATCGCCAATGACGCGACATAACGCGTGCCACGCCGCATCGCTGTCGACGGTGATCGCGAGCCAGCGATCGGTCACCGCCCCGATCGGCGCGCCGAGGATGTCGACGATGCGGCGTGGCGCGCCCTCGGCGGCGGGGTAGGCATTCTGCGGTGCGAAGGAGGGGTCGCGGTTACCGATGCGCGCGGGCAGCGGGCAGCCGAGCACCTCGCCGATCACGAACTCCGCCACGAGGCCCGCCATGCCGTCGCGCTGGGCGACCATCGCGTATGCGGCCTCGCCGGTGCGATCGCGGCGCAGCAGCGCCATCGCCACCGCCGCCGCCGCCGTGGTGCCCGCCACGGGGTCGCCGTAGGAGATGCTGCTGCGGTGCGGCGGGCCGCCCTCGTACCCCTGCAGCGCGGCGAGGCCGCCCATCTGCTCGATCGTGGGGCCGAAGCCGATACGCGCGGCGTCGCTGCCGTGGTGGCCGAAGCCCGGCATCGAGACATAAATGATCCGCGGGTTGATGCGCTTCAGATCCCCGAAGCCGAGCCCCTGCCGATCGGCGACGCCGCTGCTCCAGTTCTCGATGAACACGTCGGCGGTCGCGATCAGGCGGCGCAGCGCCTCGATGCCCTCCGGTTGCTTGAGGTCGAGGCTCAACCCGAGCTTGTTGCGCCCGTACTCGTTGAAATACGAGCTCTGGTTGATCTCCGGCACCGTGCGCGCGCCGGACATCGTGCGGATGGGATCGGGGTAGGTCGGCCCTTCCACCTTCACCACCTCCGCGCCCATGTCCGCCAGCAGGCGCGTGGCGTACGGCCCGGCCCACACCTGCGAGACGTCGACCACGCGCAGCCCCGCGAAGGGCAGCGGCGGCGCGCCCGCGCTCGCCGGACGGGGCGTCGAGGCGGCGGGGGTGTGCGCCGCGCCCAGCACCTCGCCCAGCACCTCGCGCGTGTGCTCGCCGAGCAGGGGGGCGCGGCGGTTCGTGCCGCGGTACCCCCCGGTCGTCGCGCTGTCGAACTGGATCGGCCCGGAGGGCAGCGGGTGACGGCCGAGGCGCTGGTGCTCCACCTCCTGCCAGAAGCCGATCTCGCGCAGATGCGGCCACTCGTAGAGTTCGCGCGGCGTCAGGATGCGGGAGAACGGCGCGCGCACCTCGGCGCCGATGCGGAAGATCTCCTCGGCGGTGTGCTGGCGCGTCCACTCCGGGATCAGCACGCCCAGCAATTCGTTCGCGATCGGCGACCAGCCGGAGGCGAAGGCGGGGTCGTCCTTCAGTTCCGGGCGTCCAATCGCGTCGTACACCGCGCCCGATTGCCGGGGCATCGCCGCCACGCCGATGTAGCCGTCGGCGCAGGGCTGGATGCCCCACTGCGCGTACAGGTTGTTGCCGGTGAGGCGGGCGCTGTCGGCGTCGCGCGCGAGGGCGTTCGGCATCTGCGCCTCGACGCTGGCGACCTGCAACTCCTGGATCGACAGGTCGATGCGGTCGCCGACGCCGCCAGTGCGCGCGGCGTACAGCGCCGTGAGCGACGCGGCGAAGCCGTGCAGCCCGGCGAACAGGAACGCCTGGTGGCCCGCGGTCTTCAGCGGCGGCTGATCGGGGTCACCGCATGCCGCCATCATGCCGCCGGTGGCGAACGCGGTGAGCGCGGTCGCCCGCCAGCGCGCGCGCGGCCCGTCCTGCCCGTAGGGCGTGATCGCGAGTACGACGAGCGCCGGTTGCGCCTCGCCGATCGCCGCGCGGTCGAGGCCGAGCGCGGCGAGCCGCCCCGGTGCGCCCGAGTCGATCACGATCTCTGCGCCCTCGACGAGTCGTCGCACCTCCGCGACGCCCTCGGCGGTCGCGAAGTCGAGCACCACGCTCCGCTTCCCCGCGCCGAGGTAGGCGAACAGCACGCTGTCGTCGGGGGAGGGATGGACGCCGGGCCACGGCGGAAGCCGGCGGATCGCGTGCCCCTCGGGCGGCTCGACCACGACGACGTCCGCGCCGTAGAGCGCGAGCAGGCGGCCGGTGAACGCGCCGGCGACGTCCGTGCTCAGTTCGATGACGCGCGTGCCGTCCAGCATCGTGCCCCCTCGCGGCCGGAGATGGCTGCCGGGGGCATCGTACCAGCGGCTCGGAAGGGCGATAAATCTTTCAGTGGGCGGTTGGCCTCCGCGAGTGCTATACCTCGGGCACCCGGCTGGGATCGGCGAACCCGGCGGGCGGGCCAGTCCGATCGATGAACATCGATGAACACTCCCCGGCGGGCGGGGTCGTGCACAGCGTGCACCGGAGCGTGCACAGGAGGAGATGGGGAACATGACGCGAGTGAAGGATGGCGTGCTCCTGCTGGACAAGGAGGAGAACGGGAAGATCTGGGTCGTCACCCTCAACCGGCCGGAACGCCTCAACGCGTTCAACGGCGATCTGCGCAAGCAGGTCCACGAGACCTACTGGGAGTTCGCGCACGATGACAGCGCGTGGGTGATGGTGCTGACCGCGAACGGCCGCGCCTTCGGCACCGGCCAGGACCTGCGCGAGCGCGCCGACCGCGACGCCGCCGCTGCCGCCGGCCTGCCCGACCCGATGGTGACGATGCCCGAGTACCTGCAGAACATCTTCCCGATCGCCGAGCGCCTCAACTGCTGGAAGCCGACGATCGCCGCCGTGAACGGCATCGCGGTCGCCGGTGGCTTCAACCACGCGATGCAGTGCGACATCCGCATCGCCTCCGAGACCGCGGAGTTCGGCGTGACCGAGGTGCGCTGGAACCAGGGCGCGGGCTGGGTGCACCACCTGCCGCGCATCATCGGCCTCGGCAACGCGCTGGAGTTGGTGCTGTGGGGCGACCGCCGCGTCTCTGCGCAGCGCGCGTACGAGATGGGCTTCGTGAACCAGGTCGTCCCGCCGGACCAACTGATGCCGGTCGCCATGGAGTGGGCGACGCGCCTGATGACGCTCGCGCCGCGCGCCGTCCGCAACTTCAAGGAGATCCTGTACCGCGGATCGTTCATGAGCCCGTTCGAGGCGGCGCGCTACGCGACCAACCTCGAACAGAACCTGCGCGGTATGAAGGACTCGGTCGAGGGCCCGAAGGCCTTCTCGGAGAAGCGCGCCCCGGTATTCCTGAACGAGTAGCCCCGGCTGCGCTCACGCCTCGCGCTCGCCTCGCACGCCCCGCAACGCTGCTCCCCTCCGGGCGGCGTTGCGGGGCACCCGCCGTCCCGCTCGGATTCGGCCCTTCGGCTAGTAATACTCCAGCGTTCGTTGGCCGTAGCTGGTCGTCTCTTCGGGGCGGTGCCACGCCTCGCCCGGCGTCTTCGGGTGCCGGTAGCGGTGGGCCATCGCCTTCGACGTGACCTCGACGCTCGCGACCTCCGCGTAGGCGCGTTTCCAGCGGCGGATCAGCTCGTCTTCGGCGGCGTAGTCGAAGGTCTCGTCGATCTGCTCTTCCCACTCGCCCTGGTACTGCGCGCGGTTGTCGATGAGCCACTGCACGGTGCGGATCAGCGCCTCGCCGACCTCCACGTGCTCGGTGTAGCCGAGCACGCGGCGGATCTTGCTGTCGTCTCGTGCGACGTGCGCGGGCCCGTAGAACCACAGGTAGTGCGCAGGCTTCGCGAGCGGGTAGGGCATGTCCACCAGCTCGAGTTCGACGCCCATCGTCTGCGCGATCAACTCGATGCGCTGGCGCATGGTGTAGAGCGGGTGTTCGTTCGCGACGAACAGCTGGCCGGCGGACTCCTGCGGCATGTCCACGGCGAGCAGCACCGCGTGTGCGGCGTTCTCGGTGTACGCGCGCTGGTGAATCTTCAGACCGCCGTCGGCGATGATCAGCTGCCGCCGCCCGTCTAGGATGCGCCGCACCACGCACCAGTCCTCGGGCGCCATCTGGCGCGGTCCGTACATGTTCGGGTAAGCGATGATCGTGGCGTTGTAGTGCCCCTCGCGATGTAGTTCCAGCACGCGCTCGTTGGCCTGCTGAATGAGGAAGCCGAGCCCCCCGGCGTTCGCCTCCAGCGGGACGACGGTCGACTCCAGGGGCATGAACGGACGGCCCGCCACACCCCACCGAGGATCGTGCGGCGGTGCGGATCCGCCGGCGGCGCCCACGGCGACGAATCGACCGGTCTTCCCGATCATGAACTCCGCGCTGACGCGCATCCTGCCGTACATGAAGACCACGAGGTCGAA
>SHYQ01000023.1 GCA_009692765.1 Dehalococcoidia bacterium | reverse complement strand
CGCCGGGAGAGGGCAGGGGTGCCTCGCGCCACGCACAGGCCACGCCGCGTCCTCGTACGCGCTACCCCTCGAGGGCGAGGCGCAGGAACGCCTCCGCGCGCGCGTCCGGCGCGCCGCCGGCGCGACGCACGCCCAGCAGCGTGCGCTCCGCCACCGCCTCGCGACGGCCGGCGGCGAACACGGGGCCGCCCGCCTCCGCGACGGCCGCCGGCAGCACGCTCCAGCCGAGGCCGAGCGCGACCACCTGCCGCAGCACCTCGGGGTTGCTCGACTCGAGCATGACGCGCGGCGTCACGCCCAGACGGCGCAGGCCCTCGTCGATCTGGACGCGCGTCTGCGAGTCGGCGGGGTAGAGCGCCCACTCCACCGCGGCCGGCCGCTCCGTCGCGCCGGGCGGCGCGTAGACGTACAGCGGCTCCGTCAGCACCACGCGCGCCTCGAGGTCCGCCGCGGCGGGCCCGACGACGAAGGCGAGGTCGAGCTCGAAGCGGCGCACGCGCTCCATCAGCGCACGGCTGGTGTCGACGACGAGGCGCAGCTGCACGCCGGGGTGCGCCGCGCGGAACGCGCGGATCGTCGAGGGCAGCACGTAGAGGCTGGCGGCGTCGATCATCCCCACGGCGATGGTGCCGCCGGCGCCGTCGCGGCGCGCATCCAGCCACACGCGCAGCTCGGTCGCTCGGCCGAGCACGTCGCCGGCGAACCGCGCCGCCTCGCGGCCCGCCTCCGTGAGCACGCGCCGCCGCCCCTGGCGCTCGAACAGCGGCACGCCGAGGCGCGCTTCGAGCGCCGCGAGCGCCTGCGATAGCGCGGGCTGGCTGACGCCCAGGCGCGCGGCCGCTTCCGTGAACGTGGCGGCGCGCTCGACCGCGCGGAGGTAGACGAGCTGCTGGGCGTGGAAGGCGAAGGGCGCGCCGGCCTCGACGCTGGGCGCGGCGGCCACGCCCGGCGTCGAGGGTTCGCGGACGGCTCTGCGGACGGCGCTGTGGGGAATGTCGCCGGTAGTCACATAGGTGATACTAATCGATTCGATAGATTCCTTCCATTGGACGAATCTGAGTGCAGCGGCCCAAGATGCCCTCGGTGGCGCCGCGCGGCCCGGAGCGTTTCCGGCGGGCGCGACGAACCGAGAGGACAGACGCACATGCCGGGCGGGAAGATCAACGTCGCGATCATCGGAGTGGGCAACTGCGCCTCGTCGCTCGTCCAAGGCGTCGAGTACTACAAGAACGCGGAGGAGGGGGACGTCATCCCGGGGCTGATGCACCCGGTGCTGGGCGGCTACCACATCCGTGACATCAACTTCGTCGCGGCGTTTGACATCGACATCGAGAAGGTCGGCAAAGACCTCAGCGAGGCGATCTTCAGCGGGCAGAACAACACCATCAAGTTCACGGACGTGCCGAACTCCGGCGTCACCGTCTCGCGCGGCATGACGCACGACGGCCTGGGCAAGTACCTCTCGCAGGTGATCACGAAGGCCCCCGGCTCCACCGCCGACATCGTGCAGATCCTGAAGGAGACCAAGACCGACGTCGTGATCAACTACCTCCCGGTCGGCTCGGAGATGGCGACGAAGTGGTACGTGGAGCAGATCCTCGCGGCCGGCTGCGCGATGGTGAACTGCATCCCCGTGTTCATCGCCCGCGAGGACTACTGGGCCAACCGCTTCCGCGAGAAGGGCCTGCCGATCGTGGGCGACGACATCAAGTCGCAGGTCGGCGCGACGATCCTCCACCGCGTCCTCGCGCGGCTGTTCCAGGACCGTGGCGTGCGCATCGACCGCACGTACCAGCTGAACTTCGGCGGCAACACCGACTTCATGAACATGCTCGAACGCGAGCGCCTCGAGTCGAAGAAGATCTCGAAGACGAACGCGGTGACGAGCCAGATCGGCTACCCGCTCGACCCGAACAACATCCACGTCGGCCCGTCCGACTACGTCCCGTGGCTGCTCGACCGCAAGTGGTGCCACATCCGCATCGAGGGCACCACCTTCGGCGACGTGCCGCTGATGCTGGAGACCAAGCTCGAGGTGTGGGACTCGCCCAACTCGGCGGGCGTGGTCATCGACGCGCTCCGTGCGGCGAAGATCGGCCTCGACCGCGGCATCGGCGGCCCGCTGTACGAGGCTGCGGCGTACTTCATGAAGTCCCCGCCCCGCCAGATGCTGGACGAGGACGCGCGCGACGGCCTGGAGGCGTTCATCGCCGGGTAGCGCACGTTCGGAAGACGCCCCCGGCGACCGATCGGCGGCGCGCGTGCGCCCTCACCCCCCCCTCTCCCGCTTCGCAGGAGAGGGGGCCGGACGCTACGCCCCAGTCTCCGAGGCGCGTCTACCGCGCGCCGTTCCGCCGGGAGCGCGAGGGGCGCAGCCCCCTCGCATATCCATTCCCTTTCTGAACCCCCTTCCCGGCGCGGGAAGGGGGCAGGGGGATGGGCCGCGCCCCGCACCAGCACCTCGATCGCGCCGCGGGAACCCTCACCCTCGGCCCTCTCCAGTTGCGCAGGAGCGGGGGCCGGACGCCGAGGCGCGTAAGATCGCGTCGCAGCGCGCGAATCCTCGCGGGGCACGCGCAGCTCGAACGACCGTCCTCGGGAGGCCACGCTGGTGCTGGTGTACGCGCTGTTCCAGGCCGGCGCGCTGCTTTCGCGCTCCGTCCCCCTGCGCCTCAGCTACGCCCTCGCGCGGGCGGCCGGCATCGGCACGTACTACGCATGGCGGGGCGGACGGCGGCGCTGCATCCAGAACATGACGCACGTCACCGGCGGCGACGTGCGCGCGGCGCGGCAGCTCGCGCGCGCGTCCTTCGCGAACTACCTCGTCTACCTCGTGGACTTCTTCCGGCTCACGCTCGCGACGGGCGAGGAGATCCGCGCGCGCGTGCCCTTCGCGGGCTGGGGGGAGATCGCGGCGCTGCGCGCCGGGAACGGCGTCGTCTTCGTGACGGTGCACTTCGGCAACTGGGACGTGGGCGCGGCCGCGCTGGCGCAGCAGGGGTTCCCGGTGCTGGCGATCGCCGACACGCTGCCGAACGCGCGCATCAACCGCCGCGTCGCCGCCTCCCGGGAGTCCCTGGGGCTGCGCCTCATCCCCGTCGGGCGCGCCGGCCCCGGCATGCTGCGCGCCCTGCGCGCCAATGACGTGCTGGCGATCCTCATCGACGTCCCGGCGGCGGGCAGCGGCATCGAGGTGGAGTTCTTCGGCGCGCCGATCGCGGTGTCGGACGGACCCGCGCGCATCGCGCTGCGCGCCGGCGCCGCCGTCGTCGCCGCGGTGCTGCCCCGCCGCTCCCGCTGGAGCGACGTCGTCAGCGCCGAGGTCGCCCCGGTACGCTTCGAGCCCACCGGGGACGCGGAGCGCGACGCGCGCGGGCTGACGCAGGCGCTGTTCGCGCAGTTCGAGGAGTTCATCCGCCGCAATCCGGAGCAGTGGTACATCTTCCGCAACCTGTGGCCCGGCGACATCGCGGGCCGGCCCGCATGAGCGGGCCCGCGCCCACCCGCGCCCAGAAGATGAGCATGGACGCACCGTGATCCACCTCGCGGCGCTGTGGGTGCTCGTGCACGTGGTGGGGCGTGCGCCCGCGCGCGTGCTCTTCGCGCTGGCGGCCCTCGGCGGGACGGCGGCGTGGCACCTCTCGCCGAGGCTCCAGCGCGTCACGCGCGACCACATGCGCCACGTCCTGGGCGTCGACGCCGACCCGCGCGACGTCGATGCCGCGGCGCGCGCGTGCGTGCGCAGCGCCGCGTACTACTACGTCGACTTCGCGCGCTACCCGCACCTCAGCCCGGAAGCGGTGCTCGCGCAGGTCGAATCGTCCGAGGGCATGGACGTCCTGATCGAGGCGGCGCGGCGTGGCGAAGGCGTGGTCCTGGTTGCGGCGCACGTGGGCGCGCCGGAGATGATCGGCCAGGCGTTCGTGCCGGTCGGCCTGGACATGGCGCTGATCGTCGAGCCGCTCCAGCCGCCGGCGCTGCATCGCTTCGTCGACGGTCTGCGCGCGCGGCACGGCATGACGTTCCTCGGCGCGGACCTCGCGGGCCTGCGTGCGGCGCGCGCGCACCTTGCACGCGGGGGCGTGCTCGGCGCGCTCGTCGACCGCGACGTGCTGGGCACGGGCGCGCCGTACGTCTTCTTCGGCGAGGCCGCCGCGATGCCCACCGGCGCGATCGACCTCGCGCGCCGCACGGGCGCCACCGTTGTCGCCGCGCGCGTGCTCCGAGGATCGCACCCCGGCCGCTACCGCATCACCGTGGAGGCGCTGCCGCTGCCGCCCGCCACCGGCGACGCCGCCGCCGACCTGGACGCCGCGATGCGCACGGAGATCGCCTGGCTGGAGCGCACCATCGCGAGCGCGCCGGGGCAGTGGTTCGCGCTGCAACCGGTGTGGGCGGGCCTCGCGGGCGACCGGCCGCGCGGGCGGCGACGGTCGCCTGCGCGTCGCGATGTCGAGGGCTGACTCACGAGCGGACCACGGCGGCACGACCGCCAACCCCTACAATGGCCGCGATGACCGAACAGCCCGATCACCCGTCCGACGCGCCTCGCCGCTACGGGCGTGCCGACCTCCAGATCCACACCGACCACGGTGACGGCATGGAGGACCCGCGCACGATCTTCGAGCGCGTCGAGCTGCGCGGCGACCTCGACGTGATCGCGGTCACCGACCACGACGACGTGCGCGGCGCGCTCCGGGCGCGCGAGGTGCACGCGCAGGCCCCGTACCACTTCGGCTTCGTCCCCGGCATCGAGGTCACCACCCTCCAGGGGCACCTGCTCGCCCTCTGGGTGGACGAGCCGATCGCCTCGTTCCGCTCTCTGGAGGCGACCGTGGCCGCGATCCACGCCACGGGCGGCCTCGCGGTCGTGCCGCACCCGTTCTCGCTGCTGACCCGCTCGATCGGGCGGCGCTCGCTCGAGCGCGTGCTGGCGATCGCTGACCCCTTGACGCACCCGGACGGCATCGAGCTGGCGAACCCGACCAGCCGGGGGTGGGACACGGGGCGGCGCGCGCGCGAGCTGAACCGGGAGCAGTACCACCTGGCCGAGACCGGCGGGAGCGACGCGCACTTCGTCGAGGCGGTCGGCGCCGCGTACACGCTGTTCGCGGGCAGCGACGCGAACGCCCTGCGCCGCGCCATCCTCGAGCGCGGCACCGAGGCGATCCTCGGCGGCGGCACGCCGCTGCGCGCGATCGGGGCGCGGCGGCTCGCGCTGCAACAGGTGCGCGGGCTCTCCGTAACGCCGCGCAAGATGCTCGAGCCGCAGATGGCGCGGCTCCGCGAGCGGCTCGCGCGCGCGGGGATGCGATGAAGGTCGCGCTGGTCACGCCGTACGACTGGCACACGCCCGGCGGCGTGAACAACCACGTCGAACACCTCGCCACGGAGCTGCGCGATCGCGGGCACACCGTGAAGATCCTCGCGCCGGTCGCGGGCGCCGTCGACGACCCGAACGTGATCCCGATGGGGCGGCCGATCTCCGTCGCCGCGGCGGGCTCCGTGGTGCGCATCTCGCTCAACCCCGCGACCGGCCGCCGCGTGCGCGAGGTGCTGGAGCGCGAGCAGTTCGACGTC
Organism: Dehalococcoidia bacterium; assembly: GCA_009692765.1. Lineage (GTDB taxonomy): Bacteria > Chloroflexota > Dehalococcoidia > UBA2979 > UBA2979 > SHYQ01. The sequence continues at coordinate 14,375 of SHYQ01000023.1, read as the reverse complement.
GTGCACATGCACGAGCCGCTGATGCCGGTGCTGCCGATCCAGGTGCTGCGCCATTCGCGCAACGCCAACCCGAACGTCGTCAACGTCGGCACCTTCCACGCGAGGAAGGACGGCGGCAACCGCCTGTACGCGTACGGCAGGCGGCTGCTCAAGCGCTGGTTCCGCGAGATCGACGGCAAGATCGCGGTGTCGCCCCCGGCCGAGCAGTACGTCGAGCAGTACTTCCCCGGCTACTACAACATCATCCCCAACGGCATCGACATCGACCACTGGGCCAACCCGAACCTCGCGCCCGTCCCCGAGTTGCAGGGCACCACGAACATCCTTTACGTGGGGCGCGCGGAGAAGCGCAAGGGCCTCGCCTACCTGATCCGCGCGTTCGGCATGGTGAACGCGCGCAACCCGGAGACGCGCCTCATCGTCGTCGGACCGGACTCGCGCGCGCGCCGCCGGTACGAGGCCTCCGTGGTGCGCAGCGGGCAGCGCGGCATCATCTTCGTGCCGCAGCAGACCTACGCGGACCTGCCGCGCTACCACCACAGCAGCCACATCATGTGCTCGCCCGCGCTCGGCAACGAGTCGCAGGGGTACGTGCTGCTCGAGGGGATGGCCGCCGGGATCCCGGTGGTCGCGAGCAACATCGACGGGTACGCCTCGGTGATCACGCACGGCGTCGACGGGCTGCTGGTGCGGCCGAAGGACACGATGGACCTCGCCGACGCGCTCACGGCGCTGGTGCGCGACCCGGCGCGGCGCGCCGCGCTGGCCGCGGCCGGACGCAGGGAGGTCGAGGGCTACGGGTGGCCTCGCGTGGCCCAGCGCGTGCTGTCCTACTACGAGCGCCTGATCGACCAGCAGCACGCCGTCGAGCTCTCCCGCCGCCACGCGGACGAGCGCGCGCTGGCCGCGGCGAAGTGAGGGCCGCACGATGACGCTGCTCCAGGGCCGCGCCCCCGCGCCGGTGGTCGCCGCCATCGTCCGGCTGTTCGTCGCGCTACGCGTGACGCCGACGATGCTCACCGTGGCGGGGTTCGTGGGCAACGTGGTGGCGGCGTGGCTGATCGCGGACGGCGCGCTCTTCGCCGGTGGCGTGCTGGTGCTCGTCGCCAGCGGCCTCGACCTCTTCGACGGTGCGGTGGCGCGCGCGACCGGGACGGCCTCGAGGTTTGGCGCGCTGTTCGACTCCACGCTGGACCGCATGTCGGAGGCGGTGGTGCTCTTCGGCATCGCGTGGCACTTCGTCGCGCTCGGACGCGCCGAGGAGGCGTCGCTCGCGTTCGCGGCGGTCGTCGGCTCGCTGCTGGTGTCCTACGTACGCGCGCGCGCCGAGGGGCTCGGGCTCACGCTGAAGGACGGGCTGTTCACGCGCTCGGAGCGCGTGGTGCTCACCGGCGCGATGCTGATCACCGGGTGGATGCGCGGCGGGCTGTGGGTGCTCGCCGTGCTGTCGCTGTTCACCGCCTTCCAGCGCCTGTGGATCGCCAGCCGCGCGCTGCTGCGCGAGGACGATGCTGCGAAGGGGACGCACTGATGCCCGCGGCCCCCGGCGGCCCGCTGGCGCCCGACCTGGAGGTCGAGGTCGCGAAGTACCTTGGCGAGCGGCTGGTGCGCCCCGTCGGCCTCGACGTGTGGACGCGCCCCGACTCGGCGCTCGTGCTCACCGACCGCGACCCATCGACGCACGGCGAGCAGGTGCTGGCGACGATGCGCCAGCTCGTGCGGCTGCACCCCGGCATCACCGTGACGCCGTACGACCTGGACAAGCACGCGACCCGCGCCGCCGAGGCCGGCGTGGAGTTGTCGCCGACGACGATCGTGCGCAGCGGAGGCCGCTCTGTGCACCTCGTGGGCCTGCCTGCGGCGATGCTGTTCCCGGCGTTCCTCGACGTGCTGGGCTTCCTGTCGCGTGGCGAGGCCCCGCTGTCGGAGGAGTCGCACGCCGCCATCGGCGCGCTCACCGCACCGGTGCAGATCGAGCTCCTCGGCGCGGCCTACGATCCGTACTCGGCGCACATGATGCGGCTGGTCGCCGCCCTCGCCGCCGTGTCGCGGTTCGTGCGCGCGCGCATCATCGAGGTGGCGGAGTTCCCCCTGCTGGCGGCGCGGCGGGGCGTCACGGAGGTGCCCGTGCTCACCATCGAGGGCCGCCGCCTCGTGGGCGCGTGGGAGGAGCCGGCGCTGATCGAGCAGATCCAGCGCGTCGTCGCCGGCAACGCCGACCCGGTGATCCGCGACCACGTCTACTCGATGCCTTACGTCACGGAGGCGGAGTCGCGCCGCATCGCCGCGGAGCAGGCGAGCGCCGCGCCCCCTCCGCCGGCCGGCGGCCTCTACATCCCCGGCCGGTAGCCGCGCGCCCCTCACGGGTGATCGAGGACTGACGGGGCGGCCCATCCCCCTGCCCCCTTCCCTGCGCGGGAAGGGGGTTCTGATTGGAGAAGATGATGCGAGGGGGCTGCGCCCCTCGCGCTCCCGGCGGAACGGCGCGCGGCAGGCGCGCCTCAGAAGCGAGCGCGACGACCACGGGGCTTTGCGTCGCGTGGTGCGCCCTCACCCTGCCCTCTCCCGCTGCTTGGGCGAGGGTTCTGACTTGGCCCGGCCTCCGCTGATCTGCCGCCGAGGCGCGCCTACCGCGCGCCGTTCTGCTGGGAGCGCGAGGGGCGCAGCCCCCTCGCATCACTTCCACTCCTCTGAACCCCCTCCCGCGCAGGGAGGGGGCAGGGGGTGGGCCGCGCTCTCAGTCCTCGACGCTGCGCGCGCCGCTCATCGAGGCGGGCGCGGCGTCAGCGCTTCCGCGCGAGGCGCAGCACTCGCTGGACTCCCCCTTCCAGCAAGGGAAGGGGGCCGGGGGGATCGGAGAATCCACTCTCTCCCTGCCGTCTCCCCTCTCCCGCTCGGCGGGAGAGGGGCCGGGGGTGAGGGTTCCGCGCCGCGCCTCAGCGCTTCCGCGCGAGGCGCAGCCCGAGGAAGCCGATCCCGCTCGCGAGCAGCAGCGTCGCGACGCCGATCGCGATGCCGAGCACCGGCGCGCCGCGTGCCTCGACGCCGGGGACCGTGCCGGAGCCCGCGCCGCCGCGGGTCTCGCTCGCGCCCGACACGGCGGTCGGGATGCGCAGCGGCGGCTGCGTCGGCACCGCCACGGCCGGCGTGGCCTCGACGATCGGCGGGAACTCGATCTCCTTCAGGCCGACGCTCTTGCGCCACGCGTTGTAGAGGCCGTCCTGATCGACGCCCATCGTCGCCTTCAGCGCGGCATCGACGGGCGCGTCCTCCTTGATCGCCTTGAACAGCGCGGCGAACTTCGCCTCGCCGTACGTGTCGACCATGTACTTCACCACGCTCCACGACTGGCCGTAGAAGAGGTCCACCGTGCCGGGCTGGTTGCTGGCCGACGCCATGTTGCGCAGGCGCATCACCTGGTCGCTGCGGATCGCCAACTGCAACGAGCCGATGTACCCGCGGCCCGGATCGAGCTGGGCGTAGACGGCGGTGCCCTCGTCGAGCCACGAGGGGATGCGCGCGATCGGCCCGATGCCCGCGAGCCGCGTGAGGATGTGTCCCACCTCGTGGCGCGTGACGTCGACGAAGCCCGCGCCGATCGGGTCGTAGATGTGCACGAGGTCCGTCCCCACGCGCGACCCGCCCGTGATCACCGAGCCATCGAACGCGGCCCCGCGCGGCTGTTGCGCCGGCCGCCCCTCCGTGGTGTTGCGGTAGACGACGAGGCGCACCGGATAGGGGAGCGTGACCCGCAGCAGCTTCTGGTTCTTGTCCACCGAGTCCGCCGCCGCCTGCATGATCAGCGTCGCGTTCGCGTCGTTGCCGCCGTACCAGTACACGGTGACGAGGCCGCTGGTGCGCGACTGCCACTGGAACCGCCCGTCGAGGAACACGAAGGTCTCCTCGGGCGTGGTGAGCGTGCCGCCGCTCTTGTCGACCACCGTCCACGAGTACGTGATCCGGGAGCCCACGGGGATGTAACGCTGGTTGCCATTCGTCTGCATCGTGGCGAGGAGGTCGGCGCGCTGGCCGGGCGAGACCTCAGCGGTGAGGGAGCCGCCGACGTTGCCGTTGGGGTCAAGCACCTTGTACGTCACGGTCGCGGACGCGAGGTCTGTGCCCGTCTGCACGCCGAGGCGGAACCGCAGCGACGCGGGGTCGGGCGCCTCCACGGTCGGGCGGCCGACGGTCGGCGCGGCGTACACGGCGGGCGTCACGAGGAACATCGCGCCGAGGATCAGCGTCGGCAGGAGGGCCAGCGGGGCGGCCAGCCGGAACGACAGCCCTCGCGCGATCCGCCCGTACCAAGACGTGTGCGTCATCCTGCCGCCTCCCCCGCGTTCGTGCCCACCTGGCTGCGCAGGTAGGCGGTGATGAACTCGTCGATGTCTCCGTCAAGCACGCCGGCCGTGTCGCTGGTCTCGGCGTTCGTGCGGAGGTCCTTCACCATCTTGTACGGCTGGAGCACGTAGGAGCGGATCTGGTTGCCCCAGCCCGCCTCGATGTGCTCCCCTTTCATCTTCGCGCGTTCCACCTCGCGCCGCTCGATCTCCTGCTCCAGCAGCCGCGACCCCAGCACCTGCATCGCGCGCTCGCGGTTCTGGTTCTGCGAGCGCTCGTTCTGGCACGTCACAACGATGCCGCTGGGGATGTGCGTGATGCGCACGGCCGTGTCGTTCTTTTGCACGTTCTGGCCGCCGTGCCCGCTGGCATGGTAGGTGTCGATGCGGAGGTCGTCCGGCTTGATCTCGATCGTCACGTCACCCGCCTCGGCCTCCGGGAGCACCTCGACGAGGGCGAACGAGGTGTGGCGGGCGTGCGCGGAGTCGAACGGAGAGAGCCGCACCAGGCGGTGCACGCCCCGCTCGGAGCGGAGCAGGCCGTAGAGGTTCTCCCCGGTGATCAGCACCTCGACGGACTTCACGCCGGCCTCCTCGCCCGCGCTCAGCGCGAGGATCTCCGAGCGGAAGCGATGCGACTCCGCCCAGCGCAGGTACATGCGCAGCAGCATCTCGGCCCAGTCTTGCGCCTCCGTGCCGCCCGCGCCCGCGTGGATCGAGAGGACGGCGTTGCGCGCGTCGTACGGGCCGCCGAGGGTGAGCGCGATCTCGAGCGCCGAGTACTGCCGCTCGAGGATCGACAGCTCGCGCTCGATGTCCTGCGCGAGCGCCGGCCGCTCCGCCTCGGGCGCCTCGGCGACAAGCTCGAGCAGCGCCTGGAGGTCGCGCGAGGCGGTCTCGAGCGTGAGCCACGTGGCCAGCAGCCCCTCGAGGCGCGACACGGCGCGCATGACGCGCTGCGCCTCGGCGCGGTCGTGCCAGAGGTCGGGGGACTGGGCCTGCTCGCGCAGCGCCGCTAGTTCGCGCTCACGTTCGGGGAGGTCAAAGTCGCACCTGCACATCCTGCACGCGCGCGAGGAGCTCGGCGACCCGCTGGTTGTGTTCGTCCATGCGCCCATCTTCGCACGAACCGCCCTCGGGCGGCGCTATGCTCCGGGCAGCGCGGGAGGCGCTCTGCGGGGGGCGTGGGGGCACAGCCCCCACATCTCTACTTCACTTCAGAACCCCCTTCCCGCGGGGAAGGGGGCAGGGGGATAGGCCGCCCCTCGGTCCTTGGCGCTTCGCCGCGCGGTGAGGCGCGTGTAGGAGAAACGATGGCCCCCACCGAGCCCGCCCGCGCCAGCGGCGCCCCCGCCCCCCGCATCGAGGCCGCGTGGGAGGTGTTCCGGGTGGCGCTGCGCCTCGGCCTCACCTCCTTCGGCGGGCCCGTCGCGCACCTCGGGTACTTCCGCGCCGAGTACGTTGAGCGCCGACGGTGGCTCGACGAGGCGGCGTACGCCGACCTCGTCGCGCTGTGCCAGTTCCTGCCCGGCCCGGCGAGCAGCCAGGTCGGCATCGGCGTCGGGATGCTGCGGGCGGGGCTGCTGGGCGGAGTGGCGGCCTGGGTCGGCTTCACGCTGCCCTCGGCGCTCGCGCTCGCGCTGTTCGCGCTCGGGTTGCGCGCGTTCGATGTGGCCGACGCGGGCTGGCTGCACGGGCTGAAGATCGTCGCGGTCGCGGTGGTGGCGCAGGCGGTGTGGGGGATGGCGAGGAGCCTTGCGCCCGACCGGCCGCGCGCGACGATCGCCATCCTCGCCGCGCTCGCGGTGCTGGCGAGCCAGACGGCGCTCGCGCAGGTCGCCGCGATCGCGGTCGCCGGGGTCATCGGGTGGCGGCTGCTCGACGCCGGGGACGCCGCCGTGGGCGGGGGCTCGCTGCGCGTGGCGGTGCCGCGCTGGGTGGCCAGCGTCGCTTGGGTGCTGTTCTTCGGCCTGCTCGTGGCGCTGCCGCTGGCGCGGCGGGCCGTCGAGGCCCCGGCGCTCGCGCTGTTCGACTCGTTCTATCGCGCCGGCGCGCTGGTCTTCGGCGGCGGGCACGTGGTGCTGCCGCTGCTCCAGGCCGAGGTGGTGCCGGGGCTGCTGACGCAGGACGCGTTCATCGCGGGCTACGGCGCGGCACAGGCGGTGCCCGGGCCGCTGTTCACCTTCGCGGCGTACCTCGGCGCGGCATCGTCGACGACGCCGAACGGCTGGGCCGGAGCGGCCGTCGCTCTCCTCGCGATCTTCCTGCCGTCGTTCCTGCTGATGGCCGGCGCGCTGCCGCTGTGGGACGCGCTGCGCCGGCGCGGCGCGTTCCAGGCGGCGCTCAGAGGCGTGAACGCGGCGGTCGTCGGCATCCTCGGCGCGGCGCTCTACACGCCGGTCTGGACGAGTGCGATCGGAGCGCCCCCGGACTTCGCACTCGCGCTCGTGGCGTTCGGGGCGCTCCAGGTGTTGCGGCTGCCGCCGTCGCTCGTGGTCGTGGGCGCAGCCCTCGGCGGGCAGGCGATCGCGCTGCTGTAGCGCGCGCCCTCGACGAGAGCCCTACGACCAGCCGCGACGCTGACGTTACTCGGGGAAGAAGGGCTTGAAAGATGGAACCACTCTGTCTCGGATCAGCTCGAACGTGTTCTCAAGAAAGTCGATGGGGGTGCTGGCTCCAGGGCCGTTCTTCGCAAATCCCACGTGACACATCATCCACGCTTGGTAATGCTCGTCTGGGTTACCCGGCGGCCTAATCTCTCTGACGCGGCAGATTTCGTCGCCGCCGCTGAATGCTCCCAGGTTGCTCGAGACCAGTTCATGGCTACTCATCATTCGCATCCGCGAGACGTGGAAAGTCATGAGGTCGGGGATCGCGTGGTGCTTCGCCCAGTTGTCGATAGCCTGCATGATGCCAAGTTTGAGGAACACCTGAGCGCGATATGGCTGAAGCGACTCGATAACCTTGACGGCTTCCGGGGCGATTCGCTCGACCATGCGTTGCGTGGCGTTCGACTTCCACGCGTCCGGATGCGTGCAGATTGGAAACGCCGTCTGTCGGCCGTCTTCGCTGGGCGGGTTAGCACTCTTGAGCGCGAGTTGCCACGCCAGCATGTCAAGCGCGGCGCGGAGGGTGTGCGCGGCATCGGCCGCGAGAACGCCGAGGCGCACCGACGGCGGACGGAAGATCTTGGCTCGGACGCTGTAAATGCCGTCCACGGCTTTCTCCTAGCCGGATTTCGACACCCAGTAGTTCGTTCGCCATCGTCACGTCGCCTCTTGTCGGCGCGCGGCGCGGAGCGTGCTCACCACGAGCATCGCGATCGTCATCGGGCCGACGCCGCCGGGGACGGGCGTGATCGCGCCGGCGACGTCCTTCACGGACTCGAAATCGACGTCGCCGACGAGGCGCGTGCCGGACTTCCGCGTGGCGTCGAGGATCTGGTTGATGCCCACGTCGACGACGGTCGCGCCGGGCTTCACCATCGCCGCCGTGATCGCCCGCGGACGCCCCATCGCCGCGATCAGGATGTCCGCCTCGCGCGTCACGGCGCCGAGGTCGCGCGTGCCGGTGTGCGCGATCGTGACGGTGGCGTTCGCGCCGGGCATGCGGTTCGCCAGCAGCATCGCCAACGGCCGGCCGACGAGGACGGAGCGCCCGACGACGACGACGCGCTGCCCCTCGGGGTCGATGTCGCTGCGCCGCAGCATCTCGAGCACGCCTGCCGGCGTCGCCGGGATGAGGTCGGGCGTGCCCTGCAACAGCAGCCCCTGGTTCGTCGGCGTGAGGCCATCGACGTCCTTGCGCGGGTCGATCGCCCGCAGCACCGCGCTCGCGTCGATGTGCGCCGGCAGCGGCATCTGCACGAGGATGCCCGACACGGCGAGGTCGGCGTTGAGGCGCGCCACCACCTCGAGCACCTTCTGCTGCGACGTCGTGGCGAGCAGCGCGATCGTCTCGGAGGTCATGCCGACCTCCTCGCACGCGCGGCCCTTGTTGCGCACGTAGACGTGCGAGGCGGGGTCGTCGCCGACGAGCACGACGCTGAGGTGCGGCCGCCGCCCGCCGATGGCGATATGCGCCGCGACATCGTGCGCCACGTCCGCGCGGACGGCCGCGGCGATCGCGGCCCCGTCGATGATGCGTGCGGTCACGGCTGCTCCTCGATGGGCGCTGCGAGAGGGGGAGGACACGAGTATAGGCACGCGATCGTGCTAGATTCGCGCCGGACTTCAGTAGCAACACGTTGAGCGGGAGCGCGGGCGGGAGAGCATGGCCAACCACGCCGTGGGCATCGACATGATCGAGATCGACCGCGTCGCGCGGGTGCTCTCGAAGCACCCCGAGCGCTTCCTCACGAAGGTGTTCACGCCCCTCGAGGTGGCGTTCTGCCGCGGGCGCATCCAGGAGCTCGCCGCGCGCTTCGCCGCCAAGGAGGCCGTGATGAAGGCGCTCGGCACCGGCGCGCGCTCGGTCGCGTGGAAGGACATCGAGGTGCTGCCCGACCGTCGCGGCAAGCCGATGGTGTACCTGCACGGCGGGGCGCAGCGGCGCGCCGAGGCGATCGGCCTGCACGACATCGACATCTCGCTCACCCACCTCGAGGCGTTCGCGATGGCCGCCGTCGTGGCGACGCAGGAGCGCCCGGAGCAGGACCGCGACGAGGCGCGCGCGCTGCTCGCGGAGCGGCTGCGCGCTCGCGGGCTGCTCGCGGACGACGCGGTCGTCTGATGCCAGATCCCGGCAGCGCAGTGCTCGTCACCGCCGCGCAGATGCGCGCCCTCGAGGCCGAGGCCGCCGCCGCCGGCGTCTCCGCGCGCACGCTGATGGCGAACGCCGGCCTCGCCGCCGCGCAGGAGGCGTGGCTCACGCTCGGCGCCGTCGCGGGGCGCGAGGTGCTCGTGCTCGTCGGGCCCGGCAACAACGGTGGCGACGGCCTCGTCGCCGCGGGCCACCTCGCGGCGTGGGGGGCGCGCGTGCACGCGTACCTGCTGCGCGCGCGTGAGGATCAGGACGAAGAGTGGCGCGCACTCGTCGAGGCCGGCGTGCGGGCGACGGTGCTCGCGGACGACCCCGGCTACGCGGTCCTCGAGGCCGCACTGTCCTCGGCGGACATGGTGCTCGACGCGCTCTTCGGCACCGGCATCGACCCGGCGGCGCGCCCGTTCGCGGGCGACGTCGTGCAGGTGCTGGCGCGCCTCGCCGCGGCGCGCGCCGCCGACCCCCCGGTGCCGCTGATCGCCCTCGACCTCCCGAGCGGCGTCGACGCCGACACCGGCGCCGCCGACCCGCTCGCGGTCGCGGCCGACACGACGGTGACGTTCGGCTACGCGAAGGTCGGGCTGTACATGATGCCGGGGCATCGTCTCGCGGGGCGCATCGTCCCCGTCGAGATCGGGCTGCCCGCGCCCTCGACCGTCGCGCTCCCCTTCGAGGTGCTGCGGCTGCGCGACGTGCAGGCAATGGTGCCGCGGCGGCCCGCGGACGGGCACAAGGGCACGTTCGGCACCGTGATGATCGCGGCGGGGTCGCGGCGCTTCCCCGGCGCGGCGCGGCTCACCGCCGAGGCCGCGGCGCGCTCGGGCGCGGGCCTCGTCACGCTGGCCATGCCCGCCGAGGTGCAGCCGCTGCTTGCCGCGCTCGCCGACGCCACGCACGAGCCGCTGCCGAGCGAGGACGGCGCGTTCGCGGCGGCGGCGGCCCCGGCGCTGCTGCGCGCGCTGCACGCGTCGAGGGCGCGGGCGCTCCTCGTGGGGCCGGGCCTCGGGACGTCGCCGGGCACGCGCGCGTTCGTCGGGCAGCTGCTGGGCGAGCTGGCGGGCGTCGAGGGCCTGCGCGCCGTGGTGCTCGACGCGGACGCGCTGAACATCCTCGCCACGGTCGAGGGCTGGGCCGACCGCCTCAGGCTTCCGCGCATCCTCACGCCGCACCCCGGCGAGATGGCGCGGCTCGTCCGGCAGAGCGTCGCGGCCGTCGAGGCGCGCCGCCTCGACTGCGCGACCGCGCTCGCGCGGAGCAGCGGCAGCGTCGTCGTGCTGAAGGGCCCGTGCACGATCGTCGCCGCGCCGGACGGGCGCGCACGCATCTCGGACGTGGCCTCCTCGGCGCTCGCGCACGCGGGCAGCGGCGACGTGCTCGCGGGGCTGTGCGCGGGGTTCGTCGCGCAGGGGCTCGCGCCGTTCGACGCCGCCTCGGCAGCGGTGTTCCTGCACGCGGACGCGGGCCGGCGCGTCGCCGAGGTCTACGGCGACGCGGCGACGCTCGCCTCGGACCTGCTCCGCGCGCTGCCGGAGGCGCGCCGAGCCCTGGAACGGGAGCGCTGAGGCGCGGCCCGCGAGGCGCCGGGAGACGGTCAGGCGGGCCGCCGATGATACAATCGCGACAACGGATGAGGGTCCTGATCACATCGAGCTGATCGCATCCCCTCGATCACCCCCGCACTCACTTCTTATCTATCGCGGAGAGCGCCCGATGCCAGACGCACCCGACCCGATCCACGCCGAGCACGCCGAGACCGACCCGACGGCCCTCGTGTTCCCTGGACAGGGCTCGCAGGCCCCCGGCATGGGCAAGCTCGTCTACGAGCACTCCGAGGCCGCCCGCCGTGTCTTCGACGAGGCGAGCGAGGTCGTCGGCGTCGACCTCGCCTCGGTCTGCTTCGACAGCAACGCGGAAGAGCTCGCGGACACGACGAACACGCAGCCGGCGGTGCTGACCACGTCGCTCGCATTCCTCGAGGCGATGCGCGAGAAGCTGGCGGAGGTCGGGCAGGCGGTGCGCCCTCGACTCTTCGCGGGGCACTCGCTGGGGCTGTTCAGCGCGGCGGTCGCGGCCAACGCGCTGTCGTTCCGCGACGCGCTGCGGCTGATCATGGAACGTGCGCGGCTGATGGGCTCGCTCAACGCGGAGCGCCCCGTGGGCATGGCGGCGATCATCGGCCTCGAGCCGCGGGTCGTGGAGCGGCTGTGCGTCGAGGCGACGACCGGCGAGGCCAGCCGCGTGGACGTGGCGAACTACAACGAGGACACGCAGACGGTGATCAGCGGCGACGTGAGCGCCCTCGAGCGCGCCATGGAGGCGGCCCAGGCGCTGAAAGGCCGGGCGATCCGCCTGCGCCTGAAGGTGTCGAGCCACACGCCGCTGAGCGCGCCGCTCGCCCTCGAGTTCACGAAGCTGCTGCGCCAGGTGCCCTTCGCCGACCCCGTGCGCCCGATCGTCTCGAACATCACCGGCGAGCTGCTGCGTACCGGCGCCGAGTTGCGCGCGGAGTTCGAGGCGCAGCTGCGCTCGCCCGTGCTGTGGACGGAGAACGTCCGCCGCATGACGCGCGAGGGCGTGCACACCTTCATCGAGGTCGGCCCCGGCCACGCGCTGGCGCGCATGGTGCAGCGCATCGCGGGCGAGGGCGTCGAGGCGGTCTCCCTCGACGACGCGCGCGAGCAGCCGATCCCGATCTCCATCCTCCCCGCGCAGCCCTCGGCGGCCTCGTGACGAGCGGCGCGCGCCCGCCCCTGCGCCGCGTCGTGGTGACCGGCCTCGGCCTGATCACGCCCGTCGGCAACGACGCCGCCTCGACGTGGGCCTCGCTCGTCGCCGGCCGCTCCGGCATCGCGCGGATCACGCAGTTCGACGTCGAGGACTACGAGTGCCCGATCGCCGGCGAGGTGAAGGCGTTCGAGCCCACCGCGCACGTGGACGCGAAGCTGCTGCGGCGGCTCGACCGCTCCTCGGTGTTCGCGCTGGCGGGGGCGCGGCAGGCGGTCGCCGACGCCGGCCTCGACCTCGCGGTCGAGGATCGCGCGCGCGTCGGCGTCGTGCTCGGCACGGGCATGGGCAGCGCGCACCTGATCGTCGAGCAGCAGCAGGTGCTGACGGAGAAGGGGCACCGCCGCGTCTCGCCGTTCATGGTCTCGCACATGCTGCCCGACACCGCCACCGGCCTCATCGCGATCGACCTCGGCGTGCGCGGGCCGAACTACGCCATCACCGCCGCCTGCGCGACCGGGGGCGCCACCACCGGCGAGGCGGCCGAGATCATCGCCAGCGGCCGCGCCGACGTGATGATCACCGGCGGCTACGAGGCCCCCCTTCAGCCGATCTACTACGCCGGCTTCCACGCGATGAAGGCGCTCGCGGAGCACGAGGACCCCACGAAGGCCGTGCGCCCGTTCGACCTCAACCGCAACGGCTTCCTGCTGGGCGAGGGCACGGGGATGCTGATCCTCGAGTCGCTCGAGCACGCGCAGGCGCGCGGCGCGCGCATCTACGCCGAGTGGATGGGCGCCGCCACCAGCAACGACGCCTTCGACATGGTGGGCATCGCCGAGGACGGCCACGGCGTGGCGCAGGCGATGCGCGGCGCCCTCGAACGCGCCGGGCTGCAACCGGGCGACATCGACTACATCAACGCCCACGGCACCGGCACCGCGCTCAACGACCGCGTGGAGACGAGCGCGATCCACGAGGTGTTCCGCGAGGACGCCGCCTCGCTGCTGGTGTCCTCGACGAAGTCGATGCACGGCCACATGATGGGCGCGGCCGGCGCCGTCGAGGCCGCGGTCGTGGTCCTCGTGTGCCACAACGGCGTGGTGCCGCCCACGATGAACCTCGACACGCCCGACCCGGACTGCGACCTCGACTACGTGCCGAACGAGGCGCGCGTCGCCGCGGTGCGCCACGCCATGAGCACCTCGGTCGGGCTGGGCGGGCACAACAGCGCGATCATCTTCAAGAAGTGGGAGGGCGCCTAGATGCCGGCACCCGTGACGATCACCCTGAAGCGCGTCGTGATCACCGGCGTCGGCCTGCTCACCGCTGTCGGCGTGGGCCGCGAGGCGACGTGGCAGGCGCTGCTCGCCGGGACGAACGGCATCCGCCCAATCACGTTGATCGACGCCAGCGACCTCGCCTCGCAGGTGGCGGGGGAGGTGCCGGACTTCGACGTGTCGACCTACCTCGACCGCAAGGAGGCGCGGCGGATGGACCGTTTCACCCACCTCGCGGTGCTCGCCGCGGGCGAGGCGCTGGAGCACTCGGGCATCGACATCGCCGCCGACGCGGACGAGATCGGCTGCATGATCGGCGCGGGCATCGGCGGCATGGCCACGCTCGAGGAGGAGATGAAGGTGCTCTTCGAGAAGGGCCCGAGCCGCGTCTCGCCGTTCCTCGTGCCGATGTTCATCCCCGACATGGCCGCGGGCCAGGTGTCGATCCGCTTCGGGCTGCGCGGCCCCAACTACAACACCGTCTCCGCCTGCGCCTCCGGCGCCGACGCGCTCGGCACGGCGTTCGAGGTGATCCGCCGCGGCGACGCCATCGCGATGGTGGCCGGCGGCGCCGAGGCCTCCGTGACGCGCATGTCCGTCGCCGCCTTCGCCGCCTCGCGCGCGCTCTCGCGCAACAACGACCCGGAGACCGCGAGCCGCCCGTTCGACGTCGACCGCGACGGCTTCGTGCTCGGCGAGGGCGCGGGCATCCTCGTGCTGGAGGAGCTCGAGCACGCGCTGAAGCGCGGCGCGCCGATCCTCGCGGAGTTCGTGGCCTACGGGCAGTCCGCGGACGCGCACCACGTCACGCAGCCCTCGGAGGGTGGCGAGGGCGCGGCGCGCGCGATGAACATCGCGCTGCGCAAGGGCGGCCTCGTAGCGGGCGACATCGACTACCTCAACGCGCACGGCACGAGTACGGAGATGAACGACCGCTTCGAGACGATGTCGATCAAGACCGTCTTCGGCGAAGGCGCGCACGACGTGCCCGTGTCATCCTCGAAGTCGATGTTCGGCCACACCCTCGGCGCGGCGGGCGGCGTCGAGGCCGGCGTGTCGGTGCTCTCGCTGCGCGACCAGCGCATCCACGGCACGATCCACCTCGTCACGCCGGACCCCGCGTGCGACCTCGACTACGTCGCCGAGGGCGCGCGCGCGCTGCCGCTGCGCTACGTGATGTCGAACTCGCTCGGCTTCGGCGGCCACAACACGAGCCTGATCTTCGGCACGTACGAGGGGTAGCCCTCGGGCGTACCGTCCGCGGCTGGTG
>SHYQ01000022.1 GCA_009692765.1 Dehalococcoidia bacterium | reverse complement strand
TGGCGCGCCTCGGCGGGTCGGGGACGCTGGCCGTGAACGTGATCGGCGCGTTCGGCCTCGGCGTCCTGCTGGGGCTGATCGAGGCGCGCTACCCATCGATGCCGCGGGCGGTGTCGGTGGGGATCGCCTCCGGCGTCTTCGGTGGGTTCACCACGTTCTCCTCCTACATGGCCGATGTCGTCGCGCACGCCGAGGCGGGCCGGATCGCGGTCGCCGCGAGCCTGCTCGCCGCGACCGCCATCCTCGGAATGCTCGCGATGGTGGCGGGCCTCGCGGCGGGCCGCGCGGCGTGATCGGCGCCCTGCGCGCCCACCGGGGGCGCCTCGCGGCGATCGCCCTCGCGCTCGCGGGCACGCTCGCCGCCGGGGCCACCGCACCCGGCGCGACGGGCACCGCGCGCGAGGGCACGCCCGCCCCTCCGGCGGTCGCCGCGACCGGCACGACCGCCGCCCCCACGCCGCGTCTCCTCGGCACGCCCGTGCCCGCCCCCGGTCCCGCGCCGGGCCTGGTGCCGAGCGCACCGCCGCGCTCGATCGCGCTCGCCGAGGTCGGCCGCCGCCGCTGGAGCCGGCCGACGGAGGTGGGCGCCTACCCACCCGCCGGCGAGGGCGGCCTGTTCGTCGTGGAGCAGGAGGGGCAGGTGTTCGCGTACGCCGGCGGCGACGACACGCGCATCCTCGACATCAGCGGGCGCGTCTCCCGCGACGGGAACGAGGAGGGGCTGCTGTCGCTCGCCCTCGACCCGGCGTTCGCGAGCAACGGCCACGTGTGGCTCTACTTCTCCGCCACGGGAGTGCGCCGCACCGTCCTCGCGCGCTTCTCACGCGTGCCCGGCAGCCTCGCGATTGACCCCGCCTCGCAACTGACGATTCTGGAGGTCGCGCAGCCGTTCTCGAACCACAAGGGCGGGGCGATCCGCTTCGGGCCGGACGGCATGCTCTACCTCGGGCTTGGCGACGGCGGCTCCGCGGGCGACCCGCAGGGCAACGGCCAGCGCCTCAGCACGCTGCACGGCAAGGTGATCCGCATCGACGTGCGCAACGCCTCGACCGCTCAGCCGTACGCGATCCCCGGCGACAACCCGTTCGTCGGCCAGGCCGGCCCACGAGGCGAGATCTGGGCGTATGGCCTGCGCAACCCATGGCGCATGGCGTTCGACCAAGCGACCGGCGCGCTCTGGACGGGTGACGTCGGCCAGGGAGAGATCGAGGAGGTGGACGTGATCCGCCGCGGCGCGAACTACGGGTGGAACGTCGTCGAGGGCGACCGCTGCTACCGGCCGTCGACGGGGTGCGACCGCACCGGCTTCACGCCGCCGGTGGCGACGTACGACCACGGCGGCGGGCGCTGCTCGATCACCGGGGGCGTGGTCTATCGCGGCACACGCGCGCCGGAGATCGCCGGCGCGTACCTCTACGCCGACCTCTGCTCCGGCGAGGTGTGGGCGGTACGCGCGGACCCACCGGGGACGCCCGTGCGTATCGCGAGCGTGTCGAACCTCACCTCGTTCGGTCTGGACGCGGCGGGCGAGGTGGTGGTGGCGTCGTTCAACCAACTGCTGCGCCGCCTCGTCAGCCCGTAGCGCCGCGGACACGTTAGGCTCGCGGCCAAGGGAGAGCGCGCATGGATCCGAAGCCGGGGCTGATCGTCCTGTTCGTGGTGTACGTGATCGCCACGCTGTGGCTGGGAGGGCGCGCACTCGCGACGACCGAGCCGGCGGACCGGCTGCGCGCGGCACGCGCGTTCCTGGTCGTCGTATTCCTCGGCGTGCCGCTGTCGGTGGCGCTGATCCTCGCGCTGTGAGCGGCCCCCTGCCGTCGAGGATGCGGGACGTTCGAAGTGCTCACGCGGCTCGGCCCATCCCCCCGCCCCCTTCCCGCGCGGGAAGGGGGTTTGAAACACGAGAGCGGGTGATGCGGGGGGCTGCGCCCCTGGCGCTCCCGCGGAACGGTGCCTCGCGGGAGAGGGGCGGTGGTGAGGGTTCCCCGCCCGCGTCCGAGGGCTGACGGTATACTTGAGGCATAATGGCTGGACGTACCTCGACGATCCGCCCGCCCCTCGTCCTTACGTAGGCGATGTCGCGCCCTCCGTTCGGAGGGAAGCGACGCCGCCCACCGCACGAAGCACGCCGCCCTCCTCGAGGGCCTCCGGACGAGAGAGCCGCCATGACCACCGACGCCGATCGCGCCGCCGCCGAGGACCGCTACCAGCCGCGCGCCATCGAGCGCGCGTGGCAGGCCCGCTGGGAGCAGGAGGCGCTCTACCGCACCCCCGACGCCGTCGAGGGCAAGCAGAACCGCTACCACCTGACGATGTTCCCCTACACCTCCGGCGACCTGCATGTGGGGCACTGGTTCGCCATGGCGCCCTCGGACACGCTCGCGCGGTACTTCCGCATGCGCGGGCACAACGTGCTCTTCCCGATGGGCTTCGACGCGTTCGGGCTGCCGGCGGAGAACGCGGCGCTGAAGGGGGGCGTGCACCCGCGCGACTGGACGAACGCAAACATCGAGCGCATGCGCGGGCAGCTGAAGTCCATGGGCGCCACCTTCGACTGGTCGCGCGAGGTGAACACCAGCGCGCCCGAGTACTACAAGTGGACGCAGTGGTGGTTCGTGCAGCTCTTCAAGCAGGGCCTCGCCTACCGCAAGCACGCCGCCGCCAACTGGTGCCCCGTCGACAACACCACGCTCGCCAATGAGCAGGTCATCGATGGCTGCTGCGAGCGCTGCGGCGCCGTGGTCGAGCAGCGCGCGATGGAGCAGTGGTTCTTCCGCATCACCCGCTACGCCGAGGAGCTACTGCACAACGAGGATCTCGACTGGCCCGAGCACGTCAAGCTGATGCAGCGCAACTGGATCGGCCGCTCCGAGGGTGCCGAGGTCGCCTTCGCCCTCGAGCAGCCCGCCGCGGACGGCGCGGGTGGCGTGACGGACACTCTCCCGAGCGAGGTGCGCGTGTTCACCACGCGACCCGACACGCTGTACGGCGTGACCTTCATGGTGCTCGCGCCAGAGCATCCGCTGGTCGCCGCGATCACCACGCCGGAGCACCGCCCCGCCGTCGAGGCGTACCGCGACCAGGCCGCCCACGCGACGGAGATCGAGCGCCTGTCGACAGAGCGCGAGAAGGTCGGCGTGTTCACCGGCGCGTACTGCGTGAACCACCTCACCGGCGAGCGCGTCCCGATCTGGATCGCCGACTACGTGCTCGCCTCGTACGGCACGGGCGCGGTGATGGGCGTGCCCGCACACGACGAGCGCGACTTCGTGTTCGCGCAGAAGTACGGGCTGCCGATCCCCGTGGTGATCGCACCACCCGACTGGACCGGACAACCCCTGGAGGCTGCGTGGATCGGGCCGGGCACGCTGGTGGCCTCGCAGCGCTTCGACGGCATGCCCTCGACCGAGGCGAAGGGCGCGATCGCCGCGTACCTCGCGCAGCAGGGGTGGGGCGGGCCCACGGTGCAGTATCGGCTGCGCGACTGGCTGATCTCGCGGCAACGCTACTGGGGCGCGCCGATCCCGATGATCACCTGCCCCGACTGCGGCCTCGTGCCCGTGCCCGAGGACCAGCTGCCCGTGGTGCTGCCCTACGACGTCGAGTTCCGCCCGACCGGCCAGTCGCCGCTGTCGCTGTCCGAGGCGTTCGTGAACACCTCGTGCCCGCAGTGCGGCAAGCCGGCGAAGCGCGAGACCGACACGATGGACACGTTCATGTGCTCATCCTGGTACTTCATGCGCTACCCCGACGCGCACAACGAGGCGCAGCCCTTCGGGAGCGCCGCGGCCGAGGCGTGGCTGCCCGTCGACCAGTACACGGGCGGCTCCGAGCACGCGACGATGCACCTGCTGTACGCGCGCTTCTTCTACAAGGTCGCGCGCGACCTGGGCCTCGTGCCGGGGGACGAGCCGTTCACGCGCTACTTCGCGCAGGGGCAGATCCTCGGCCCGGACGGGCGGCGGATGTCGAAGTCGCGCGGCAATGTGGTCGCGCCGGACGACCAGGTGGAGAAGTGGGGCGCGGACTGCTTCCGCGCGTACCTGATGTTCCTCGGGCCATGGGATCAGGGCGGCCCGTACGACGTCGATAGCATCGTCGGTGTCTCGCGCTGGCTGAACCGCGTGTGGAACGCCGTCACGGACCCGCCCGCCCTCGTGGACGACGCCGCAGGCGGCCGCGAGTTGCGCCGCCTCGCGCACGCGACGCTGGCGAAAGTCGGCGACGACCTCGAGGGGAAGCGCTTCAACACCGCCATCGCCGCCATGATGGAACTGACGAACGCGATGCAGCGCCTGCGCGACGAGGGCCAGGCGGACGCCGCGGCCTGGCGAGAGACCGTCGGGCTGCTGGCGCTGATGCTCGCGCCGCCCTGCCCGCACATCGCGGAGGAGCTGTGGGCGC
Source organism: Dehalococcoidia bacterium (assembly GCA_009692765.1). Lineage (GTDB taxonomy): Bacteria > Chloroflexota > Dehalococcoidia > UBA2979 > UBA2979 > SHYQ01. The sequence continues at coordinate 16,154 of SHYQ01000022.1, read as the reverse complement.
GCACGGGGCACGGCTACTCGGTGCACCAGCAGGCGTGGCCGCAGCACGACCCCGCGCTGATCGTGCGCGACACGGTGGAGGTCGCGGTGCAGGTGAACGGACGCCTGCGCGACCGCATCTCGATCGCGACCACCGCCACGGAGGCCGCCGCGCGTGCCGCCGCGGAGGCCTCCCCTCGCGTCGCGGAGCACCTGACGGGCAAGGAGATCGTGCGCGTCGTCTACGTGCCGGAGCGGCTGCTGAACCTCGTGGTGCGGTAGACGAGGATGCGACGCGCGGGCCGGAGCGCCCACGGCCCCGCCGGCCGCCTCGTCGCCCACGTGGTCATCGCATGCCTCGTCGCCGCACTCACTGCCTGCGACGACCCGCACGCGCTCGACCCGCGACCCGGGCGCATCACGCCCGGCGCCGCGCCCGTGACGTTCCCCAGCGAGGACGGCCAGGGGCTCGCTGGGCGGCTGTGGACGAACGACCGCTCGCGCATCCTGGTCTACCTGCACGAGTACCGGGAGGACGAGTCGCGCTGGTGGCCGCTGGCAGAGGAGCCGGTGGCCGGGCAGCCGTCCGTGCTGACGTTCGATTTCCGCGGGCATGGCGCCTCGACGGGCGCGCCCGACGACATCGAGGGCACGACGCGAGACGTACAGGCCGCGATCCGCTTCGTGCGCGCGCGCGGCTTCGATGACATCGCGCTGATCGGTGCGGGGATGGGCGCGGCTGCCGGGATGCTCGCGGTGGCCGATGACCCCTCGATCGGCGTGATCGGCCTGTCGACGCCGATGGAGTTCGGCGGCCTACGGCCGATCGATGTCGCCCCGAGGTTTCACGGCCGCCTCGTCCTCGTCGCAGCGCGCGATGACCTCTCCGCGGCCCACTCCTACGAGCAACTGGTCGCCGCGGCAAAGGTGCCGCCGGAGCGCCGCGAGCTCATCGACGGCCGCGCCCACGGGGCGGAGCTGCTGGCCGGGGCGAAGGGCTACTCGCTGCGCCGCTTTTACGAGAAGACGCTCCCGGGAATGTTCCGGCGCTGACGCGAGACGGGGCGGCACCGACCGCGCTGCGTCGTGCGGTTTCCGCCGCGCGCCTGCCGCGCGCGTCTCCGCCCGGATGCGAGGGGCTACGCCCCTCGCATCCCCACCCCCTCCCTTGCTGACTCTCCCTTCCCGAAAGGAAGGGGCCGGGGAATGGGCGCGGCCTATCGTTCGTCCCGATCGCGGCCACCGAGGTGCGGATCGTCGTCCAGCGGCTCGTGCGCGAAGTCATCGATGAGCACCGGGGGGCGCAGCGTCTCGCGGCGACGCGGCTGAAGCAGGTTCTCCAGTTCCTCCTCCGGCTCGTCGTCCTCGCGGTGCATCGGGATCGGCGCGCGCAGCGCCGCGCGCGGTGCCGGCTGCGCGCCCACGGCATCGTCGCGGCGACCGCGTTCCACCGCTGCCGGCTCGCGGTACATCGGCTCCTCACGCATCGACTCCTCGCGCATCGGCTCGCGCGGCGGCTCGATGGGCGGCGGCTCCGCGCGCGGCTCGTTGCGCGCCTCGACGCGCGGCTGGGCCTGCGACGACGCGACCGGGTCCAACTGCTGCATCCCCGAGCGCACAGAGGTCACGAACGTCTGGAGCTGCCCCTCCAGGCGGCGCAGCAGCTCGCGCGCGTACTCGTCGGCCGCGGCCATCTGCTCGCGCGCGATCTGGCGCGATTCCTGCATGCGCTGCTGGATGTCGGCGTTCGCCTCCTCCACGCGCTGTTCGAGGCGGGCCTCCGTCTCGACGGCGATCTCCTCGGCGCGGCGCTTCGCAGCGCCGGTGACCTCGTGCGCATCCACCATGCGCGCGGCGCGCTCCTCCGCCTGGGCGAGCAGGATGCGACCGTCCTCCTCCGCCTCGCGCCGGATCGCCTCCCGGTGGCCGACGATGTCCTGCGCCTCGCGCACCTCCACGGGTACGGCGACGCGCATCTGGTCGATGATGTCGAGGAGCCGACGCCGGTCGATGATGGCGCGATTGCCGATCGGCATCTTCTGCGCGCTCGCCACGAGTTCTTCGAGGCGGTCCACCAGGTGCAGCAGATCCATCGCAGCCTCCTTGGACGCATTCACGCTACAGTGCGCGCCACCTCAGGACGGGCGGGCGCCGATCTTCCGCTGGATCGCCTCGTTCACCCCTGCGGGCACGAAGGCGCTGACGTCACGACCGAAACTGGCGAGCTCCCGGATGCGCGTGGCGCTGACGAAGAGGTGCTCCAGCGCCGTCATCATGTAGACCGATTCCACATCCGGCGCCATGTTGCGGTTCATCAGCGCCATGTCGAACTCGTACGTGAAGTCCGCGACGCGGAGGCCGCGCACGACGACCGTGGCGCCCTGCCGCCGCGCCTCGTCGACCGTCAGGCCCTCGATCGCGCTGATCGTGACGTTGTGCAGGGCTAGCTCGGCGACGGCGCGAGAGAACATCTCCATGCGCTCGTCGATCGTGAAGATCGCCGAACGGCTGGCGGCGATGCCGACGACGACCGTCTCGAAGATGCGCGACGCGCGCTCGACGATATCGAGGTGGCCGTTCGTGACTGGGTCGAAGCGTCCCGGGTACAACGCGACGGTCATGCGGCGTCCTCTCCTGCTGGTTGGTAGATCGCAACGGCCCCCGCACCCTGGCGGCGCTCGCGCCACAACGCTCGGCCGGCCAGCGCCGCAGGCGGCGCCGTCCTCGCGTCGTGCTCGACGACGATCGTTGCGTGCGACGCCAGCGCGCCGACGATGCTGGTCTCGATCGCGCCCCACGGCGCGGCGTCATCATATGGCGGATCGGCCAGCACCAGCGTGTACGCGGCCGTTGCCGGCGCGTGCCAGCGCCCCACACGCCCGACGATCACCCGCCCGCGATCCGCGAAGCGCGTGCGTGCGAGGTTCTCGCGGATCACCGCGCCCGCCTCCACGTCGGCGTCCACGAACGTCGCGATGCCATCGCCGCGCGAGAGCGCCTCGATGCCGAGCGCGCCGCTGCCGGCGTACAGATCCAGGACGCGCTCGAAGTCGACGTCGGCCGCCTCGAGCATCGCGAACAGCGACTCGCGCAGGCGCCCCGCCGTCGGTCGCGTGCGTGTCGAGTCAGGCACGCGCAACCCCACGCCGCGCGCCGACCCCGCGATCACCCGCAACGAGGCGGCACGACCCGCCGGGCGCGCCGTGGCCCGCGCCGTGGGGCGGGTGCCCGCGCGCGATGCCGCGCGTGACGCCGCCCGTGACGAGGGCTGTTCCCGTGTCATGCGCTACTGCCCCGCCGGCCCGGGCGGCTGGCCCGGCGGGAACGTTGCGGCGGGCGTGGGCGCGGCGGTAGGGGCCGGTGTCGGCGCTGGCGTGGGCGCCGGGGTGGGGCTCGCCGTCGGCACGACGGTCGGCCTCGGCGTGGCGGTGGCCGCGGGCGTCGGCGCGGGCGCGCCGGTCGGCGGTGGCGGCAGCGTCGGCTGCGCGCTGGGAGTGGGCGTCCGCGTGGGCGTTGCGGTCGCGGTGCCGGCAGGCGTCGGCGTGGTCGCCGCGGGCGCGGGCGTCGGCCGCGCGCTCGCGCCGCCGACGCGCAGCGCGACCTGCTGCGCCACGAACGTCGTGCCGTCGGACACCACCAGGTCCACGTTGTAGACCCCGACCTCCGCCGGAGCGCGCCAGGTGCGCGCCGCCGACACGCTGTCCGTCGTCCAGCACGCGGGCCCCTCGACGGCCCCAGACGCCGGCCGCCAGCACGGTGCGAGGTAGGGGCCGAACGGCCGCAGCAGCTGCACGCTGCCATCCTGGACGTACGTCGTCACCGTGCTCCAGACGTCGGGCAGGGCGTCGTCCTGCCGCGCAGGCGTCACGACGACGCCACCCAGCCCGAAGCGCGTCGCCACGTCCAGCCGGAACGCCGCCGAGTAGCGGTTCTCCAGCCAGAGCGAGTGCTGCCCGTCCGTGTCGTTGTAGGAGAAGGTGACGGCGCGCGCTGTGTTGTCCCAGCGCAGCACCGGCGACGCGTCCGCGAGGTGCTGCGCCCGCAGCGTGACGTTCGCACCGGCCGCGATTGGCGCCTCGACCGCGCGGTCGATCGCGCTTGCGGCGGTCAGCGCCTCCCGCAGCGTGATCAGCCGCTGCTGTGCGCCGACGCGCTCCTGCGACCGCCTGTCGATGACCAGCGACACCTTTGCCAGATCGGCGCCCGCCTCTTTGCGCGCCGCGAGCAGCCGGTCCATCTCGTCGTAGTAGGTCGCGGACTCGGGCGTCGCGCGCAGCCAGAGCCCGTCGGCCACGCCCGCGAGTGCGGCCCAGTCGAACGCTCCGCCGTTCGCGCCGGCAGCGGCGGGCACCCCCACGACCAGCCCCAGCTGGTCGCGTTGCAGGCGGTCGCGCAGCGCGCGCACGAACGCGGTGAACGCGTCGCGCTGCGCGGCGGACAGCACGGTGTAGTCTAGGAAGACGCCGGCCGCGGCCTCGCGCCTGGCCAGCGTCGCGATCGCCTCGACGTGCGCGGGGGAGGCGGCGATCGCGCGCACCGCCGCTGGCGCGTCCTCCGTGGCCACGCCGAGGTAGACCTTCGCACTCCCCGCCGCCTTCGCCGCCGATGCGACCGCGCCCGCCGTGATCTCCAGTCCCCCCGCGGCGCCCGCAGCGCCGGCAGCCGGCGTGCCCGCCATCACCGCCACGATCGTCGCGCTCCCCAGCGCGCGCGGGTCGGGCACCTGCCCCGCGTTCACGATCAGGCCGAGGCTGCGCGCGAGGCCGGTGCGACGGAGCACGGCGATCGACCCGGGCGCGCTCCCGACGTCGCCTGACACGGCCTTGCCGTCCTTCACCGGCGCGACGGGCGCAATCCTGGTCCACCGCCCCGACTCGTACGCGTAGAACGCGAGGTTCGAGGTGTCGGTGGTCGGCTGCGTCAGCGCGACCTCGATCGTCCACGGGCCCTTGAGCCCGGCCGGGACGTTGATGTCGTAGAGCTTGCTCAGAGCGGTCAGTCCGCCCGGCACCGCGGGCAGGGTGGCGCGCGCCTTCGCGGTGATGCCCTCGGCCGTCGAGGCGGTGCCGCCGCCGATCAGGCGCACCGGCGATCCCGGGAGCACCAGCGCGACGATCACCACCCCGAGCACCACGATCGCGCCAAGGATGCGCAGCAGCCCGGCGTCGCCGCCATCGTCGCGGCGCGGACGACGCGGGCCGCGGCCATCGCCACCGCGTCCCCGCGGGCGCAGCGGCTCGTCCTCGAACAGCACCGGTGCGTATGCGGGCGCGTCGGCGCGCCCAAGCTCGGGCCGATCGAGGTCGGGGCGATCCGGCGATCGGCGCGCGCGGGGAGGAGGTTCTTGCGTCATCACGTGCTCCTGATCATGGTGATCATCGTGCCCCGGCAGGCACGGCAGCGATCACCCGGGGAGACACCACCACCTGGCGCTCGCGTCCGTCCCGCACCACGGCGAGCCGCACGTCCCGTCCCCGCGGCGCGGCGCCGAGGAGGTTTACAAACGGCGCATCCCCGCCCACCGGCTGACCGTTCACGGCCGTGATCACGTCGCCGTCCGCGATCCCCGCCGCGAGCGCCGGGCTGCCGGCCGCAACGCCGGTGACGAGCGCACCGCCGCCACCGCGGAAGCCCGCCGGCGGCCGGTTCGCATCGACGGGAGTGTGCTGCGTCCCGAGGCGCTCGATGCCGAGGCGCGGCCGCGGATTGACGCCCGTCGCGATCACCGCGTCGATCACCGCACGCATGCTGCTCATCGAATGCACGAGCGCGACGCCCTCGACGTTCTGTCCCGACGGCGTGGATCGCACCACCGTGGTGACGAGGCCGACGACTTCGCCGTCGAGGTTCAGCAGCGCACCGCCGGAGTCGCCGTGGTTGACCGCGGCGTCCGTTTGCAGCATGTCCTCCAGGATGATCCCGGGCCGCGGGAAGTCCAGATGCGTCGCCGACACCACGCCGACCTTCACCTGGTTGGCGAACGTGACGAGGCCACTGGAGATGACGATCACCGGCTCGCCCAGCTGGAGCGCGTCGGAGTCGCCCAGCGGCGCCGCGCGCAGCCCACCACCCGGAACCCGCAGTATCGCCAGGTCGTGGAACGGCGAGTCGTCCGCGAGCAGCACCGCGGGACGCCGCTCGCCGTTCTGGAGCACGACCCAGATCGTCGCGGCGCCGGCGATCACGTGGTAGTTCGTGATCACTACGCCGCTCTCCGCGATCACCACACCCGAGCCAAGATTGGTCGTCTCCACGACCACACCCGCCGCGGCAGTCGGCGCCAGGTCGGCCACGACCGTGACCACCGTCGGGACGTTGCGGTCGATCGCGCGGCGGATCCGCCCGGCCGTGTCTCCCGGCGCCAACGCCGGCGGAGCCGTCCCCTGCGCCGCAGGCACCGGCTGGGCCACGCGCAGCCCGGCGGCCACGCCGGCCATGCCGCTCCCGAGCCCAACGAGGACTACCAACACGAACAGCAGGTAGGGGCGACGCGGGCGCGGCAACGGTGGATTCGAGGGCAGGATGGCGCGCGCTCCCGTCCCGGGGCGACGATCGTCGTCCCCGAGCCCCGCCACGGTCAGTCTAGCACCGGAACACGACCGCGAGGCCGAAATGGCGAGGACTCCTGCGCGATACTTGAATCCCTCGCGCGGCCCGAGTAGAATGCGTGCCCAGCAGCGGATCCACCGACAACGGTGGGTCCGCGTTTCCGTCTATCGCCCGCCGCACCGACCGCCGAGAGAGACCATGGCCGAAGAGCCCGTCCTGCTCACCCGCGAAGGCCTGACCAAACTCGAACGTGAGCTCGAAGAGCTGCGCACGGTTCGCCGCGCCGAGGTGGCCGCCGCCATCCGCGAGGCGCAGGAGCTGGGCCCCGACCAACTCGACGCGCAGTACGAGGACGCCAAGAACCAGCAGGCATTCCTCGAGGGGCGCATCGCCGAGATCGAGCGCGCTCTGGAGAACGTACAGATCATCGATGTCGCGTCGGTCGCGAAGTCGAAGCTGGTACAGGTCGGCTCCACCGTGACGGTGAAGCAGACGTCAGGAAAGAGCCAGAAGTATCAGCTGGTCGGCCCGACCGAGGCCGATCCCACACAGGGGCGCATCAGCCACAAGTCCCCGGTCGGACGCGCGCTCCTCGGCAAGAAGCGCGGCGATACCGTGACCATCAAGGCGCCCGCAGGCGACGTCGAACTGACGATCACGACGATCGCGTAACGCGCGCCGCCGCGCGGCGTACCCCCGATCGCACTCGGCGTATTGCTCCCAGCCTCGAGGCCGGCGCTCGTGCCTCTGCCCCTGCCCCCTGCCTCGCTGTGGGGCTCGACCATCCCCCTGCCCCCTTCCCTGCGCGGGAAGGGGGTTCTGAACGAGAGGGTGGATGCGAGGGTGCTGCGCCCCTCGCGCTCCCGGCGGAACGGCGCGCGGTAGGCGCGCCTCGGAGCCGCCCGCATCCCTCGCACCACGCGCAAACCGAATGCTCGCGCGCAGCGCGCATCCCGCTCAGACCTCGGGGCCCGCGCATGTATGCGCTACGTATGCGTTACTAGCGCCATGCCGACCGAGCAGGAACTCATCGCGCAACGGCTGGAGAAACGCGAACGGCTGCTCGCGCCTGACTCGACCGGACGCGTCGGCGATCCCTACCCCCCGCGCGTCACGCGCACGCACACCGCCGCCGCCGCCGTCGCGGCGCTCGAGGCCGCCCCCGACGCCGCGATCGAGGCCGGCCTCCCGGTCACGGTCGTGGGGCGCGTCGCGGCGCAGCGCATCATGGGACGCGCCGCCTTTCTGGACCTGCGCGACGGCAGCGGACGCATCCAGCTGCACTTCCGGCGCGATGCGCTCGCGGACTTCGCCAACCTCGACCTCGTCGACCTGGGCGACTTCCTCGAGGCCGCCGGGACGCTCTTCCGCACGCGCACCGGCGAGCCCACGGTCGCCGTGACCGCCTGGCGTGTGATCACCAAGGCGATCCGGCCGATGCCCGACGCGTGGCACGGCCTCACGGACGTGGAGACGCGCTACCGGCAGCGCTACCTCGACCTGCTGGCCAACCAGCGCGCCCGGGAGATCGCGCAGCAGCGTGCGCTGGTCGTCGCCACCATCCGCGGGTTCTTCGCCGAACGCGGCTTCATGGAAGTCGAGACGCCCGTCCTGCAGGACCAGGCAGGCGGCGCCGCCGCGCGCCCGTTCGTCACACACCACAACGCGCTCGACCGCGACCTCTTCCTGCGCATCTCGCTGGAGCTGCACCTCAAGCGGCTGCTGGTCGGCGGCTTCGAGAAGGTGTTCGAGATCGGACGCGTGTTCCGCAACGAGGGTCTCTCGTACCGCCACAACCCGGAGTTCACGCTGCTCGAGTCGTACGAGGCGTACGTGGACTACGAGCACGTCGCCCGCATGGTGGAGGAGCTCCTGGCCAGCGTGGCCAGCGCGGTGCTCGGCAGCACAGTGATCGCGCACGGCGAGCACCGCGTGAGCCTCGCCGCCCCGTTCGCGCGCACCACGTACCGCGGGGCGCTCATCGAGCACGCCGGCATCGACTACACGCGCTACCCCACACGCGAGGCACTGGCGGCGCTCGCGATGGAGCGTCGCGTCGCGTTCGCGCCGGACGCGTCATGGGCGACCATCCTGGACGCGCTGATGTCCGAGTTCGTCGAGCCGAAGCTGATCCAGCCGACCTTCATCTTCGACTACCCCACGGCGCTCTCGCCGCTGGCAAAGAAGAAGGCCGACGACCCCGATACCGTGGAGCGCTTCGAGCTCTTCGTGCTCGGCTACGAGATCGCCAACGCCTACTCCGAACTGAACGACCCGGTCGACCAGCGCGCGCGCATGGAGGAGCAGGCGGCGAAGCGCGCCGCCGGCGACGACGAGACGGAGCTGGTCGACGAAGACTTCCTCACCGCGCTGGAGCACGGGATGCCGCCCGCGGGCGGCCTCGGCATCGGCATCGACCGCGTCGTGCAGTTGATCACCGGCGAGCACTCCCTGCGCGAGGTGATCCTGTTCCCCGCGATGCGCGAGCGCGCGGGCGATCCGCCGGCCCTCCCGCCCGCGCCCCCGGACGGCCCCCCGGGGTGAGCGAGCCGGTGGCGATTCGCGAGGATGTGCACATCCACGCCGAGCCCGCAGCGATTCGGCGGCGCATCCTCGCCCTCGCGAGTTACACCGAGTGGCTCGGCCCCGCCTTCCGCGGCTACACGGCGGACGACGAGGGCTTCGCGTTCCACCTCGCGCTCCCGGCCCGCACGGAAGGCGCCCGCCTCCGCCGCGCGGACATCGAGGACGGCGCCGTCACCTTCGTGCGTGACGGCGAGGGCGCGTTCGAGTCGCTGACGTGGGCGCTCCACGCCGAGAGCGCGCACGAGGTGCACTTGACGCTGGAGGCCGCGTATCGCCCCGCCGGTGGCCTCCTCGGCGCGTTCCTCGAAACGCTGTTCCACCGCCCGCACCGCGCGCAGGCGCTGCGCGACGCGCTGTGGCGCCTCAAGCACCTCGTGGAGGCCGAGCACGCCTCGGCGGCCCGCGCGTGATGGGGTCGCGCATCGACGCGGTGATCTTCGACCTCGATGGTGTGCTGCTCGACTCGGAGCCGCTCGTCCATCGCGCGATGAACGCGTACCTCACGCCGGATTACGTGACCGCCGAGGAGTATGCGGAGATTGCGGGCACAACCAACGAGTGTATGTGGCACTGGATTCGGGAGCGATACCGACCGGCCGAGTCGATCGAGGAGATCGGCCCACGCGTGCTTGACTCTATCTACGCGGAACTCGATGCATCGATCGTCGCCCCCCTGGACGGCGCCGCAGGCCTGCTGGACGCGCTGCGCGCGGGCGGACGTTCCGTCGCGGTCGCCTCGCAGTCGTCGCCACGCTGGGTCGCGGCGAGCCTGCGCGCGATCGGACTCGCGGACCGCTTCCCGGTGGTGGTCACCTCAAGCGAGGTTAGGGCGGGCAAGCCCGCGCCGGACGTGTACTTGCATGCGGCCGCTCGCCTCGGCGTGCCGCCCGCGCGATGCCTTGCCATCGAGGATTCCGTGCCCGAGCTGCGGGCCGCGCACGCGGCGGGGATGACCGTCGTGCAGTTGCGACAGTCGAAGTTCGTCCCCCCTCCCCAACCCGAGGCGCACGCGGTGATCGACGCCTACCGCGACTTCGACCTCGGCTGGCTCGACGGAGCGCCACCTTCGCGGGCGTAGCGTTCGACGACTACCGCGCGCGGCCCATCCCCCTGCCCCCCCTTCCCACGCGGGAGGCGGAACAACCCTCACCCCAGCCCTCTCCGGCTGTGCAGGAGAGGGCGCCGAGCCGATGTTCCGAGACGCGCCTACCGTGCGCCGTTCCGCCGGGAGCGCGAGGGGCGCAGGCCCCTCGCATCACCTCCGCTGTTCAGAACCCCCTCCCGCGCCGGGAGGGGGCAGGGGGTGGGGCGCCCCACGCCAGCACACTGACGCCCCACTCGCTCCTCGAACGCTCGTCGCGCATTCGCGCCCGTCGAGGCGCATTGGTACGCTCCGCCCCACCGGAGGCCGCACCCCGCCGGGCCGGCAGCAGCGGAGAGCGCCATGCACCGCCACTTCACGGTCACTGGCTTCGTCTCCCACGACGGGCGCACCGCCCTGCACTGGCATCGGCGGCTGGCGATGTGGCTGCCACCCGGCGGGCACGTCGAGGCCGACGAGGATCCGGTGCAGGCGATGCTGCGCGAGGTGCGCGAGGAGACCGGCCTCGACGTGGACGTGCTCGGCGACGCGGCCTTCGCCTACGCGACGCCGCCCCAACTGCCGCCGCCCGTCGCGATGGCCGTCTACGCCATCCCCCGCGACGGCGTCCTGGACGAGCCGCACCAACACATCGACTTCATCTACTTCACGCGCCCGACCGCCGCGCCCGCGGGCGGCGCGCCGGCACTCCCTGACGACGACGACTGTTGGACATGGGTGGACGAGGCCGCGCTGCGCGCCGGGGGCACCTTCGCACACCCCAGCGGACGCACGGCCGCGGTGCCGGGCGACGTGCGCGAACTCGGCCTCGCGGCGATCGCCGCGGCGCGCCGGTCCTAGCGGCAGGGAGGGGCGCGGCGTGCTCTCGATCCAGACGATCCGCGAACGCACGGACGACGTTCGCCAGTCGCTGCGCGACCGCCATTCCGACGCGCCACTGGACGCCATCCTCGAATTGGACGAGGGCCGCCGCGCGCTGCTCGCGGATGTCGAGCGGATGCGCCGCGATCGCAACGAGGCCGCGCGGCTGATCGGCGCCGCGAAGGACGCCGCGGAGCGCCAGCGACTGATCGACGCCCAGCGCGCCGTGTCCGCTGACCTCGACGGACTCGAAGGCAGGCTGCGCGAGACGGAGCGGGAGCTCGACGCGCTGCTGCTGTACGTGCCGAACCTGCCGCACCCCGACGTCCCGATCGGCCTCGAGGCGGACTCGGTCGTGATCCTCGAAGGCGACGGCACCGGTCGAGAGGCGCGATTGGGCACGCCGATCCCGATCGCACACGCCCCCCACCCGGAGGCCATTGCGGGCCTGCTGCCGCACTGGGAGCTGGGCGTCAACCTCGGCATCCTCGACTTCGAGCGCGGCACGAAGATCTCCGGCGCGCCGTTCTACATCCTGCGCGGCGACGGCGCGCGACTCCAGCGCGCGCTGATCACCTGGATGCTCGATGTGCACCGCGAGCAGGGCTACCTGGAGATCTACCCGCCCGTCCTCGTGCGCGAGGAGATGCTCGTCGGCACCGGGCAGCTGCCGAAGTTCGCGAACACGATGTTCCACGCCGAGGGCACCGACCTCTGGCTGATCCCCACCGCGGAGGTGCCCGTCACCAACATGTACCGCGACGAGATCCTGGACGCCCCCTCGGTGCCGCTGCGCCACGTCGCATACACGCCGTGCTTCCGCCACGAGCAGTTCAGCGCCGGCCGCGAGGTGCGCGGCATCAAGCGCGGGTACCAGTTCGACAAAGTCGAGATGGTGCAGTTCACCGAGCCGGAACACTCGTGGGTCGCACTCCACGCCCTGCTCGAGGATGCCCTCGCGATCATCCGCCCGCTCGGGCTGCGCTACCGCGTGCTGCGCCTCGCGACGGGGGACCTCACGTTCGCCTCCGCGATGACCTACGACATCGAGGTGTGGGCGCCCGGCGCGAACGAGTGGCTCGAGGTGTCGTCCGTCTCGAACTTCCTCGACTTCCAGGCGCGGCGCGCGAACCTGCGCTACCGCGACGCCGCAGGGCGCGTGCAACACTTGCACACGCTCAACGGCTCCGGCGTGGCGCTGCCGCGCACGCTCGCGGCGATCCTCGAGGCGCACCAGCAGCCGGATGGCAGCGTGCTGCTGCCGGAGGTGCTGCGCCCCTACCTCGGCGGCATGGCCCGCCTCGAACGGCAGCCGTAGCACGGCGCGAATCACGGAGGGCCGGGCCGCCACCCCTCGAGCACCGGAGAAGCACCCCCGTCCGAGGCGCCACCCCCTTGACAGCGATAGCACGCCCGTTCTACATTCCAATCGTTGAGCGAACAGGCGTTCTGCTCACGCCTCACGGATCGGGTGGGCCATCCCGGCGGGCGCAAGCCATCGGGTGACGGGGGTAGCCGAGATGCACTCTGACATGCTCTTTGTTGTCGCGCTGGGACTGGTCCTAGGCGGGGCTGCGGTCACGCTCCTCCGCCAGTGGGCGTCCGAGGCGCTGGCCGTGGAGGATGAGAACGCTGCCCTCACCTCGGCGGGCTTCCCGCACCTCGCGCCGCCCACGCGCCAGCCCCGGTTCCCCGCCGGCTACGCGCCGTCGCCGTACCTCGCTGCCCTCGCGCGACGTCGACGCGCGGCCTAGCAGCCCCCGGGGGCCCGCCGGAGGGCCGCACGAGGCCTGTCGTAGACTGTCGGACGTGACCACGCTTCCCCTCGTCGTCCGGCTGCTCCTTGACGCTCAGGACGAGTTCGTCTCCACGCTGGATCGCGTCCCGGCTCCGGGGCGCGGCGGGCCCTGGGGGCGGCTGAATGCGAGCGGCTGGATCGCCGCCCACATCGCCACTTCCTACGACCAGTGGATCAACGTGCTGGCGGGCGGCGGCGAGCCGCGCGCGTGGGCGCGCGACTGGTCGGCGCGACAGGCGATTGCGACGCTCGATCGCCCGCTCGCGACACCGTTCGACGAGGCCCGCGTGGCGTTCGTCGAGGTCGCGGACGCTGCGACGCGCGTCCTCGATGACTGCGACGAGGCGTCGCTCGACGCGCCCGTCCGAACGCCGCGCGGCACCGTGACACGCGGCTACCTGGCAGCGCGAGCCGTCGCGCATCTCTTCGTGCACATGGGCGAGCTTTCGGTGATCGCCTCGCTCGCGGGCGCCGGCGAGGTGCGCCTGCCCGGCCCCCTCGCACGCGCCCGGGAGTCCCAGGAGCGCGTCGCACTCGCTGACGAGGGCGCAGCGCCCTCGCCGCACGTGCCGCTCGTCGCGCGCCTGCTCCGGGACGCGTACGACGAGGTCGCGCGGGTCGCGCCGGTGCTCTCCGTACCGGCGCGCGTCGGTGCGTTCGACCGCCTGAACCCTAGGTCGTTCACCCTCGCCCACATCGCGGAACACGAGGATCGCGTCTGGAACGTGGGCGCGCAGGGCCGCGTACGCGACGCGTGGATCGAGGGCGCGCGGGTCTCCCGGGGAGACCCGCGCAGCGCCCCGGACTTCGACGCCGCCGCCGCGGCCTTCGCCCGCACCACGCTGGCGACCCGGCCGTACCTCGAGCGCCTGCGCGGCGCGGATCTCGTGCGCCCGCTCGGCACGACGAGCGTCGGTGCGGAGCTCGCCCGCAGCGCGGCGCACTGCTTCGCCCACGCCGGCGAGCTGATGGCGATCGCCTCGCTCTTCGGCGCGGAGGACCTCGGGCAGCCGGGACCGCTCGCGCATGTCGGGGCCGCGTCCGGCGTGGCGGCGCGATGACGAACGCAGCAGACGCGCGCATCGCGCTCGGGTCGGTCTACCACCCACCGGACGATCCCTACCCACGGCTGCTGATCATGCGTCGCTGGCCGCGCGGCATCGCGAAGGGCGCCGTCGACCAGTGGGAGCCGGTTCTCGGGCCGAGCAACACGCTGCTCGACGCGTACAACGCGCACGAGGTGCCGTGGGACGACTTCGCCGCGCGCTATCGCGCCGAGCTACAGGATCGCCTCAACCTGGTCGACTGGGCGATGCGCATGGCGACAACCACGGGCGTGACGCTGCTGTGCGGCTCCCATCCCGACGAGGAGTGCCACCGCAGCCTACTGGCGGCGCTCATCCGCGAGCGCGCCGGCGCGTGACCGCGACGCGCGCGGATCGCGGCCGTGCGCGCCGGCCTGCGCGAGGCTGCCGATCCGGCGCGCGCGCCGAAGATGCAGGCGTACATGAAGTCCACGATGCCCTACTACGGCGTGCCCAGCCCCGTGCAGGGCACGATCTTGCGCGCCGCGGTCGCCGCGCATCCCCTGGAGGATTTCGCGACGTGGCGCGACACGCTGCTCGCCCTGTGGCGCGGAGCGACCCATCGCGAGGAGCGCTACGCCGCGCTGGCGCTGGCGGATCGGCGCGCCTACCGCCGCCACCTCACGCGAGACGCGATGCCGATGCTCGAGGAGTTCGTGGTGACGGGCGCGTGGTGGGATCTCGTCGATGAGACGGCGAAGCTGATCGGCGAGGTGCTGCGCGGCGGATCCCCCCTCGACCGCGCTGGCCTGACCGCAGAGATGCGCCGCTGGTGCCGCGACGCGCACCTGTGGAAGCGTCGCGTCGCGATCATCTGCCAACTGCGTTTCAAGGCCGACACCGATCTCGACCTGCTGCACGAGGCGATCGAGGCGAACCTCGACGACCGCGACTTCTTCATCCGCAAGGCGATCGGTTGGGCGCTACGCCAGCATGCGAAGACCGACCCCGCGGAAGTGCGTCACTACGTGCTGGCGCACGCGGATCGCCTGAGCGGCCTGAGCATCCGCGAGGCGCTCAAGAACATCGGCGGGCTCGCCGCGGCCGAGTGCTGAGGCGCGCGCCCTGACGCCCGCCGCGCGACTGGGTACCCTCACGCGGCAGTCGAGGAGCACCCAGCCCCATGGATCGCATCCCGCCCGTCCTGCGCAGCCTGCTCTTCGGCGCGCTGTTTGCCGCGTTCGCGCTCGCCATCACCACGCTGCTGCGCGCGAGCGTGGGCGGGCCGCTGCTACAGAGCGGGCTGACGCCCCTGGTGATCCTGGTGCTGCTGGAGGTGGTGTGGGCGGTGGTGACGCTGCGCGGGCGGCGCTGAGCCGCCCGCCTGGATGGCTGCGCGGGGCTCAGTCTTCGCGGACGAGCATGCCGTTCGGGGTCCAGCGCCAGGTGCGGAACTTGACGCGCTTCATGCCCGCGGAACCGGCGTAGTCCTTCGCGCGCGCCAGCATCCCCGCGGGGACGTACAGATAGACCGGCGCGTCCTGGTTCTCCAGGTGCGCCCAGACGTTCGCCGCCTGGTCACGCGTGACCGTCTCCCGCGTCTCTACCTGCACCACCGCAACCGGGCGGTTGCCCGGATACGACACCGCCAGGATGTCCGGGAACAGCTTGTCGCCGCTCCCCCGCGGCTCCAGCGCCAGCGTCGGCTCCGGCAGGTTCACGTACGTGCGCAGGTCGGGGTACTCCGCGTTCGGGAAGGCGAAGCGCTCCCGCGCGATCTGCTGCACGGTCTCCACGAGGAGATAGCGGCGCGACTCCTCGTTGCGGCGCAGGTCGACGCGGCGGCTGCGCCACGCACCCAGCCGGCGCTCATGTGTGGCAGCGAAGCCGTGCAACTCGCGCACCTGCGAGGCGACGAAGAGCAGCCCCAGCAGTAGATCGAGCGGCAGCAGCGCCGCCGTCACCAGACCGATGCTGACCCCGCCGAAGTGCAGGAACGCGGGGCCGGGGGCGATCAGCATCACGACGAACACGATCGCGAACAGCACGAACGTCACGAGACCGCGCGGCGACAACGGCTGGCGCGCGGGTGCCGCGTGCCCCGCGGACACCTGCGCGACGGCCGGCCGTGAGGTCGCAGCCGCGACCGCCGCACGCGCGGCCGGCGCAGCCGCGGCGGGCGCGGGGCTCGCGGCGGTGGCCACAGCCAGCGCGGGCGGCGCGCCCGCAGGCACGGCGGCAGTGCCGCCGACCTG
>SHYQ01000021.1 GCA_009692765.1 Dehalococcoidia bacterium | reverse complement strand
TGTCGGGCATCGCGCACGAGCTGAACAACCCGCTCACGGCGATCCTCGGCTACGCGCAGATCATCAGCGGGCTGGAGGGCGTCGAGCAGGAGCGCGCGGCCGCGACGATCGAGGTGGAAGCGCACGAGGCACCTTCGCCCCTCGCCGTTCCGAGCCGCGTCGGCGAGGGAGCCGGACGCTCCGCCTCAGCTTCCGAGGCGCGCCTACCGCGCGCCGTTCCGCCGGGAGCGCGAGCGGCGCAGCCTCCTCGCATCGCATTCTGATTTCTGAACCACCTCCCGCGCCGGGAGGGGGCAGGGGGTGGGCCGCGCCGCGCGCGTCGCTCGTCACCGAGCCTTAGTCGTCGCCCACGTCCATCGGCAGGCCGGCCTCCGCCCACGCGGTGTGCCCACCCTCGACGTTATAGAGGTCGGTCAGGCCGAGCGACGCGGCGAACTCCGCCGCCACAGCCGAGCGGGCGCCGCTCTTGCAAATGAACAGGATCGGACGGTCCGTCGCCAGCTTGTCCGCCTGCGGCAGGATCGCCATGTGCTGGATGCGCACGGAGCCCGGCACGTGCCCCTCCGCGTGCTCCCAAGCCTCGCGCGCGTCGATCACCTGGACGCCGCCAGCGTCGATCATCGCCTTCGCCTCGGTCACGCTGATGCGGGTGAACGGCTCGCCCTCGCGCTTCTCCGCCATGTCGCTGTCCTTCGTCACGCCGAGGTGGGCGCGAGGTCGCGCGACGCTCGGCTCCGGGGTCGTTATACGTCGAGTGTATCGCGCCCATCGCGTGCGTCACGAGGCGCGCGGGCCTCCTGCGCCGCTACAATCGGCCCATGACGGGACGCACGCCATGACCGACCGCCCCCGCGTGTACGTGACGCGCACGCTGCCCGGCGGCGACGGCCCCGGCACGCCCCTCGGGCGGCTGCGCGAGGCGACCGACCTCGAGGTCTGGGCGGGCGAGGGGCCCGTCCCCGCCGCCGAGCTACGGGCGCGCGCCGCGGGCTGCGACGGGCTGCTCCCGATGCTCACCGAGCGCATCGACCTCCCCTTCCTCGCCGGCTGCCCGCACCTGCGCGCCATCGCGAACATGGCCGTCGGCTACGACAACATCGACATCGGGGCCTGCACCGCGCGAGGGGTGCTCGTGACGAACACGCCCGGCGTGCTCACGGACGCCACGGCCGACCTCGCCTTCACGCTGCTGCTCGCGGCGGCACGCCGCATCACCGAGGGCGAACGCGCCGTGCGGGACGGCACGTGGGGGCCCTGGGACCCGAACTGGCTGCTCGGCAAGCCGGTCGCTGGCGCCACGCTCGGCATCGTCGGGCCGGGGCGCATCGGCGCAGCGGTCGCGCGCCGCGGCGGCGGCTTCGACATGCGCGTGCTGTACCACGGCAGGCACGCGGTCGCGGACTTCCCCGGCGAGCGCGCGGCCAGCCTCGAAGCGCTGCTGGCGCAGAGCGACTACGTGTCGATGCACGTCCCGCTGACGCCGGAGACGGCGCTCATGTGCGACGCGGCGTTCTTCGCGCGCATGCGGCCGCACGCGATCTTCGTGAACACCACCCGCGGCGGCGTGGTCGACCAGCCCGCGCTGCTCGCGGCGCTGCGCGGCGGCGTGATCGGCGGGGCCGCGCTGGACGTGACCACGCCCGAGCCGCTGCCGCCGAGCGACCCGCTGCTCACCGCCCCGAACATCGTGATCTCGCCGCACCTCGGCAGCGCGACCCTGGAGACGCGCACGCAGATGGCGCACCTCGCCGTCGACGGCCTGCTGGCGGCGCTCGCGGGCCAGCGCCCTGCGCACCTCGTCAACCCAGAGGCGATCGACACCGTGATCGAGGCACGCCGATGACCATCGACGACGCGCAGGGTCGGCTGTGGCTGGCGGACACGCTCTGGCGGCTGGGGGGCGTGCAGTTCGGCGACTTCAGCCTCGGACGCACGGTGCGCAACTCGCCCGTGTACGTGAACGCGAAGCTGCTGATCTCGCGGCCCGACGCGCTCAAGCGCGCGATCGCGCTGATCGCCGAGGAGATCGAGCTCGGCATGGTGATGCGCAACCGCACCTTCGAGCCGTTCGACGCGCTCGCCGGCGTGCCGATCGGCGGGCTGCACCTCGCCACCGCGCTCGCGCTGCGCATGGACAAGCCGATGCTGTACGTGCGCCCCCCGCGCGAGGCGGACGAGGTGACCGCGCCGCACGTGGAGGGCATCTACCGCCCGGGCGAACGCACGCTGGTGATCGACGACCTCGCGGCCGGCGGCGGATCGCTGGTCGACACGGTGTCCGCGTTGCGCAACGCGGGGCTGCTGATCTCGGACGCCGTCGTGCTGATCGACCGCGAGCAGGGCGCCACACAGCGGCTGGAGGCGATGGGGGTGCGCCTGCACCCGATCCTGTCGCTAGAGGTGATGCTGCGCTACCTCGACGCGTCGGGGCACCTGGCCGCCGGCGACCTCGACCGCGCGATCGGCTACATCAAGCGCGAGGGCGAGCCGAGGTCCGAGTTCGACTAGCGTGCGCGCGGGCGCGCCCTCGAGGCCACCCCACCCCTCGACGACACGCGACAGCGAGGACTAGAGCAGGCGGCGGATCGGCTTGCGGCCCGGTCGCGGGTCGTAGCTCGACTTGAAGATGTCGAGCTTGTCGCGCTCGATCAGGTACTTCCCGGCGAACAGCATCGCGGGCACGCGCCCCTGCTTGATCAGCCGGCGCAGGCTCTGCGGATGGATGTTGAGTTCGCGCGCGGACTCGACCAGGTCGAGGTACTCATCGAACGGAGAGTCGGGCACGGCGTTCCATCCATTCTGGGATCAATGGATCAACTGTATACACATCGTACTAGCACCCCCCTGATATGTAAAGCGATATGTACCCGCGTATAGACAGTTGTGCCTCACCCCCCCCGCCCTCTCCGGCTGCGCGGAGAGGGCGGGGGGGTGAGGCTACCGCGCTGGCTGCGCCGCCGCGCGCACCTGGTGCACGGCGAGCGGGACCTGCCGCGCGACGTAGTCGACCTCCGCCTCGGTGGTGCTCGACCACAGCGTCATGCGCAGCGACCCGATCGCCAGCTCCAGCGGGACGCCCATCGCCAGCAGCACGTGTGAGGGCTCCCACGTCGCCGAGGTGCACGCGGCGCCCGCCGACGCCTCGATGCCCGCGCGGTCGAGCGCCTCGACGAGCACCTCGCCCTCGAGCTCGGGGAAGCAGAGGTGCAGGTTGTGCGGGACGTGCTCGGTGGGGTGGCCATTGACGTGCACGTCCGGGCACGCCGCCAGCACGGCCGCGAGCAGCCGCGTACGTAGCGCGGCGGTGCGCGTGACGAACCAGTCGCGCTCCTCCTGCGCGAGGCGTAGCGCGAGCGCCATGCCGACGATGCCCGGCACGTTCTCCGTGCCGGAGCGCCGCTGGCGCTCCTGCCCGCCCCCCGACAGCAGTTCGAGGAACGGCACGTCGCGCCGCAGGTAGAGGATGCCCGTACCCTTCGGCCCGGCGAACTTGTGCCCCGACAGCGACAGCAGGTCCACGCCGAGCGCGTCGACGTCCAGGCTGTGCGTCGTCGCGACCTGCACGGCGTCCGTGTGCAGCGGGATGCGCCGGCCGAGGGCGGCCGCGCGCTCGCGCACCGCGCGCCCGATCTCCGCTATCGGCTGCACCGTGCCCACCTCGTTGTTCGCGTAGCCGATCGAGACGAGCGCGGTGTCGGGGCGGAGCGCCGCGGCCACCTGCGCGGGGGTGACGCGCCCGTACTCGTCGACCGGGAGCACCTCGACCTCGAAGCCGAAGCGCTCGAGGAACTGCGCGGAGTACAGCACCGCGTGGTGCTCGATCTCCGTGGTGACGATGTGCCGGCCGACGCCGGCCTCCATCTGCGCGAACGCGACGCCCTTGATGGCGGCGTTGATGCTCTCCGTACCACCCGAGGTGAACACGACCTCCTCTGGCATCGCCCGCAGCACGGCGGCGACCTCCGCGCGGGCCGCCTCCAGCGCCTCGGAGGCGCGGCGACCGGCCGCGTGGTGCGCGGAGGGGTTCCCGATCGCGTCGGCCAGGTACGGCTCCATCGCCGCGACCGCCTCCGGTCGTACGGCGGTGGAGGCGGCGTGGTCGAGGTAGATCGGCAGCGCGGGCGGCGCCTCGAAGGTGGGTTCCGGCATAACGACGAGGGTACGCCCGGCCACACGAGACCGTAAACGCGCCGAGGGCACGCTGACGGGCGGCGGCGGGCGCGGTATCGTCCCGGCGTTCCGAACAGAACATCTGTATCCCTCGAAGTGTTCCCTCGGAGGAGGACGTAGATGACGACGGGCCGCGGCGAACGCGGGCCGGCACGCCTCGTGCTTTACGAACGCGATGAGGACGGCACGCCCTACGCGATCGAGGTGGTGCGCGCCGACCGCTGGGACCCGACGCTCGCGCAGCCGCCTGACGCCGAGATCGCGGATGTGCGCGTGGTGCGCCTCGCGCGGGGGCCCCCCGGCCTCGACGCCGCCGTGGCTGCGCGTCGTCGCGCCCGCCGCCACACCGCGTCGACGCGCGCGCGGCACGCGCGTGGCGGAGCCGGAAGCCACGTACGCCGTGCGCGAGCGTGCGGACGACCTGTGGCCGTGGTCGCCGTACCACCCCGCCGCCAGCCCGCGCGCCGAGGAGTACCTGCGCGCGGGGGCCGCAGCGCTGCGCCACCCGGAGCCGCCACCGACGCAGCAAGCGCACCAGCGCGAGGCGCTCGCGGCGTTCGGACGGCGCGCGCGTGAGTACGCGCCACTGGCGACGCTCGAGTCGGTCGCCCTCGAACGGTGGCTGCAGGTGCGCTTCGGCGACCCGGACGGCTTCGCCGATGCGCTGCTGCTCGAACGCGTCGCCGTGGTGAGCGCGGAGGACGCCGCGCTGATGCGCCTGCTGCGTGCCGCACGCGTGCCCGAGGGCGACCCTGCGGTCGCCGACCTGGCGGTGGACCGCGCCGTGCTGCTGGAGCAGACCTCGCCGTGGCGCTACCTCGAGGGCGCGCAGCAGGCGTCGACGCATGCCGGGAGGTCCGCGGCGCTCGCGGCGTTGCGCGCGTGGGCGCACCGCTATCGCCGCGCGTACGCCGCGCGCTACCGCGACGCGCTCCTCGAGCGCCGCGCGCTGCTGGAGGAGGTCGCAAAGGCCACCGCCCGGGACGCGCTCGAGCGGCTGAACGGCATCGCCGCGCTCGGCGCGCCCGAAGGGAGCGATGCGCTCGAGCGCATCGCGGCCACGGTCGCGGTGCTCGCGGCGATGCCCGACGCGCCGCAGACGGACGTGGCGGTGACCGCGGGCATCGTCCTCGGCGAGCCGAACCCGCTGGCCGGCGACCTCCGGGGTGCCGTGGAGGACGCGCGCCACGCCCTGGACGCCCGGTTGCGGCGGCTGTCGGCGCGGCTCGCCGGGTGCGCCATCGACCGCGCGGGCGACGACGACCTGCGCGCGGCGCTGACCGCGATCGCAGCGAGCGAGGTGGACCACCTCGACCGCGTCCTCGACGCGCGGCTCGCGGCGCACATCGACCGGCTGCTGACGGAGGATGCGCCGCGCTCGCCGCTCGCGCGCGTGGCCGCGCGCTACCCGGCGGTGACGATGGAGACGCTGGAGGCGGCGGTGGAGGAGTTCCGCGCCGCGACCGCGGATGCGATCGCAGCCTCGGCGGACGGGCGCGCGGTGCTGGCGGAGTAGTGGGCCGGCGGGCGGGTGGATAACCCTCCACCCACCCGCGCGCGCCGCGTGGCCCGCGGGACTGCGATCTCGGATCGCCGGTGACACACTGAACGCGATCCACCAGCAGCGACATGGAGGCTTGCCATGCTGATCGTCACGATGAACGACATCCCCGGCTATCAGGTCGATGAGGTCCTCGGCGAGGTGTTCGGGCTGACCGTGCGCTCCCGCAACGTGTTCTCGCAGATCGGATCGGTGCTCCGCTCGCTCGCAGGCGGCGAGCTCAAGGGCATGACCACGATGCTGCAACAGAGCCGCGAGCAGGGCATCGCGCGGATGGTCGCGGAGGCAGAGGCGAAAGGCGCGAACGCGATCATCGCAATGCGCTTCGATACCTCGGAGCTGGGTTCGACGTGGACGGAGATCTGTGCGTACGGCACCGCGGTGCGGTTGAGCCCGGAGCCACCCCGCTAGCAGCCGGCAGCGGGTGACCGGGCGAGCGCCCGCGGACGACGCGCCGAGGAAGCACGCGGACAAAGCGAAACCGCACCCCGGCGATCGCCCGGAGGTGCGGTTT
Organism: Dehalococcoidia bacterium; assembly: GCA_009692765.1. Classification (GTDB taxonomy): domain Bacteria; phylum Chloroflexota; class Dehalococcoidia; order UBA2979; family UBA2979; genus SHYQ01. Next base: position 15,157 of record SHYQ01000021.1, on the reverse strand, counting down.
CTTGCTTCAAGGGTGTCTGTCCGCCCCATCGCCGGTCTCAGACCCGGTCGTTGGGGCGCCCCCGCCGAAGCCACAGTCAATGTAGGCGAGCGCCGAGGCCGCGGACCGCACTTACCCACGCTGATACCCACATTCGCGGTCGAACTGTACACATTCGCCCGATCGGTGCGTGGATACGCGGGGCACGACGGCTCCCGGTGCGTCGAGGCGCGACGTAACGGGCACGCGACCATTTGCGCGCGCTCGCCGGACAACCCACGATGCGTCGCATGACCGGCGAACGCACCGAGATCCCTCGTCGCACGCGCGCGCCTCGAGCGGAGCCCGCCGAGGAGGCGGTCGCCCCGCGCGCGGAGCCGTCGCGCCCGCTGCTGGTGGTCGGCCTCGGCAACCCCGACGCGCAGTACGCCGGCACGCGCCACAACATCGGCGCGGTGTGCATCGCCGTGCTGGCGCGGCGGCATCGCGTCGAGCTGAAGCGCGAAGGGCGCGTCGACCGCGCGCGCATCAGCGTCGACGGGCGCGAGCTCGACATCGCGCGGCCGCGGTCGCACATGAACGACAGCGGTACACCGATCGCGCAGGAGCTGCGACGCCTCGGGCTGAGGCCGGAGCTGCTGCTCGTGATCTACGACGACCTCGACCTGCCGGTGGGCCGCGTGCGCATGCGCTTGCAGGGGAGCAGCGGCGGCAACAACGGGCTGAAGTCGATCATCACCGCGCTCGGCGGCGCGACGACGTTCCCGCGCGTGCGCATCGGCATCGACCGCCCGTATGACGGCACGACGCCCGTGTACGACCCCGAGCGCATCGCCGAGTGGGTGCTCTCGAGGCCGCACCCGGACGACCGCCGCCGCCTGGACGCCGCGGCGGAGCGCGTCGCCGACGCCGTCGAGGAGGCCGCGCGCGACGGCCTCGAAATCGCGATGAACGCGCTCAACCGCTGGACGCCGCCGGAGGCGTAGTCGCGCGACCCCTCGAGGCCACGCGCACGCATTCGAGGTTCCCCGCATCGACGCCGCGGGCTACCGCCGTACACTGGATGCACCCCCGCACGCACGTCGAAGGGCCCCCGTTCACGGGCGGCCCCGTTCGCGCGTGGGCCGTCCTTGATGGGACCCGTCCTCGAGGGCGTGACTGGAGGCTGTGCTGGACCTTCGCGCGCTGCTGCCCGCGCTACAGGCCGTCGACCCGCTGACGGAGGTCTTCGCGCGCCTAGACACCGGCGGGAGCGTGCGCGTGGGCGTCCTCGACGCCGCGAAGCCGGTCACGGTTGCACTGCTGTGGCGGCGCACGCGCCGGCCGCTGCTGATGCTCGTCCCGCGCGAGAACGACGCCGTCGCGGCGTACGAGCAGGCGCGCGCGTGGGCCGGCGACGCCGCCGTGCTCTTCCCCGCGCGCACCGCGCTCCCCTACGCGCGCGAAGGCGGCGACGCCGAGGTCGCGTGGCAGCGCATCGTCGCGCTCTCGCGCATCGCGCTGGCGTCCTCGGGCGGCACGCCGCCGCTCGTCGTCGCGTCGGTCGCCGCCGCCACGCAGCACACGCTGCGCCCCGCCGACCTCGGGCGCGGGCCGGGGCGCGTCGCCGTCGGCCAGCGCGTCGCGCTCGAGGGGCTGGCGACGGCGCTTGTGGAGGCGGGATACGAGATCGTCCCGCTCGTGGAGGCGCCAGGACAGGCGGCGCGGCGCGGCGGGCTCGTGGACGTCTTCCCGCCCGACCTCGACGCGCCGGTGCGCATCGAGTTCTTCGGGCCGGAGGTCGCCTCGATCCGCTCGTTCCACATCGACACGCAGCGCACGCTCTCGCAGGTCGAGGAGGTGCGCATCGGCCCCGCGACCGAATGGTTCCCCGCGCGCGACGACCTCGTCCGCCTCGGCGCGCACCTCGAGGACGTGCGCGACGCCACCGCGCGCGACGAGCTACGCCAGCTGCGCTCCGGCGAGCTGCCCGCGCCAGCGCTGTACGGCCCGCTCGCGTGCGAGGCGACGATCCTCGACCACCTGCGCGGCGACGCGGTGCTCGTGCTCGACGAGCGCGAGGCCCTCGACGCGGCGTTGGCGGAGATCGACGAGCTGGCGCAGGAGCGCCGCGCCGAACTCGCGCAGCGCGGCGAGCTGGGGCGCGCGACGCCGCTGCCGCACGCCGCGCAGGAGACCTGGCGCGGCGTGGTGGAGGCGCACCCGCGGCGCGCCGAGCTGGGACGCTGGACCGCGGGCAGCGAAACGGGCGCCTTCCGCCTGCCGTTCCGCGCCGCGGACGCCTACGCCGGCCGGCTGGAGGACGCGGCGCGCGACCTCGCGCGCCAGCGCCAGCGCGGCGATCGCATCGCGATAGTCACGCAGCAGGCGCAGCGTTTCCGCGAGGTGCTGGCGGAGGCCGGCATTGACACGCCCGTCGTCGAGGCGCTGGGCGAGCGCGCGGCGCGCGGCAGCGTGGGCCTCGTGCAGGGGGCGCTGTCCGAGGGCTGGATCGTGCAGTCGAACGACGGCCCGATCGCCCTCGTCACCGACCGCGAGCTGTTCGGCTTCGTCAAGCAACGCCGCACGCTGCGCCAGCGGGCGAGCCATCGCGCGCGCTTCCTCGCGGAGGTGTCGCCGGGCGACTTCGTGGTGCACGCCGACCACGGCATCGCGCGCTTCGGCGGCATCGTGCGACGGGAGGTCGACGGCGAGCCGCGCGACTACCTGGAGCTGCGCTACGCCGGCGAAGATCGCCTCTACGTGCCGGTCGAGCAGGTGGACCGCGTCGCGCGCTACAGCGGGCCCGCGGGCTACGCACCGCGGCTGACGCGGCTGGGCACGCAGGAGTGGTCGCGCGCACGGCAGCGGGTGCACGGGGCGGTGCAGATCGTGGCGGCGGACCTCGTGCGGCTGTACGCGGCGCGGCAGCTGATGCCGGGGCACGCCTTCGGGCCGGACTCCGAGTGGCAGCGGGAGCTCGAGGACGCGTTCCCGTACGAGGAGACGGAGGCCCAGGTCGAGGCGATCGCGGCGGTGAAGACGGACATGCAGCAGCCGCGGCCGATGGACCGCGTGATCTGCGGCGATGTCGGCTTCGGCAAGACCGAGGTCGCGATCCGCGCCGCGTTCAAGGCGGTGCAGGAGGGCTACCAGGTCGCGGTCCTCGTGCCGACGACCGTGCTCGCGGAGCAGCACCTGCGCACCTTCCGCCAGCGCTTCGCCGGCTTCCCCGTGACCGTCGACGTGATCTCGCGCTTCCGCACGGACGCCGAAGCGCGCGCGATCATCGAGCGGGCGGCGCGCGGCGAGATCGACGTGCTGATCGGCACGCACCGGCTGCTCGACCCCTCGATGGAGTTCAAGAACCTCGGCCTCGTGATCATCGACGAAGAGCAGCGCTTCGGCGTCAACCACAAGGAGCGCCTGAAGCGCATGCGCCTCGAGGTCGACGTGCTGACGCTCACCGCGACGCCGATCCCGCGCACGCTGCACATGGCGCTGAGCGGCATCCGCGACATGTCGATGATCGAGTCCGCGCCGGCGGGCCGGCAGCCCGTGCAGACGTACGTGATGGAAGCGGACGACGCGATCATGCGCGAGGCGATCCTGCACGAGATGGAGCGCGGCGGGCAGGTCTACGTGGTGCACAACCGCGTGCAGAGCATCGACGGGCTCGCCGACCGCATCCGCGCGCTGGTGCCGGAGGCGCGCGTCGTCGTCGGCCACGGGCAGATGCCCGAGGTGGCGCTGAAGGGCGTGATGGAGCGCTTCGCGGGGGGCGAGTTCGACGTGCTCGTCTGCACGACAATCATCGAGTCGGGCATCGACATCCCGAACGCGAACACGCTGATCGTCGACCGCGCGGACCTGCTCGGCCTGGCGCAGATGTACCAGCTGCGCGGGCGCGTCGGCCGCGGCGCGAACCAGGCGTACGCGTACCTGATGCACCCGAGGAACCGTGTGCTCACCGAGGAGGCGCAGCAGCGCCTCTCGACGATCTTCGAGGCGAACGAGCTGGGGTCAGGGTTCCAGGTGGCGCTGCGCGACCTGGAGATCCGCGGCGCGGGCAACCTGCTGGGCGCGGAGCAGAGCGGCAGCATCGCCTCGGTCGGCTTCGACCTGTACACCGAGATGCTCGCCGAGGCCGTCGAGGGCCTGCGCGCGTCGCACGAACACCGCCCCCCCGATCCGCTGCCGCATGAGACGCGCGACGCGCTGCGCGCCGTGATCGTGGAGCTGCCGCTGGCGGCGTACATCCCCGAGCCGTACGTCCCCGACATCGAGGGCCGGCTGGCGCTGTACCAGCGCATCGCCGGGCTGCGCAGCATCGCCGACGCGGAGGCGCTGGCGCAGGAGACCGAGGACCGCTTCGGCCCGCTGCCGGACGCGTTGGTCCAGCTGCTGGCCGTCATGCGGCTGCGGCTGCTGGGCGCGGGGGCGGGGATCGGCGCGATCCGCATCGAGGGCGGGGAGGTCGTCGTCACCTCCGCGGAGGGGCGGCCGTTCGCGGATCGCGCGCTGCCCCCGCTGCCGCGCGCGATCCGCGCCGGCCGCACGCAGCTGCGCATGGACCGCGCCGCCCTCGGCGACGCGTGGCTCGAAGCGATCGAGGGGCTGCTGACGCTGCTCGGCGGCGCGCGCGTGCCCGTGCCGGCGTGAGCACTTGAGCACTGAGGGGCGTCCCACCTGGTCATGTCGGACGCGCTCCTCGAGGGCGGCAGCCGCGAGCGGGTCGAAGACCCTATCGTGTCGCGTATGACGCAGTCCCCGGGCACGCCGCTGCGCGCGATCCTCCTCGACTTCGACGGCACGCTGGCGTACATGGAGCCCTCGCACTGGGCCACCTACGCCGAGGCGGCGCGCGCCGAGGGCCTCGTGCTCTCCGAGGCGGCGCTCGCCGCGCCGAGTGTCGACCGCGCGTGGGACCGCTGGATGACGCCGCAGGGCGTGGCCCACCCCGACGCCTCGATCTCAGAGGCCGCGTTCCGCGCCGTGCGCGTGGAGATAGCGCTGAGCCGCATGCGTGCGGGCCTCGACACCGGCGCGCACGTCGACGAGACCGCGCTGCGGCGGGCCGCCGAGCGTGCGGCGGACCTCGAGGCGGAGCCCGCGCGCTATCGCCTGTACGCCGACGTGCGCCCCGCGCTCGCGCGCATCACCGAGGCGGGCGCACGCGCCATCGTCGTGTCGAACCACCTGTGGCGGCTACCGGAGATCGTCGAGGCGCTGGGCCTCGGCGACGCGGTCGCGGGCGTCGTGACCAGCGCGCGCTGCGGGTACCGCAAGCCACACCCCGCGATCTACCGCGCCGCGCTCGACCTGGCCGGGACGGCGCCGGACGCGACGCTGATGGTCGGCGATAGCCTCTCCGCGGACGTGCGCGGCGCGGAGGGCGCCGGGCTGCACGCGGTGCTGCTCGACCGCGACCGTACCGGCGGCGCGTCGCCCGAGGGCGTGCACGCGATCCGTTCGCTCCTCGAGGTGCCGCTGGTCTGGCCGCCCGCATGACCGTGACGATCGCGCCCGTCGAGGCGCGCGACCTCGACGCGTTCTTCGCGATGCTGCGCGCCTACATGGCCGAGCTCGACCGCTACGACCCGGAGACGGCGGATGCGCCGTTCGATGTCGACCGCTACCGGGATGCCATGCAACAGGACACGGAGGGACGCGAGTTCCTCTGGATCCTCGAGGATGGCGCGCGCGCGGGCCTCGCGATCGTGCGCACGCTGCCGGACTTCCCGGACGACACGCGGACAGTGGCGAGCATCGGGGAGTTCTACGTCACGCCGGCGCACCGGCGGCGGGGCGTCGGCACCGCGGCCGTCGAGGCGCTGCTCGCCGAGCACCGCCGCCGTGGCACGGACGAGGTGGGGGCGGGGATCCTCGCGGGGAACGCGCCCGCGCTCGCGTTCTGGGCGCGGCTTGGCTTCGCCACGCGCACGATCTACACCTCGAGGCGACCGTAGGCCGCGCTGCGGTACGATCGACCGTGACCCGCCGTCCCGCGCGGGCCGCCTCGAGGAGCGCTATGCCCGATATCTGGGACGTCCACTGCCACTTCCCGCGCAACTTCGACGGCGACGGCGAGCCCGACTACGCGCGGCTGATCGACGAGCGCGCGGACGCGCTGCGCGCCGCCGGCGTCGTGAAGGCGTCGCTGCTGTCGGGTGGCCGCGGCGGCCCGATGCGCCCCGGCCCCTCGTACGAGGAGTCGCTGGTCTACGCGCGGCGGCACGAGGACCTCTTCGTCCCCTCCGCGATGATCGACCCGGAGGAGATCACCGGCCGCGATGTGCGCCGCCTCTTCGAGCAGGGCTACAAGGGCCTGAAGATGATCGGCGTGCGCCGCGCGTACGACGACTACAAGTACTTCGGCATATACCAGATCTCCGAGGAGCTGCGCATGCCGATCCTGATGCACATGGGCGTCATCGGCGGCGGGGTCGACTACTCGATCATGCACCCGCGACGTGACGCGAAGGCGGCGGAGAACATGCGGCGCATGACGGCGATGGGCCGCAACCAGAGGCGTGACGTCTCCGCGATGCGCATGCGGCCGTTCCACATGGACACGATCGCCAACAACTTCCCGGAGCTGCGGCTGATCGGCGCGCACATGGGCGGCACCGGCAACTACGACGAGGCCACGTCCGTCACGCGCTGGCGGCACAATGTCTACCTCGACATGTCGGGAGGCGACACGATCGAGCGGCACGCTGTGGAGCGCCGCCTCGTGGGCTACGAGATCGGCGTCGAGAAGCTGACGTGGGGCTCCGACTGCGGGAACGACGAGATCGCGGCGCACGTCGACCGCCTCCACTGGGTGTTCGACCAGTCCGGCCTCGACGAGGACCAGCGCCACCGCATCCGCTACGCCAACGCGGCCGAGATCTTCGGCTTCCAGCAGCCCACGCTCGCGGGCGAGTAGACCGGCCGCGTGACGACCGAGGATCCGCGCGCCGCCCCCCCCGGCCCCGGCCGCGTCGCGCGCTTCGTGCAGCGCGCGCGCGACGCGGCCGGTGTCCCGGGCGTCAAGACGCCCGCGCCCGTGTTCGTCGCGGGCACCCTCGCGAACGTCGAGGCGGCGACGGCGCGGTGGACGCTGCCGTTCCCGTGGAACACCTTCCTCGCGGTGTTCACAGGCGTCGAGACGTTGACGTTCCTGATGTTCGTGCTGATCGAGCCGACGCCGCGCTGGGTGCTCCTCGTCGGCGCGGGGGTCGCCATCGCCGGCGTCGACGGCGCGCTGCGCGCGACCTACCGCGAGCCGTTCGGGGCCGGCGCCGACACGACGCCGTACCTCTTCCTGCCGGCGCTGTACGCCTTCGCCGCGCCGATGCTGATCGAGCACAACGCGAGCGGCTACGCGGTCCTCGCGTGGGCGCTGGTGGCGGGCGCGGGCTGCGGCGTGATCGCGGTTGCCGAGGTGATGTCGGTGCGCACGGGTTCGCGCGGCTACCCGTACGCGCGGCTCGTCTCCAGCGCGGCGGCGTACTTCGCCGCGTTCGCGCTGCTGGCGACGCCGTACCTGCTGCACCTCGGCCTGCCGGCGTCGATGGCGGCGGCGTGGCTGGTGTGCGCCATGCTCGGCATCGAGCTGCTGCGGGAGGGCGAGATCGACCCGTTGGAGACGGTGATCTTCGCCTCGGTGGCCGCGCTGGCCGTGGCGCAGACGCGCTGGCTGCTGTTCTTCCTGCCGATCGACGGCTACCTGGGGGGGCTGGCACTGCTGCTCGTCTTTTTCCTCGCGGCGGGCGTGCTGCACGCGCACGTGACACGTCAGCTCAACGCGCTGGTGGCGGGCGAGTACACGGCGATCACGGCGATCGGGGCGGGCCTCGTCGTCGCCGCGCGGGTGTACGGGATCGCGTAGGCTGCCCTCGCCCCGGCCTCGGACACGCGGGGCGGCGTGAGGAGCACCCGATGCGCTGGTGTCGATTCGAGGACGGCGACCACGCCACCTACGGGATCATCGAGGGCGACCGCGTCACGCCCGTGCAAGGCGAGCCGTGGGGCGCCTACACGCGCGCCTCGACGAGCCGCGCGCTGGACGACGTGCGCCTGCTGGTGCCGGTCATCCCGCCGACGTTCTACGCCGCCGGGCTCAACTACCGCGGGCACGTCCTCGAACAGGCGCAGCTGCACGGCACCGAGCCGGCCTTCCCACCGCGGGCGGACGTGGGCTACCGCGCCAACAACGCGTTGATCGCGCAGGGCGAGGCGATCGTGATCCCACGCGACGCGACCGAGCAGGTGCAGTACGAGGGCGAGCTGGTCGCGGTGATCGGACGGCGCTGCCGCTGGGTCGCCGAGGCGGACGCCCTCCGTTACGTCTTCGGCTACACGATCGGCAACGACGTGAGCGAGCGCTCGTGGCAGCGCGACGACCGCACCCTGTTCCGCGCGAAGAACAGCGACACGTTCAAGCCGATGGGGCCGTGGATCGAGACCGACCTCGACCCAGCAGACCTCGAGGTGGCGATCCGCCTGAGCGGCCGCGAGGTGTACCGCTACCACGTGCGTGATGCCATCTTCAGCCTCCAGCAATTCATCGCCCGCACGAGCGACTACATCACCCTCGTCCCCGGCGATGTGATCTGGATGGGCACCGACGGCCCCACGGAGAACATGCACGACGGCGACGTGGTCGAGATCGAGATCCCGGGCATCGGCGCGCTGCGCAACCCGGTGGTGAAGGAGCGCTAGGGCGTCGGGCCCCTTCGAGGGCTGCCGCGCGCGGCGCACCGCTGAGGTGCACACGCGGGGCGGTCCATCCCCCTGCCCCCTTCCCGGCGCGGGAAGGGGGTTCAGACTGGGAGAAGAAGGTGATGCGAGGGGGCTGCGCCCCTGGCGCTCCCGGCGGAACGGCGCGCGGCAGGCGCGCCTCGGAGGCGGAGGGCGGCAAGGGTGGGTCGCCCCCGCGCAGACCTCGACGGCGCGCGCGGCGTCCCGTAACCGGGGTGGGTGGTAGCATCGGGGCCGCGGTCGGGGAGTGGCGCAGTCTGGCAGCGCACCAGTCTGGGGGACTGGGGGTCGCAGGTTCAAATCCTGTCTCCCCGACCATCGATATCCGCCAGCCGGAGCCCGGCTGGCGGACGCGGGACCGGTCGCCACGGCGCGTATAGGCGAGCATGGCATAATGCCCGAACGCGCGCGCCACGGGCCTCTGCGCCCTGCGCGAGAGATCACCAGCCCAGAGGCGGACGACACCGCCTGAGCACGAGTCGGGGGTAGGCCAGATGCAGGCACTGAAGTACGCGCGCGCCGCCTCGGTCGACGAGGCGGTCAAGATGTTGCGGGAGGGCGGGCCGACGGCCCGCGTCCTCGCCGGCGGCACGGACGTGATCGTGCAGGCGCGCGAGCGCCGGCGCCAGATCGAGCTGTTCGTCGACATCAAGCACATCGACGAGGTCATGTCGATGCGGATGGAGCCGCGCGGCCTGACCATCGGCGCCGGCGTGCCGCTGTACAAGATCTACGGCGACGCCCAGATCGCGCGGCACTACGCGGCCCTCGCGGAGTCGACGCGCGTCATCGGCGGCACGGCGATCCAGGGACGCGCGACGATCGGCGGCAACCTCGCCAACGCGTCGCCCGCCGCCGACTCGATCCCGGCGCTGTTCGTGCTCGGCGCCGTCGCCACCGTGGCCGGACCGAACGGTCGGCGCGAGGTCCCCGCCACGCAGTTCTGCACCGGCCCCGGCGTCAACGTGCTCCTGACCGGCGAGTTCATCGTCTCGATCTTCTTCCCTGCGCTGCCCGCTCACACCGGCACCGCCTGGGAGCGCTTCATCCCGCGCAACGAGATGGACATCGCGGTGACGAACGCCGCCGCGATGCTGACGATGAACGGCGAGACCGTCACGGAGGCGCGCATCGCCCTCGGCGCGGTCGCGCCGCGCACGCTGTACGTGGAGGCCGCCGCGGCCGCCCTCGCGGGCAAGCCGCTGACGGACGCGTCGATCGCCGCGGCGGCCGTCGCGGCGCGCGACGCCGCGACGCCGATCGACGACATGCGCGGTTCGATCAAGCAGCGCAAGCATCTTTCCGGCGTGCTGGTGGAGCGGACGATCCGTCGTGCCGCCGAGCGCGCGCGGGCGTAACGAAGAGCAGAGGAGCACTCAGATGACCACGACCTCCAGCAACCGCATCGTGATCAACACGACGATCAACGGCGAGCCCATCGAGTTCCTCGCCGACATGCGCGACTCCCTCCTCGAAGCCCTGCGCGAGCGCATCGGGCTCCGCGGGGCGAAGGAGGGGTGCAACAACGGCAACTGCGGCGCCTGCTCCGTCATGCTCAACGGCCGCCTAGTGAACTCGTGCTGCGTGATGGCCGCCGAGATCGAAGGCGCGGAGGTCACCACCATCGAGGGCGTCGCCTCGGCGGAGGGGCTGCACCCGGTGCAGCAGGCCTTCCTCGAGGAGGCCGCGCTGCAATGCGGCATCTGCACCCCGGGGTTCATCGTCGCCACCAAGGCGCTGCTGGACGAGCACCCGCACCCGACCGAGGAGGAGGCGCGCTTCTGGCTCGCCGGCAACCTCTGCCGCTGCACCGGGTACGACAAGATCATCCGCGCGGTCCTGAGCGCCGCCGACACGATGGCGAAGTAACGCACGCAGGGGCCGGGCTGCGGCGGACCGCCGCAGCCCGCGCCACACCACCAACGCCGGCGGGCACTCCCCGAAGCCGGCGCCGCAGAGCCGTCCACCCGCGACGGCCGCCCCGAACAACCAGCCCACGCACGAAGGTAGCCGCACATGGTCGCCACTCCCGAGAAGCCCACGTACAAGGTCATCGGCACCCGCCCGATCCGCCCGGACGGGGTGGACAAGGTCACCGGGCGCGCCGAGTTCGGCATCGACACCCGGCTGGATGGCATGCTCTACGGGGCGGTGCTGCGCAGCCCGCACGCGCACGCGCGCATCAAGCGCATCGACACCTCGAAGGCGCAGGCGCTCCCGGGCGTGAAGGCCGTCGTCACGAGCGCCGACTTCCCGGACGTGGAGTCGGGCACGCTCGACCTCGGCGAGGGCTCCGCGAACCCGAAGTGGCTCGTCGACAACGTGCTCGCGAGCGACAAGGTGCTCTACCACGGCCACGCGGTCGCGGCGGTCGCGGCCACCGACCCGCACGTCGCCGAGGACGCGCTCGCGCTGATCGAAGTCGAGTACGAGCCGCTGCCGGCCGTCCTCGACGTGCGCGAGGCGATGCTGGACGGCGCGCCGATCCTGCACGACGACCTGCGCACCGCCGAGCGCGCCGAGGGCATGCACGCCGACGCGACGAAGCGCACCAACGTCGCCTCGCACCTCCAACTGAAGAAGGGCGACCTCGAGGTCGGCTTCGCCGCCGCCGAGGTCGTGATCGAGCGCGAGTACGAGACCTCGATGTTCCACCAGGGCTACATCGAGCCCCAGAACGCCTCGGCGTTCTGGAACAAGGACGACGAGCTCACCGTGTGGACCAGCACGCAGGGGGCGTTCTCCGTGCGCGACCAGATCTCGGCGGTGCTGCGCCTTCCGGTGTCGCAGATCAAGGTCGTGCCGATGGAGATCGGCGGCGGCTTCGGCGGCAAAATCTCAATCTACCTCGAGCCGGTGGCCGCGGTCCTCTCGAAGAAGAGCGGCCGCCCGGTGAAGATGTGGATGTCGCGCGACGCGGTGTTCCAGGGCACCGGGCCAACCTCCGCGACGTACTCCCGCGTGCGCATCGGCGCGAAGCGCGACGGCACGATCGTGGCCGCGCACGCCTACCTCGCGTTCGAGGCCGGGGCCTACCCCGGCTCGCCCGTGGGCGCCGGCGCACAGTGCGCCTTCGCCCCGTACGACATCGCGAACCAGGTCGTGGACGGCTACGACGTCGTGGTGAACGGCCCGAAGACCTCCGCCTACCGCGCCCCCGGCGCGCCGGCGGCGGAGTACGCCGTGGAGGCGACGATTAACGAGCTCGCCGAGCAGCTCGGCATCGACCCGATGGAGCTGCGCCTCAAGAACGCCTCCCGCGAGGGCTCCGCGAACGCCGTCGGCGCCCCCTGGCCGAAGATCGGCGCGCAGGAGGTGATGCTGGCGGTGAAGAACCACCCGCACTACCTCTCGGAGCTGCACGGCAAGGACACGGGCCGCGGCGTCGCGCTGGGCTTCTGGTTCAACGGCGGTATGGAGTCCTCCTCGACCGCGACGATCAACGCGGACGGCACGGTCATGCTGATCCTCGGCTCCACGGACATCGGCGGCACGCGGGCGTCGCTGGCGATGCAGCTGGCGGAGACGCTGGGCCTGACGATGGACGAGATCAAGCCGCACGTCGTCGACACCGACTCGGTCGGCTACACCGGCGTCACCGGCGGCAGCCGCACGACGTTCGCGGGTGGCTGGGTCGCCTACGAGCTGGGCATGGAGATCCGCCGGCAGATGGTCGAGCGCGCCGCGCAGATCTGGGGCGTGCCCGTCGGGCAGGTCGCGTACGGCGAGGACGGCGTGATCGTCGGGCCGGTCGAGGCGGGCAACGAGCGGCACATGCGCTTCGCGGAGCTGGCGGGCAAGCTCGCCGCGACGGGCGGGATGATCTCGGTGTCATCGACGCAGCGCAAGAACACGGCCGGTCCGGCGTTCGCGGGCCACATCGTCGACCTGCACGTCGACCGCGAGACGGGCAAAGTGTCGATCCTGCGCTACACCGCCGTGCAGGACGTCGGCACCGCGATCCACCCCTCGTACGTCGAGGGCCAGATCCAGGGCGGCGTCGCGCAGGGCATCGGCATGGCGCTGAACGAGGAGTACGTCTACGACGCCGAAGGGCGCCTGCGCAACGCCTCGTTCCTCGACTACCGCATGCCGGTGGCGAACGACCTGCCGATGATCGAGACCGTGCTCGTCGAGGTGCCGAACCCCGGCCACCCGTACGGCGTGCGCGGCGTCGGCGAGGTGCCGATCGTGCCGCCGCAGGCCGCCATCCGCAACGCGCTGAAGGACGCCATCGGCGTGAACTTCTACCGCACGCCCGTCTCGCCGCGGGTGATCCTCGACGCGCTGCTACCGGCCGACTAGCGGCCGATAGCGATGGCAGCGTAACGATGGCCGTCGTGCACATCCCCGCGCACTGGCGTGACCGCACCGGCGGCCACGCCACCGTCGAGGTGCCCGGCGGCGTGCTGCGCGACGTGGTCCGCGCGCTCGAGGAGGCGTACCCGGGAGTGCGCGCGCTGCTCCTCGACGACGTCACCGGCGAGGTGCGCGGCGAGATCGCGATCGCGATCAACTCCGAGGTGACGGAGAACGGCCTGCTCGAGCCGGTCCCGCCGGACGCAGAGATCTACCTCGTGCCTGCGATCTCAGGCGGATAGCGCGGAGTAGCCGCGGTCGACGAGGCCGCATATGGTCTCCGAGCCGGAGATGCAGATGGCGACCGCCCTCGTGCAGATGCTACGCGCGCCCTTCGACCCGGCCGTCTACCACGACGCCTACCGCGAGGCGCTGATGGCGATGATCACCGCCAAGCTGGAGGGCGGCGAGGTCGTCGTGGACACGGAGCAGGGCCCCGCCACCCAGACCGTGGACCTGATGGCGGCGCTGAAAGCCAGCATCGAGGCCACCCAGGCGCGCCGGACGGCCGATGGCACCTCGACGCCCGCCGAGGCCGAGGCCCCCCCCGCGAAGGCGAAGCGCGCCGCCGTGAAGGCCCCCGCTGGCGCCGGCGGGAAGCGCGGCGCCTCGTAGGGTGGGGGGTACCCACCCCCGGTGCGGCCCTCGTGCAGGCGCCCGTCGGGTACACTGCGCGTCATCCGAGGGACGCTGGCGCGGTGCGTACGTGACGCCGCCGATCGAGGGGCCCCGATGAGCGCCGGTGCGATCACCCAGCCGCGTACGGATCCCTTCGACCTGCCGGGACGCCGGACGCGCTCTGAGCGCATCTGGCGGCTCGTGCGCCGGCGCCCGGTCGACGCGATCGGCGCCGTCTTCGTGCTGGCGACGGTCTTCACGGCCATCTTCGCGGATCTGATCGCGCCGTTCGGGTACGCCGAGCAGGAATTCGCCTCGCGCCTCATGGCGCCGTCCGCCGCGCACTGGTTCGGCACGGACTCGCTGGGCCGCGACGTGCTCAGTCGCATCATCTACGGGGCGCGCACGTCGATGGTCGCCAGCACGCTCGCCACGGTGGTGAGCGGGGTAATCGGTGGCTTCCTGGGCGTCACCTCCGGATTCATCGGCGGCAAGTACGACCTGATCGTGCAGCGCATCTGCGACTCGTTCCACACGATCCCGCTGCTGCTGATGGCGATGATCCTGATCGTCGCCTTCGGCGGCAGCCTCCTCAACGTCGCGCTGGCGCTGGGGCTGGTCGGGTCGATGCGCGTGGACCGCGTGATCCGCGGCAGCACGCTCGCCGTCGCCAACACGCCCTACCTCGAGGCGGCGATCTCGCTGGGCGCGTCCACGAACCGGCTGATGTGGCGACACATCCTGCCGAACGTGATGGCGGGGCTAATCGTGACGCTCAGCATCCAGTTCGGCGGCTACATCATCGCGGAGGCCGGCCTGAGCTTCCTCGGGCTGGGCGTGCCACCGCCGTTCCCCTCGTGGGGCGGGATGCTCAGCAACGACGGCCGCGCGCACTTCCTGCGCGCCCCGTGGCTGGCCATCGCGCCGGGCGTGGTCATCAGCCTCGTCGTGCTCGCCACGAACCTCGTCGGCGACGCGATGCGCGACATCCTCGACCCGCGGCAGCGCGGCGCGTAGCGCGCCGGCAGCGCGCCCGCCTCCGGGCGGCTGCTCTATCCTCGACGCATGCCCGCACGTCGACGCCCCGCGCCCCCCGCCGCCGACGACACCGCCGCGCTGGCGCGCGAGCCGGACGCGCCGCTCGCGCGCTACGACGCCATGCGCGACTTCACGCGCACCCCCGAGCCCGGCGCGGTGCTTTGCCTCACAAGTAGCGGCTGCCCCATAAGTCGGGACGCTGCCTCAAAAGTCGCAAGGGGCTGGGCTACGTCTCGAACTTCGTCCTCAGCCAGTTGAAGACGGCCCGCTGCTCGTCCTGACCTGATCGCCTCACCTGCGACAGGAGCCAGATGCTCGTCGGCTTCTCGCTGGTGATGTTCTTCGCGCCCTGATTGCACGTCGAACAGAGCGCCCGCAGGTTCGAGAGTTCGTCCTTGCCGCCGAGGCTCTTGTCTTTGACGTGCCCGATGTGGGG
>SHYQ01000020.1 GCA_009692765.1 Dehalococcoidia bacterium | reverse complement strand
AGGTAGTTCAGCCCCATCGCGTCGCGGACTTCGCGCATTGTTTCCGTAGCGACGGTGCGCGTGAACTCCGTGCCGGCGGCGAGGGCGTCGAGGACCTCGCGGGGGTGGGCCTCGTAGTAGGCGCGGCGGTCGCGGATCGGGTCGAGGAAGGCGTTCAGCGCGGCGGCCAACTTCTGCTTCACCTCCACGTCGCCCACGCGGCCCGCGACGTAGCGCTCCTTCAGGTCGCGCACCTCGTCGAGGTTCGTGTTGAAGGCGTCGTGGTACATGAAGACCGGGTTGCCCTCCACGTGGCCGGGGTCGGTGGCGCGCAGGCGCGTGGGGTCGGTGTACATGCTGCGCACCTTCTTGGTCACGGTCGCCGCGTTGTCCTTCAGGTAGATCGCGTTGTCGAGGGACTTCGACATCTTCGCGTTGCCGTCGAGGCCCACGAGGCGCGGCACGCGGCCGATCAGCGGCTCCGGCTCCGGGAACAGGTCGACCGCGAAGATGCGGTTGAAGCGCCGCGCGATCTCGCGCGTCAGTTCGATGTGCGGCAGCTGATCCTCACCCACGGGCACGAGGTGCGCCTTCGGCATCAGGATGTTCGCCGCCTGCATCATCGGGTAGTTGAAGAACGCCACCGGCACCGAGTCGCCCTCGATGTTGGCCATCTCCGCCTTCAGCGTGGGGTTGCGCTGGAGCATCCCCAGCGGCACCCACCACGACAGCCACGTCGTCAGTTCCGCGTGCTGCGGGACCAGGCTCTCGATCTCGAAGTGGCTGCCCTGCGGGTCGAGGCCCACGGCGAGCCAGTCGAGCGCCACCTCGAGCACGGAGTCGCGCACGCGCGCGATGTCGTCGGCGTGGTCGGAGACCTGGAAGTCGGCGATCAGGAAGAAGCATTCGTACTCGCGCTGCAGGCGGATCCAGTTCTCCAGCGCGCCCACGTAGTGGCCGAGGTGCAGCGTGCCCGTGGGCCGCACGCCGGTGAGGATGCGCTTGCGTTCTCTCGAAGTCTGGGGCGACGTAGCCGACATGATCGTCTGGCCCTCAGTCACGACTTCTGTGTCGGTGGTGTGTATGCGCCGGAGCGGCTCCGCGGTCATGCGCGTTCCCGCGCCTCCGAGTACATCGCGTCGGGCGCCGAGATGCCCATCAGCGCGAGCGTCCGCGCGAGGACGATGCGCGTGGCGGCCAGCAGGCGGAGGCGCGCCTTCGTGAGCGCGGGCTCATCGGCCTGGATAACGCGGCACTGCGTGTAGAAGGCGTGGAACGCGCTGGCGAGCTCCTGCGCGTAGTGCGTCAGGTGGTGCGGTGCGAGTTCCAGCACCACTTTCTCCACGACCTCCGGCAGCAGCAGCAGCTTGCGCAGCAGCGTCTGCTCCGCCTCGTGCGTGAGCAGCGACACGTCCGCGCCCTCCGCCGAGTGCCCCTCCTCGATGGCGCGCTTGAGCACGCCGGCGATGCGCGCGTGCGCGTACTGCACGTAGTACACTGGGTTCTCGTCCGACTGCTTCTTCGCGAGCTCCAGGTCGAAGTCCATCGTCTGGTTCGCGCCCGCGAGCAGGAAGAAGAAGCGCGTCGCGTCCACGCCCACCTCGTCCACCACGTCGCGCAGCGTGACGATCTCGCCCGCGCGCTTCGAGAGCGGGACGATCACGTCGCCGCGCCGCAGCGTCACCAGCTGGTACAGCAGTACATCGAGCGCGTCCGCGTCGCCGCCCACGGCGGTCACCGCCGCCTTCACACGGCTGACGTGGCCCTGGTGGTCGGCGCCCCAGATATCGATCACGCGGTCGAAGCGGCGCCTGATGAACTTGTCGTAGTGGTAGGCGATGTCCATGGCGTAGTACGTCGGCTGCCCGTCCGAGCGGATCAGGACGTTGTCCTTCGACTCGCCCAGGTCGGTGGAGGTGAACCACACCGCGCCCTCCCGGCGCGCGACCTGCCCCTGCCGCGCCAGCAGCGCCATCACCTCGGCGTAGGGGCCGCCGTCCTCCATCAGCGAGCGCTCGGAGTACCAGCGGTCGTAGTGGACGCCCACGTGCTCCAGGTCGCTACGGATGCCATCGAGCATCAGCGCGAGGCCGACGCGGCCGAGGTCGGGGTCGGGCTCCTCGCCAGGTGCGCGCAGGTAGCGGTCGCCATCGCGATCCTTCACGGCGCGCGCCACGTCCACCACGTACTCGCCGGGGTAGCCGTTCTCCGGGATCGCCACCTCGCGGCCGAACAGCTGCTCGTACCGCGCGTAGAGCGTGCGCCCGAAGATCGCGACCTGCGTGCCCGCGTCGTTGACGTAGTACTCCTGCTCCACCTCGTAGCCCGCGGTGCGCATGACGTTCGCGAGCGCCGAGCCGATCGCCGCGCCGCGGCCGTTGCCGACGTGGATCGGGCCGGTGGGGTTGGCGCTGACGTACTCGATCTGCACGCGCTTGCCCGCGCCGATGTCCAGCGCCGCGAAGCGGTCCCCCTCGCCGACGATCACGTCGGTCTGCGCCGCCGCCCAGCCCGGCGCGAGGTAGAAGTTCAGGAAGCCCGGTGGGGCGACGATGACGCGGTCGACGGCCGGGTGGGGCGGGACGTGGCGTTGTAGCGCCTCGGCGACTGCGATCGCCTTCATGCGGGCGAGGCCCTGGATGCGCAGGGGGAGGTTCGCGGAGAAGTCGCCGTGCTCGGGGCGCGCCGGGTGCTCGGTGGTAATCTCGGGCGTGGCGAACTGCGGCAGATCGCCCACGGCCTGCGCCGCCGCCAGCGCCTGCGCGGTGAGCGCGATGATCTCGTCCCGAATCACGTCGAGGCAGCCTCTCCCGCCGCAGCCTTCGGCTGGCTCGTGAGCTTCGCCGCTGGGCATGGCGACGGCCCGCTCGCCGCTCCCAGATCGTCACCGGCGAGTGCCCAGTGTAACGCGCCCCTCCGCTTCGGGCAGCGCGCGAGTGGCCAGGCCGTGAGTGGCGAGGCGCCCTGCGGGGGATGTGCGGCTACTCGGGCTCCGGCCGGACGCGCCGCGCCGCGCGCCGGATCTGGCGCGCCAGCTCCCACCCGGAGGCAGCGGCGACGAGCAGCGCCAGCAGCAGCCAGCCGATGCTGCTCAACAACTGCGCGAGGTCCTGCACACGGCCGCTGAACAGCCGTCCCAGCGTGATGTAGACGCCGACCCAGACCACCTCGCCCAGCACGTCCCAGAAGAGGAACTTTGGCCACGGGTACGCAGCGACGCCGCTGCTCAGGTTCACCCACGGCCCCAGCGCCGTGATCAGTCAGCGGCTGAAGAAGATGCCGGGGGCGCCCCAGCGGACGATGAACGCCTCGGCGCGGTGCATCACGCGGCCGCCACCGGAGCGGTGCGCGATGGCGTCCACGGCGCGGCGTCCCCCGAGGCGTCCGATGATGTAGCCAACGTGGTCGCCGAGGATGGCCGCGCCCGTGGCCAGCAGCAGTACGGGCCAGAGGTCCATGTCGCCCTGCGCCACCAGGGAGCCGAGCACCAGCAGGAACAGCGTGCCGGGAAGCGGGGCGCCGATGGCGGCGAAGAGCAGGATGGCGAATGCCGCCGCCAGTCCGTACGCCGCGAACCACGAGAAGACCCATTCGATGACGAGGTCGCTCAGGGCCCGCCTCGATCGCTCCGATTGTTGCGCGGGGGCGGCGGCTGCGGTGGGCCTGCGGCGCGGGCGGCGGCGATCGCCTCCTGCAGCGTCGTCCGCACCTGCTCGAAGGTCTGGCCGCGCGCGGTGGCGATCTTGCTCAGCGGGCGGCGCGCGTCGCGAGACGGCGGGCGCGCGGGCGGCAGGCCGAGCGCGTTCCAGAGCACCTCCGGCGGCACGTCGTAGGAGTGCGCGACGTAGTTCACCGGCATCCAGCGCTCGATCGGTTCGTTGCGGTGCTGGCTCCAGTAGAGCGTGTAGCGCACGGTGCTGGCGGCGAACAGCACGGCGGCCAGCAACGCGACGAGGAACACGGCCGCGAGCAGCCACTGCCACCAGCCGAACGTCGCCAGCACCCGCCGGATGCGTATCGCCATGCCTCCACTATCGCGCGTCCCCCCGAAGGTTGCACGGAGTGTCTCCTGTAGACTCGCGCGAGAGAAATACCGAGGAGGTCACGATGAGTCATCGTCCGGGGTTCCGGTGGGGGCTGCTCGGCGCGTTCGTGCTGGGTGTGCTCGTCTTCGGGCGGCTGTCGGGGCGACACGCCGCAGGAGCAGGCGAAGAGCGCGGCGACGATCGCCACCGTGCTGTCGTCAAGGCCCGGCGCGCCGCAGCCCGTGGCGTTCGAGGCGAACTTCGAGCAGGAGAAGTTCAAGGTGCACTACCGGGTGTGGTGCCGGCTTCCGGACCTCGCGCTGGGCGACAAGGCCTCGAAGGAGTTCCGCGCGACGACCAGCGGGGCCAACTGCGGCACGTTCGGCGGCGAGGCGAGCGCCTTCGGCAACTCGCTGCCCGCGGAGTTGAAGCGCGATGACGAGTATCGCATCGGATACTTCCCCGTGCGCGGGCCGGACGGCCGAGACATCGCCTGGGCCGACTTCGTCTGGTACCACCCGCACCCGCCGTGCGGGAACACACCCGACCACAAGGACGCGACGATCAAGATCACGCTCACCAACCCGAGCGGCTCCATCACCTGCACCTACGTCGGCGCCGCCACCGGCAAGGGCGAGTGCAAGGACGGCAAGTAGCGGGCGTACCTCGTGCGCGGCGGGGTTCGAGGCCGCGCGGCATCGCCGCTTGCCGTCGGCGCGATAATCGCTTCACGAGGGCGCCCCGCGGCAGCGTCGCTGATGTTGCACAAGGAGGATCGCGATGCCCAGTTACCTCTCCCTCATCAACTTCACCGAGCAGGGGGTCAAGACCATCAAGCAGGCCCCCGCGCGCCTTGATGCCGCGAAACAGGCGGCGCAGGCGGCGGGCGGCCGCATCTGCTCAGTCTGGCCGCGCTCGGGAACATCCGCTCGACCACGCTGCGCGCGTTCACGGAGGAGGAGTACCGCGGCATCGTCGCCGGCCTGCCGTAGCCCCGT
Organism: Dehalococcoidia bacterium; assembly: GCA_009692765.1. Taxonomy (GTDB): domain Bacteria; phylum Chloroflexota; class Dehalococcoidia; order UBA2979; family UBA2979; genus SHYQ01. The sequence goes on along the minus strand of SHYQ01000020.1, from coordinate 17,097 downwards.
CGCGCCCCGCGGCGCGGGTGCCGTGATCGCGCTTGCCCGCCACCACGTCGTCGCTGCGCGCCCGTGGAGGAGTCGCACCATGCCGTCGAGCCAGTCGTCGAAGTCGCCGTCGAAGCCGCGCACGTCGAGTCGCGAAGCGCCCAGGATGGAGCGCCCCGACGCCGAGGTGCTGGCGCGCGTGGAGGCGGTGATGGCCGTGCTTCCCGTCTACCGCCGCGCGATGTTCGGCACCGTCGCGTGGTGGCTGGAGCGCAACGCGCAGATGCTCGGCTGCGTGTGGGGCGTCGACCTCAACGTGCGCGTCGGCGAGGTGGAGGCGCAGCGATTGGTCGCCTCCGGCAAGGCGCGCCCCTTCGAGCCGATGGCGGGCCGCCCAATGCGCGAGTACGTGCTCGTCCCCGCCTCCACGCTGCGCCCCGCCGCTCTCAAGCGCTGGATCGTGCGCGCCATCGAGTTCACCGAGACGTTGGCCGCGAAGCAGGGGAAGTAGCGATGACCGCACAGGACGACCCACGCGTCGAAGTCTCGCTGCGCGATCTCGTGCTGTACTTCCTCAAGCTCGGCGCGACCGGCTTCGGCGGCCCGGCGGCGCTGGTCGGCTACATGCGCCGCGACCTCGTCGAGGAGCGCAAGAGCATCGACGAGGACACCTACAACCTGTCGCTGGCGCTCGCGCAGATCATGCCGGGGCCGCTCGCGGCGCAGACGGCGATCGCCATCGGCTACTTCCACAGCGGCGTGCTGGGAGCGACGCTGGTGGGGTTGGCGTTCATCCTGCCGTCGTTCCTGATGGTGCTCGCGCTCTCGTGGCTCTACGTCGCCTACGGCGGCCTGCCGTGGGTGCAGGCGCTGTTCTACGGCATTGGCGCGGTGGTGATCGCGATCATCGCGAACGCCGCGTACCGGCTCGCTCGAGGCACGAACAAGCGCGACCCGATGCTGTGGGGCGTGTTCGCCGTGCTCTTCGCGGCCACCGTGTGGTCCGGCGCGGAACTCGCGGGGCTGTTCCTGCTCGCCGGCGTCGCGATCGTCTTCATCCGCGCCTGGCCCGGCGCGCGTCGCGGCGTCGAGATCGCAGCGGCCGCGCTCGCCCTCGGCGCGATCGCGTGGGCGATGGAGACGTTCCTGCTACGCGCCGATGCATCGGTTGGCGGCGGGAGCCTGCCGTTGCAGATCCTGTTGTTCTTCACGAAGGCCGGCGCGTTCGTCTTCGGTAGCGGCCTCGCGATTGTCCCGTTCCTGCAGCAGGGTGTCGTGCACGACCTCGGCTGGCTCGACGAGCACCAGTTCCTCGATGCCGTGGCGGTGGCGCTGATCACGCCGGGGCCGGTGGTGATCACCGTCGCGTTCATCGGCTATCTCGTGTACGGGGTGACCGGCGCCACGCTGGCGGCGATCGGCATCTTCCTGCCGGTGTACGTGTTCACCGTCCTGCCCGCGCCGTGGTTCCGACGCCATCGCGACAATCCGCAACTGCGCGCGTTCGTCTCCGGTGCCACCGCCGCAGCGAGCGGCGCGATCGCCGGCGCCGTCGTCGTCCTCGGCCAGCGCGCGATCTTCGACGCCCCCACCGCCGCGATCGCGATCATCGGCCTGGCGCTGATCGTGCGCTTCAAGATCCAGGAGCCGCTGCTGGTTCTCGGCGCCGGGATCGTCGGGCTGGCGCTGCGGCTGGCGTAGCGGGCGGGTGGGGGAAGGCTAGGCTGTCGGGGGCCCGGGCCACCTCTGAATCGCCAAGTCAACCAAAGTCCTACTTCGCTCGGTGATCTCCTGTGACGTCCATTTACCCTTGGCCGTGATGGTTTCGTGGAGTCGTAGAGGGGCTGAATCCACGATTAGCTTCTTCTTCTCGGCGAAGGCACGCGTTGCATTCCTCTGGTTGTTGTAGTTGGTGACGGCCGTTAGGTTTCCGAGCGTGTGCCTCACGTCGTTCATCCTGTTCCTGGCGGCCATGTTCCCCCACCGTTTGCAGTCGGCCTCCCAAGCTCTGTTGATTCGGTTGCCCTGCGGGAAGATGTGCTCGATCGAATACTCGTCCGGTCCCGCGCCGTAGGGCAGAGAATGCGCCCCGCCCCCCGCAGCCTGACGCTCTAATCCCCGGAGGATCGGGAACACTTCAGGTCCAGAATGTGCGGCGGTTAGTTGCGTTGTCGGAGCTGTAGCGCGGAGCTCATCATCGGTTGGCCACCCATACTGGGCGAGCGCCGCCCGCAATGAGGCTAGCGAGTTGTCGGCGACCGCTCCGGCGACTGCCCGAAAACGAGCGCGCAACGGTGAGTAAGGCTGCCCGACCATCATCAGCCGGACGAGGTATGACTGAATGCTTAGCAGTAGAGCATTGAGCTCCTCGTCCGATATTTCGCCATCAAACAAGGCTTTGATATAGCGAAGTTGAAGCGGCACTGCGGGGCCGCCGCTCATCTGCATGATCTCGTTTATGAGTTGGGCGGCGTCATCCCGCAATTGGAAGTGTCGCCCTGATATGGTCGCGTCGCTCTGGAAGCCAACCGCCAGCGCGTACAACCGGGCTGAGACTGCCAGCGGGAGGGCAAAGTCCCGCTCAAAGGACTCTTCGGATCGGTCGGTGACGTCGTAGCCGATCCCGCGAATGACTCGCTCCATGAAGAGGCGATGAAGAATCTTCGTGTTGAATTTCGTGCCGGACTCTTCGACGGCTCCCTCTTCCCCCAGCGAAATCAGGTACTCGTAGAAGAACTGTTCTTCTGGCGGCTGGCGAAGCGAACGATAGGAGACCGCGTGAAGGGTTCGTTCTGCGTCCGCCCAGTATTTGCTCAGAAACTCTTCTCGCCGATGGGGCATCCGGATGAAGATGCTGTTACGCAGGTGGTCGAATTGCATCATGGGGGTCGTCTTCCCATTGATGGTCTCGAACACCACTCCGGCATCCTCGTCGGAGGTTTCTAGGGCAACTTGAAGGAACACAAGTCCAACCCGAAGCAGCATCTCGACGCGCGGTAGATCGATCGCTTCATTGTCTCTGGCGGGCTCGCCCCAGGCCTCATAGGTGCCCGTGGGCGCAGAGCCGCGCCGACGCGGGGGACGGGGCGGGGACGCGACTTTGAAGGAGGCGATGGCCGTGCGCCCCAGCCAGAACTGGTAACGGAAGAAGCGGTAGGCCGACGCAACTCCCGAGGGGACATGTTCCGCCGGAACCTGATCTCGAAAGAGACCTGTCATGGCTGCGCGGAATGCGGGGCCGTCGGTGTCGTTCGGTGTCAGCCGATCCGAACCATCGATCAGGCGAGCAAGCGGAAAGGGATCTACTGCCGAGCCAGCGAGGTAGGCGGCGTGGTCTCGGCGCGCAGATTCGAGGAGGAAGAGGCTCACTAACCGCTGTTGACCGTCCACGACAAGCAGCTGGTTCCCCGCGCCGCCACCAATGAACTCCCCCACCTGGGCGATTAGCGTACCCATGAAATGTGGGGGGCCATTCAGGGCCCGCCGCTCCGGGTCTTTAGCCTCGCTACGGCGGTACAGGCTGGAGACGTCCCTCCATAGGTCGGTCCAGCGGTCCTGCTTCCATTCGTACGGTCGCTGGTATTTCGGGATGACTAAGGGGTTTGGACCGACAACATAGTCTGAGAACGACAGGTCTCTGGTACGCATTGCACGTCTCCTAGCTACGGCGCACTCTAATGCATCTCCGCCACCACGCTCGCCGTGCGGGACGCGATCGCGCGCTTCAGCGGCTGGTGGTCGAGGCGCTTGAGGTCGGGGTCGTCGTCGAGGAGCGTCTCGGCTTCGCGACGGGCGGCGTCGATCAGCGGGGCGTCGAGGAGACTGGCGACGCGCAGCGACGGCACGCCCGACTGCGCGGTGCCGAACAGGTCGCCGGGGCCGCGCAACTGCAGGTCCGCCTCCGCCAGCGCGAAGCCGTCCGTGGTGCGCTCCATCACCGACAGCCGCTCCTCCGCCTCGGACGTCGGGTCGTCGGCGAGCAGGAAGCACATCGAGGCGTGCTCGCCGCGCCCCACGCGCCCGCGGAACTGGTGCAGCTGCGCGAGGCCGAAGCGGTCCGCGCCCTCGATCGCCATCACCGTCGCGTTCGGCACGTCGATGCCCACCTCGACGACGGCGGTTGAGACCAGGATGTCCGCCTCATGGTTCGCGAAGGCGCGCATCACCGCGTCCTTCTGGCGCGCGCCCATGCGCCCGTGCAGCAGCACGATGCGCCCGCGCTCGCCGAGGTCGGGGAACTCTTCAGTACGCAGACGTTCGTATTCTTCCGTTGCAGCCCTCGATTCCACCGTCTCCGAGCCCTCGACGAGCGGGCAGATCACGAACGCCTGCCGCCCCGCCTCCACCTCCGCGCGGATCTGCGCGAACGCCTCGGCGCGCTGGATCGGCGACAGCCACTTTGTCACGATCGGCCTCCGCCCCGGCGGCAGCTCGTCGATGATCGTGAGGTCGAGGTCGCCGTACGCCGTCAGCGCGAGCGAGCGCGGGATCGGCGTCGCGCTCATCACCAGCAGGTGCGGCGAGATTCCTGGGGGCACGGCCGTCTCGCTCGTCTCGTTGCTCGCCTCGTCGCCTGCTTCGCCGACGTTCGCTGACGCCGCATCGCCTGCGCTCGTGCCGCCCTCGATGCCCTTGCGGCCCTGCGCGCCAGCGCTTTCCAGTCCCTTACGGCGGAGCGCGCCGCGCTGCATCACGCCGAAGCGATGCTGCTCGTCCACCACCGCGAGCCCGAGGCGCGCGTACTCGACGCCCTCCTGGATCAGCGCGTGCGTGCCCACCGCGAGTTGCGCGCCGCCGAAGCGCAGCGCCTCGATGGCCGCGCGCCGCTCCTTCGCCTTCGTCGATCCGGTGAGCAGCACGATGCGCACCGGGAGCGGCAGGCCGGGGACGTTCACCACGCCGTGCAGCGGCGGCTCCGCTTCACCGGACAGCATCCGGCACAGCGTGCGGTAGTGCTGCTCCGCTAGCACCTCGGTGGGCGCCATCATCACCGCCTGGTAGCCCGCCGAGATCATCGACAGCATGGCGGCGAGCGCGACGACGGTCTTGCCCGAGCCGACGTCGCCTTCGAGCAGCCGCGACATCGGCACGTTGCGGGCGATGTCCGCGCGCACCGCATCGAGCGCCTGGCGCTGCGAGCGTGTCAGCGTGAACGGCAGCGTCGCGAGGAACGCCTCGGCGGCCGCGTGGTCCGTCACCACCGGCGCGTTGCCCTGCGCCTGCCACTCGCGCTTCCTCGACACCACGCCGAGCTGGATCGCGAGCAGTTCGTCGAACGCGAGCCGTCGGCGTGCCTCGCGCAGAAGATCCTCGTTGTCCGGGTAGTGGATCTGCCGCGTCGCCTCGACGAGCCCGAGCAGGCGGTGGCGCTTCCGGATCTCCTCCGGCACCGGGTCCTCGATGCGGCCAGCGAACGCCTCGAGGAGCGTCGCGATCATCGTGCGCAGCGTGCGCTGCGGCAGCCCCTGCGTCAGCGAGTACACCGGGACGAAGCGGCCGGTGTGCTGCCCAGAACCGGGCCCATCGAGGCGCTCGTACTCGGGGTTCTGGAACACCGGGCGACCGCGATAGATCGTCACTTTGCCGGCGAGCGCGACCTGCGCGCCCGCGGGCAGCGACCGCGCGATGTACGGCTGGTTGAACCAGGTCGCCGTGATCCGCGCGCCGAGGTCGTCCGTCAGCACCGCCTCCGTCGAGCGCATCTTCCCGCCGCGCCCCATGCGCACCTCGCGCGCGCGGTCGATGGTGCCGCGCACCGTCTGCTCCACGCCCACGCGCAGCGCGCTGATCGGCACCGTGCGGCTGAAGTCGTGGTGACGGTAGGGGTAGGCACGCAACGCATCGCCCACGGTGCGGATGCCCAGGTGCTCCAGCCGCGCCAGCGTCACGCCTCGGAGGCCGGTGCCCGCCTGCTCGATCGGCAGGTCGAGCGCGTTCGCGCCGGGTGCCGCTCGCTGCGCCGCGCGTTGGGTGGGCGTGGTGCCCGCGGCTGCGGGCCTGCGCGCGTCCCCCTCGGATGTCTGGGCGGGGCGCGCTCTCGGCGGCTTCGCGATCTTCGCGGCGGCAGGTTTCGTCGCGCGGGTCGGACGAGCCGGCACCGGGCCGATCGCCGGTGGCGGCTCCAACGCGTCTGCCAGCGCCGTCTCGCGCCGGATCGTGGCGATCGCGCGGCGCAGCCACGTCACGCGCTCGTCGCGATCCAGCGAGGCGTAGCCGCCCGGCGGCAGCGCACCGATCATGCGGCGGATCGCCGCGTCGTCGCGCGCGCCCTCAGCCTCCCGCGCGAGCATCGCGTCGAGGCCGCCCTGCAGCAGGGCGTCGGCGGTGCCGCCCTCGAGCTCACGCTCGAGCACCGCGCGCAATCGCCAGAGGTCCGCGGTCATCTCGCGGGAATCATCGCGCGCTGATCGTCCGCGACTGTTCATCCGGAGCGGTGACGACGCCGACGCCGAGGACGCCCGGGCCGCCGTGTACCCCGATGACCGGCGTGATGCGGCCCACGGTGATCGCCGCGCCGCTGTCCAGCGCGGCGATGCGATCGCGCATGTAGTTCGCCTCGTCGGGCGTGGTGCTGTGGATCACGAACAGGTGTTCCACCGGCCGCAGGGCGGTGCAGCGGCTGATGATGTCCTCGATCGCGCGCTGCCGCGTGCGCACGCGGCCGACCGGCACTACCTCACCGTCCTGGATCGAGAGTACGGGTTTCACCTTCAGCAGCGTGCCGAGCAGCTCCTGCCCGCGCGACATGCGTCCGCCGCGGCGCAGGTACTCCAGCGTGTCGAGCGTGACGAAGATGTGCGTGCGCCGAAAGATGTCGGTCACCAGCGCGCGCACGTGGTCCAGGCCCGCGCCGGCCCGCGCCGCCTTCGCCGCCTCCATCACGCCGATGCCGAGGCCCAGCGACAGCGTGGCGGAATCGACCTGCTCGATGCGCGCGCCCTCGACGCCCTGCGCGCCCTGCCGCGCGGATTCCAGCGTGCCGCTGAGCTTCTGCGAGAGGTGGATCGACAGGATCTCCGTCGCGCCCTCCTCGATCAGCCGCTCGTAGGCGCGCGTGAAGAGTGCCGGCGAGGGCTGTGCAGTCGTCGGCATGTTCGGGTCGCGCTCCAGGCGGCGGAAGAATTGTTCGGACTGGATATCCACGCCGTCCAGCAGCTGCTCGTCGCCGAAGAGGATCGAGAGCGGCACCACCGTGATGCCGAGGCTCTGGATCGCCTCGCGGGGGAGGTCGCAGGTGGAGTCAGTCACAATGCGGAGCGTCATGCCCGGATGATACCCGAGCGCCGTCTCTCGCGCGCCGCGCTACTCGACGCCCGCGAGGTACGGGTAGTGCGGCTGCCCGCCCTCGATCACCTGCACCTCCACGCCGGGGAAGCGCTCCTCGATCAGTGCGCTCGCGGCCTCGCCGGCGTCCGGCGCCGCGTCCGCGCCCAGATACAGCGTGACAATTTCCGCCGCTGCCGTCCCCGCTTCATCGAGCCCGGCGAGGAGCGCGTGCTCCAACGTCTCGCGGGCGGCGACGAGCCGGCCGTCCACGAGGACGATCGCGTCCCCCTCGCGGATGCTCACGCCGTCCACGGTGGCGGTGCGCACGGAGCGCGATACCTCGACGCTGCGGGTACGGGCGGCGGCCTCCAGCATCGCGTCCGCGATCAGGGCGGCGTCGCCGTCGGGGCGGTAGGCGAAGGCGGCGGCGAGCCCGGCGGCGACCGAGCGCGTGGGAATCAGGGTGATGAAGCCCGGATCCTGCGCCACCGCCCGCTGCGCCGCCATCAGCACATCGGGATCGTTGGGTAGCAGGAACACGTGGTCGCGCCCGGCGGCGCGGGCGGCCTCGATCAGTTCGCCGGTGCTGGCCTTGCCCGTCTCGCCGCCCGTGAGCACCTGCGCCGCGCCCAGGTCGCGGAACGCGGCGGCCAGCCCGGCACCGCGCGCGACGGCGACGAGGCCGATCGACGGCAGCCGCGCCCCGGAGGCCGCGACGCCCGCGCGCCACTTGTCATGCTGGGCCTGCATGTTCTCGACCTTCACCGATGCCAGCGCGCCGCGCGCCGCGCCGATCGAGATCCCCGGCCCGGGGTCATCGAGGTGGACGTGGACGTGCACCGTCTCGCGGTCGCCCACCACGAGGATCGACTCGCCGCCGAGCGCGACGATCGCCGCCTCCAACTCGGCGCGATCGATCGCCGTGCCGGTGAGCACGAACTCCGTGCAGTAGCCGTGCCCCTCGTGCGCGATGCTGCCGAGGTCGACGGTGCTCGGCGCGCGCTCCACCATCTCCGGCAGCGGCTCGCCGGTGACGCCGTGCAGCACGCCTTCGAGGATGATTGCGATGCCGCGCCCCCCGGCGTCCACGACGCCGGCATCGCGCAGGCGGGGAAGCAGGTCGGGGGTGCGCGCCACGCTCGCGTGTGCCTCCGCCACGGCGGCGCGCAGCACATCGGCCGGCTCGCCCTGCGGCTCGCCTGCGCCCGCGCGCGCGGCGTCGCGCATCACGGTGAGCATCGTGCCTTCCACGGGCTGCGAGAGCGCGGCGTAGGCATGGTCGGCGGCCGCGACGAGCGCGCGCGCGAAGTGCGGACCGTCCAGCGTGCCCGCGCCGCGGCAGGCCTCGGCGATCCCCGCGAGCATCTGCGAGAGGATGACGCCGCTGTTGCCGCGAGCGCCCAGCAGCGCCCCGTGCGCCAGCGCGCCGAGGTACGACCCCGCCGCCTGGTCAGGGACGCCCTCGCCGGCGTGCAGGGCGGCGCGCCACGTGAGCAGCATGTTCGTGCCCGTATCGCCGTCCGGCACGGGGTAGACGTTGATCGCGTTCACGGCGTCGCGGTTCGCGGCCAGCCAGCGCTCGGCGACCTCGAAGGCGGCGCGCAGCGTGACGGCGGCCAGGACAGGCGGGGCGGTCACGGGCGGCACGCTTCGCGCGCGAGGCAAGAGTGATCGCTGACGGAACTGCTCATCGGCATGAGTGATATCGCCATGCGGCTATTGTCCCCTCGCGGCGGGTTCCCCGCGAGCGGCGCGCATAGACGCTACCCGCGAGGCGCTGCTAGTCTATCCGGACGCGCTCCTCACGAGCGAACCCCCTGACGAGAACACAGTGTTGGGAACCGCGATGGCCTCAGGCAAGTGCGATATCTGCGACAAGCGCACCGTCTTCGGGCGGAGCATCCAGTTCCAGCACGGTGGCCAGTGGGAGCGCCGCGCGCCCAAAACGAACCGCCCGTTCATGCCGAACGTGCAGTCGAAGCGCATGTTCCTCGACGGCAAGTGGGAGCGCGTGAACGTCTGCACCCGCTGCCTGCGCACCGAGGCGAAGCACACCCAGGTCAGCGGCAGCCCCTACCCGAAGGTCGCCGCGAAGGCGTAGCCCCGCGGCTCCGTCGAGGCGTGCTGACATCGAACGCCCCGCGAGGGGCGTTTCTGCGTCCGGAGCGCCGAGGCATCCGGTCGACCCTCACCCCCCCGCCCTCTCCCACGACGTGGGCGAGGGAGTCCGAGGGGCGTGAACGAGGGCAGAATGCGCGCAGAACCCTCGCCCATGAAATGGGAGAGGGCAGGGTGAGGGCGCATCAGCGACGTCGAGGTTCGCCGGGCCTACCGCGCGAGCACTTCCCGCAGCGCGGCGAGCGCCTGCTGCGGCGTCTGCTCCACGTTGAACACCGCGGAGCCCGCGACCAGGATCGTCGCGCCGGCCTCGGCGCAGGTGCGCGCGTTGTGCGCCTTCACGCCGCCATCGACCTCGATCGGCATCGCCAGCCCCGCGGCGTCGAGGCGGGCGTGGAGCGCCCGCACCTTGTCGAGCAGGTCGAGGTTCGCCTGCTGGCCGCCCCAGCCGGGGCGGATGAGCATCACCACCACCTGGTCCAGCGCGTCGAGCAGCGGGTAGAGCGCCTCGATCGGCGTCTCCGGGTTGACCGCGATCCCCGCCTCGCAGCCCAGGTCGTGCGCCTGCCGTGCGAGGTCACGCGCTGCCTTGGCGCTCCCCGCCGCCTCGTAGTGGAAGACGAGGCGCTGCGCGCCCGCGTGCGCCATGTCGACGAACTGCTCCCCCGGTCGCGCCACCATCAGGTGCGCCTCGATGAAGCGCGGGGTGGTGGCGCGCACCGCCGCGATCACCTCCCTGCCGAAGGAGAGCGGCGGAACGAAGTGCCCGTCCATCACGTCCAGGTGCCACAGGTCCGCGCCGCCCTCGTCGGCGTCGCGCACCTGCTGCGCGAGGCGCCCGAAGTCCGCCGTGAGGATCGAGGGCGCGATCTGCGCGAGGCGCGCGTCGGCGTCGCTCACAGGGCGCGCTCCGCGGCGAGGCGCGTGCGCGCCGCGTCACGCGCCCGCGCGACGGCGTTCGGGGCGGTGCCGCCCGGCACGTCGCGCGCGGCCAGCGAGGCGGCGAGGTCGATCTGCAGCACGTCCGCGTCGAACGCCGGGTGCGCGGCGCGGTACTCATCGAGCGTGAGGTCGGCGAACGTGCGCCCCTCGCGCTCGCAACGCGCGACCAGCGCGCCGACAGCCTCGTGCGCGTCGCGGAAGGGCACGCCCTTCTTCGCGAGGTAGTCCGCGATGTCCGTGGCGAGCGCGAAGTTGGCGACCGCCGCCTCCGCGCCGCGCGGGCCATCGAAGGTCATCGTCGGCAGCATCGCGGCGGCGACGCGCAGCGACACGAGCAGCGTGTCCACGCTGTCGAACAGCGATTCCTTGTCCTCCTGATTGTCCTTGTTGTACGCCAGCGGCTGCCCCTTCAGCAGCGTCAGCGCCTGCACGAGGTTGCCGATCGCGCGCGCGCTCTTGCCGCGCAGCAACTCGGCGACGTCCGGGTTCTTCTTCTGCGGCATGATGCTCGACCCCGTGGAGAAGGCGTCGTCCAGGCGCGCGAAGCCGAACTCCGCGGTGCACCACAGGATGATCTCCTCGGCCAGCCGAGACAGGTGCACCATCGCCAGCGCGGCGGCGGAGTGGAAGTCGACGACGAAGTCGCGATCGGAGACGGCGTCCAGCGAGTTCTCGCTGATCGCGTCGAACCCCAGCTCGCGCGCGACGGCGGCGCGATCGATGGGGTACGTGACGCCCGCGAGCGCGCCGGAGCCGAGCGGCAGGACGTTGACGCGCGCGCGCGCCTGCACGAAGCGCTGCGAGTCGCGGGTCAGCATCGCCTCGTAGGCCAGCAGGTGATGCGCGAGCAGGATCGGCTGCGCGCGCTGGAGGTGCGTGTAGCCGGGGATCACCGTTGCCGCCTCGCGCTCCGCGAGCTCGATGAGCACGCCGCGCAGATCGCGCAGCGCGGCGATCGCCTCGTCGCAGGCGGCGCGCGTGAAGAGGCGCGTGTCCGTCGCCACCTGGTCGTTACGCGAGCGGCCGGTGTGCAGGCGGCGGCCCGCGTCGCCCACGCGCTCGATCAGCGCCGCCTCGATGTTCAGGTGGATGTCCTCGCGGTCGAGGCGGAACGCGAACGTGCCCGCCTCGATCTCCGCGCGGATCGCCTCGAGGCCCGCGACGATGGCGTTGCTGTCCTCGGCAGAGATGATGCCCTGCGCCGCCAGCATGTGCGCGTGCGCGATCGACCCGGCGATGTCCTCGTGGTAGAGCCGCCGGTCGAAGTCGATCGACGCGTTGAAGCGCTCGACGATCTCGTTCGTCTCGCCGCTGAAGCGCCCGCCCCAGAGTTTGCTTGAACCGCCGTCCGGGTTCGTCACGCGAAGCCCTCCCGCCGCCCTCGATGGGTGCCTGTTACTCCTGTGGCGCAGCCAGCCTCAGCAGATCGCCCGGCTCGGTCAGCATCTGCCGCTGCGCCTGCACCGCGGCCTGCAGGCCGTGGAGCTTGATGAACCCTTGCGCGTGCGACTGATCGAAGAGGTCGCCCGCCTTGTTGTACGTCGCGAGCGCCGCGGAGTAGAGGCTGCGGTCGGCGCGGCGGCCCACCGTCATGACCGTGCCGTGCCATAGCCGCATCTTCACGTCGCCGGTGACGTGGCGCTGCGTGGAGGCCACGTACTGCGCCAGGTCGCGGTGGTGCGCCGTGAACCACTGGCCGTTGTAGATCAGGTCCGCGTACTCCTGCGATACGGTGTTCTTGAACCGCACCTGCTGCTTCGCGAGCGTGAGCTCCTCGAGGATGCGGTGCGCCTCCAGCAGGATCACCGCCGCGGGCGACTCGTAGATCTCGCGCGACTTGATGCCGACCAGGCGGTTCTCCACCATGTCGATGCGGCCGATGCCGTGTTCGCCGCCGAGGGTGGAGAGCCGCGTCACCAGTTCGACGGGGCTCATCGCCTCGCCATCGAGTGCGACCGGGACGCCCTTCTCGAAGCGGATCTCGACGACGGCGGGCTGCGCCGGCGTCTGGTCCAGCGGCTTCGTCCACTCGTAGACATCCTCGGGCGGCTGCTCCCACGGGTCCTCGAGAACGCCCGCCTCCACCGAGCGCCCCCACAGGTTCTCGTCCGTGGAGTACGGCGAGGCGAGCGTCTGGCGCACCGAGATGCTGTGCTTCGCCGCGTAGGCGAGCGCCTCGTCGCGCGAGATCGAGTGCTCGCGCGTGGTGCCCACGATCGTTAGGTCGGGCGCCAGCGTCTGCACGCCGACATCGAGGCGCACCTGGTCGTTGCCCTTGCCGGTGCAGCCGTGCGCGACGGCGGTCGCGCCCACGGCGCGCGCCTTGTCGACGAGCAGCTTGGCGATCAGCGGGCGGCCGAGCGCGGTCGCCAGCGGGTAGCGGCCCTCGTACACCACGTTCGCGCCGAGCGTGGGGAAGACGAAGTAGCGCAGGAAGTCGTCCTTCGCGTCGACCACGTCCACCTCGACGGCGCCCGCCTCGACGCCGCGGCGTCGCGCGCCCTCGATGTCGCCGAGGTTGCCGAGGTCCACGGTGAGGCAGTGCACCTCGTAGCCGCGCTCCACGCGCAGCCAGTGGGCGGCGACGGAGGTGTCCAGCCCCCCGGAGTACGCGAGCACGATCTTTTCGGCCATGTGGGTCTCCGAGGCTGTGCGAGGCTGGTCGTGGGCGGACGGTGGGGCCGGGCGCATCCCGGCCCCCGGATCATAGCGGGCGGCGCGGTAGGGTGAAGGTGAACGTGGTGCCGTGCTGCCCGTCCGAGTCGCAGCGGATCGCGCCGCCGTGCAGATCGACGATCGAGCGCGCGATCGCGAGGCCGAGCCCGGTGCCGCCCGTCATCCGCCGCCCGGAGCTCGTGCGATAGAACTTCTCGAAGAGGCCGCCCTGTTCCTCGGGCGGGATGCCGATCCCGTTGTCCGCCACGGAGACGGAGACGAAGGGCTGCGTATCTTCGACACGCAACTCGATCTCGCCGCCGGGCGGCGTGTACTTGATGGCGTTGGAGAGCAGGTTGGAGAGCACCTGCTCAATACGCGCGGGGTCGGCCCACACGATCACCTCGTCCGGCGCGACCACGCGCAGCCGGTGCTGGTGACCCTCGATGGCTGTCTGCGCGGTCCGTGCTGCGTGGTCGAGGACATCCACGAGGTCGATCGAGGAGGGGTGATCTGCATGCGGCCGGAGTCCAGCGCGGACATGTCCAGCAGGTCGCTGATCAGCGACATCAGGCGGTCCGAGTTCTGGAGGAGCACCTCGACGATGCGCTGCTGGGTCGGGTTCAGGTCGCCGGCGTCGTGGCTGTGCAAGAGGTCGATGGTGGTGCGGATCAACGTGAGGGGCGTGCGTAGTTCGTGGCCGACCATCGACACGAAGTCGCGCTTCACGCGCTCCGCTTCGGCTTCCGCCGAGAGGTCGCGGATCAGCAGGATGGCTCCGGCGCGCGCCGGGTCGGCGTCGGGGAACGGGCCCGCCGTGACCGCGAGCTGAAGCCCCGCCGCCTCCACGAGCAGCGGGGAGCGTGCCCCGCGTGATCCATCCGAGGCGTACGGGCGCAGCGCTGTCCAGCGCCGCCCCGCGAACCGGCAGCCATTCCTCGGCCGGGCGGCCGATGATCTGAGCGCGCGTCAGACCAAGGAGGCGTGATGCGGCCGGGTTGCAGATCTGGCAGATGTTCTCGTGGTGCACCACGATCAGGCCGTCGGCCATCTCGCGGAGCACCGCCTCGGCGATGCGCCGGTTTTCCTCCACCTCGTCCGCCAGTTCGGAGCGCTCCAGCGTGGCGGTCATCTCGTGCGTGATCGCGCGCAACAGATCTCGACGTTGCGGGGTGAGCGACATCGGCTGTGCGGAGGTCAGACACACCACCCCGGCGAGCCCATCCGGCGTCAACATCGGTGCGACCGCGAGTCCGCCGATGAACCACGCCGGCAGCTGGACGGAATCGGGATCGGCGGCCGTGCGCGCGATCACGAATTCGGACTCGGGCGTCAACGCGAGGCGTGCCTCGATCGCGTCGAGCACCGCGGCTGCCGCTCCCGGGGCGAGGCCCGCCGCGGCCGCGGTCGACAGTCCGCCGTGCTCCGTGGCGAGTGCGATGAACGCGCCGTTCACCCAGTTCAGTTGCAGCATCTCCTCGGCGACGCCCCGCAGCCCACCGGCTGCGTCACCCGCGAGTTGCGACACGACCGCCTGCATCACGTTCAGGTCCTGCGTGACCTTGGAGAGGCTGGCATCCGAGGTGGAGATGCGCATCGCGAGGTCGCGGTTGGCGCTCTGGAGCGCATCGCGGCTCTGGCGGATGGCGAGACGCATGTCCTCCATCGCCTCCCCGAGCTGGCGCAGTTCGGCCGGGCCACTTGCGGGTACTGGACTCTCCAGGTCGTTGTGCCGCAGTCGCTCTGCGGCGGCCAGCAACGGTCGCATCGGGCGCACCGCGAGCCAGCCGAAGGCCCACGCCGCCGCGGCGGCGATGAGCACCGCAATCACCAACGTGCGCTGGAGAGCGCCGTGCGTCGCCGACACCGTCTCGTCGATCTTCTCCTGCTCGATGCCGACGTAGACGTCGCCGATCGCGCCGCCACCGGCGTCGCGGTAGGTGAGGAGGCCGGACAGGTACTGCTGCTTCCCGAATGTCAGGCGCATCGGCGCGGTCTGCGTACGCGTACGGACGTCGTCCGTGATGCTGCTGGCGTCGAAGGGCGTGTCGTCCTCAGAACTCGCGGTGACGCGGCCTCCGGTCGGCACGACGACGTCGGTGCTGACCAGCTTCGCCGCGCTGTGCGCGAACGCGCGATCAAGCGGCGTGATCGCCTCCACCGCTGCGATCGTGCGCCCCTCGGCGTTCTGCGCCGGCGCGATGCCGGAAACAGCGAGGCCCATCGTCTCGTCCAACCGGACGGATCCCGCGACCCTGCCCGTCTGCAGGACGCTGAGGACCTCCGGCGGAACCGTGCGCTGCGCCGTGTTTCCCGCTGCCTCGGCGCGGAGCACCAGCGTCCCGCCGGGACCGTAGACGCGCACCCCGCTGGCGGCCCCGGTCGCCGCCGTGGTGCGCGCCAGGTACGTGCCGGCGATCTGCGCGGCGGTGCTCGCGTCGTTCGATTGGAGCGCCGCAACCAGCGGCGACTGACCGGCGAGCAGCGACGCACCCACGACACGCAACTGCACGTCGCCCTTGATCCGCTCGTCGAGCTGCATCGTTGCCCGGGAGATCTGCTCGCTGAACCGATCTTCCGTCCGGCGCTGCAGGCCGGCATCCACGCTCCAGAACATCGCAAAGCCGACCAGCGCGATGACGAGCACCGGTCCGAGCGCGATCTGCACGGAGAGCCGGCCGAGGGGCCCTGTCATGCCGCGATGCCTCCTCCGTCGCCGGTGCGCGCCATGTGCGACCTGGCGGGCTACCCGGCGGCGACCTCTGCGAGCACCGCGTCGATGATGTCCACCGCTTCATCGATCTCCGCGGCGGAGACGTTAAGCGGCGGGAGGAACCGGATGACGTTCGGGCGCACCGGGTTGACCAGCAGGCCGCGCGCCATCGCCTTCGTGGCGACGTCCGGCGCAATGTCGGCGGTCAGCACCAGGGCGCGGAGCAGGCCCACGCCACGCTGCCCGGCCACCAGCGGCGAACGGTCCTCGAGGCCGGCGAGGCGGCGCTCCAGCTGGCCGCCTCGCGTGCGCACGTTCTCCAGCACGCCGCCCTCGATGAGCTGGCGGATCACGTATGCCCCGGCCGCGGTCGCCAGTGCGTTCCCGCCGAAGGTGGAGCCGTGGTCGCCGGGCTCCAGCACGGCGCACGCGTTCTTCGCGAGCACCGCGCCGATCGGCACGCCTCCGCCCAGGCCCTTCGCCAGCGTCATGATGTCGGGCTCCATGCCCGCCTGCTCGTACGCCCACAGCGTCCCCGTGCGGCCGCTCCCCGTCTGGACCTCGTCCAGCATCAGCAGGATGCCCTGCTCGTCGCACCACTCGCGCACGCGGCGCAGGTAGTCCGGCGCGGGCACGATCACGCCGCCCTCACCCTGGATCGGTTCGAGCAATACCGCCGCCGTGTGCGAGGTCGTCGCGGCCTTGATCGCCTCCACATCGTCGAAGTCGACGAAGACGAAGCCGGGGAGCGACGGCCCGAACGGCTCGCGGTAGCGCGGCGTCCCGGTGGCCGCGACGCTGCCCAGCGTGCGCCCGTGGAAGCCGTTGTGCGTCGCGATGATCTCGTACGCGCCGTTGCGGTTCAGGATGCCCCACTTGCGGGCGATCTTGATCGCCGCCTCGTTCGCCTCCGCGCCGGAGTTGCAGAAGAAGACGCGATCGAGCGCGGAATGCCCGACGAGCAATTCGGCGAGCTCGATCTGCGGCTCGGTGTAGAAGAGGTTCGACACCTGGATCAGCGTGCCGGCCTGCTTCGCGATCACCTCCGTGAGCCCCGGGTGGGCGTGGCCCAGCGCGTCCACCGCGATGCCGGCGATGAAGTCCAGGTAGGCGCGCCCCTCGTCGTCCCAGACGCGCGTGCCCTGCCCGCGCACCAGCGTCACCGGCTGGCGGCGGTAGGTGGTCATGTGAACAACAGCTTCGCGCGCGGGGATGTTGCCCACGGTGGTCCTCCTCGTCCCCGCCTCGCGGGGTTTGGGCTCGTGCCCGTCTAGGTGTACTGAGCAGGGACATTGGTGACACGGCTGAGTGGAGGCAGACCTCCGAGCGCCGAGTGGTTCCGGTGGTGATTGTACTCGTGGAGCCAGCGCGCCAGCGCCTGTGTGCGCGCCCGTTCTGAGCGGTAGACACGGACGTAGGGCCAC
>SHYQ01000019.1 GCA_009692765.1 Dehalococcoidia bacterium | reverse complement strand
ACATCACCGGCGTGCCGCACCGCATCGCCTACCTCGAGCGCGCGCTCGACGCGTTGCGCGCGTCGCCCGGCGTGCTGTTCTGGACCGGCGACCAGATCCTCGACTGGTATCGCAGCACCCATCCCGCAACCGCGGAGGGCGCGCGCTGAGGGCGGGGCCGCCGCCATCGGTGTCCTCGTGGGGCGAAGCCGGAGCGTGGCGGCGGACCGACCGGAGGGGCCACGCTACGCGGCGAGGAAGGCCCGGACGCGCGCCAGCGCCTCGCTGATCGCCTCGGCGCTCGCCGCGTAGGAGAAGCGGACGTACCCCTCGCCCATCGCGCCGAAGCTCGTCCCGGAGATCACGGCGACGCCGGCCTCTTCCAGCAGGCGCCGCTGGAACGTGCGCGAGTCGAGCCCGGTGCCCTTGATGTTGGGGAACGCGTAGAAGGCCCCGCCCGGATCGGCGCAGCGCACGCCGGGGATCGCGTTGAGTCCGCGCACGATAAGCTGCCGGCGCTCGTCGAACGCGGCGAGCATGCGGGCGACGTCGTCCTGCGGGCCCTCGAGGGCGGCGATCGCGGCGAACTGCGTGGCGGCATTCACGCACGAGTAGGAGTTCACCGCCAGCCGCTCGGCGTGTGGGAAGAGCGCCTCCGGCCAGATGCCGTAGCCGATCCGCCATCCCGTCATCGCGTACGTCTTGCTCCAGCCGTCGATGACGATCAAGCGATCGCGGATCTGCGGATACGCAAGCAGGCTGACGTGCTCGCGCTCCTCGTACAGGATGCGGCTGTAGATCTCGTCGCTCAGGATCGCGCAGTCGGGGTACGCCTGCAGGCCTTCGATGAGCCGTTCGATCTGTTCGGCGGGGATCACGCCGCCGGTCGGGTTCCCCGGGCTGTTGAGGATGATCAGGCGGGTGCGCGGCGTGACGTGCGTCAGCACCTCGTCGGCGTCGAACGAGAAGCCCGTGCTCTCGTGCAGCTCGATGGGCACCGGGGTCGCGCCGGTGTAGGCGATCATCGACTCGTAGATCGGGAAGCCGGGATTGGGATAGAGGATCTCCACACCCGGCTCGCCGAACATCAGGATCGCGAAGTACATGATCGGCTTCGCGCCGGGCGCGATCAGCACCGACCGATCGTCGACGTCCACGCTGTGGCGTCGCCGCAGGTCGGCCGCGACCGCAGCCCGCAGCGCGGGGATGCCGGCCGCCGCCGTGTAGCCGTGGTGCCCCTCGTCGAGGGCGCGCTTGGCCGCCTCTACGACGTGATCCGGCGTGCGGAAGTCCGGCTGCCCGATGCCGAGATTGATGATGTCCCGCCCCTCGGCGGTCAGCTGCTGCACGCGCGCCACCACCTCGAACGCCGTTTCGGTCCCGAGTCGGCCGAACGCGGCGACTGGCTGAATCATGTCGTGCGCCCTCCTGTCCGAGGATGGTGCGGTCAGCGCTCAGCTTCCGCTGCGAAGTTCCCTCCGCGAAGTTCCCGGTGCGAAGTGTAGCCTCATGACACTGGGTGACCTGCGCGCCGATCCCGCTCGTCGCGCGGGCGTTCGCCGACAGCCGCGCCCCTACGTGCCGCGCTGGCCGCGCAGGAACTCGTCCAGGTCGTCCAGCAGGTCGGGCGCGTCCGGGAGGCCGGTGTCCGCTTCGAGCGTGGCGGGCGGGACCACCGAGCCGGGCGGGAGCTGCGGGCGCAGCGCGTCGTACTGCTCCTCCAGCTGGCGCACGTAGGCGGCGCCGTCGGGCGCTGCCGCCAGCGTCTCGCGCACCTGCTCCGCGTACGCGCGGGCGCGCTCCTCGAGCGGGCCGTGCGGGGTATGCGTGCCGAACGCGCGGTCGATGAGGCCGGCGAGCGCGATCGCGGCGTTGGGGTTGGGGCCCGCGTTGAGGTAGTGCGGCAGCATCGCCCACAGCGACGCGTTCTTCCAGCCGAGGGCGCGCGTGCGCAGGTTCAGCGCCCCCGCGATCCCCGTCGGGCCCTGGTAGCGCGAGGCCGGCGCCTGCATCCCGAACATCGCCTCGAACTCCGCCGCCGAGGAGGAGAGCGTGACCGGCAGTGGACGCGTGTGCGGCACCGCGGCGGCCTGCGCGCCCAGCGTCACGCTGACCGTCGATCCGGTCGCGCGGAGCACCTCCTCGACCGCGGCGAGGAAGGTGCGCCAGCGCAGGTGGGGCTCCACGCCGACCAGCAGCAGGAAGTCGCGGTCGAGGCCCGGCGGGTGCGCGACGGCGATGCGGTTCTCCGGCCACTGGAGCACGCGCTCGCCCTCCACGATGCGTGCGACCGGGCGCTGCACGGTGAAGTCGAAGAAGCGCTCCGGGTCGATGCTGGCGAGCGGCGTTGCGCCCCACTGCTCCTCGAGGTGCCGGACGGTCGCGACGGCGGCGCCGGTGGGGTCGGTGAAGCCGGCGAAGGCCGCGATCAGGACGGGGTCGCGCAGGGCGCGCAACTCGTCCACGGCCAGTCGCAAGGCCTCGTGCATGCGGGACTCCGTCAGCGTGGCCCTCGTGATCCAAGTGTACGCGCGCCACGGGCGCGCGGGCGGAGGTGGCCTCGCGCTGACCGCAATGCCCCAACGCTCGTGGGACGCTGATGAGCTGCTGATGAACCTCCACGCAGGCTGCCGGGTCTGCTCGACGGCGGGCACGACCGCGCAAGATGAAGCGGCGAAGGGCGATGGGCCCAGATCGTCGAATGGCAACATTCGGGGTGGACGGGGGATGAGCAGCGCCCATGGCGACCACTCCCTTGACGATCGACCCGCGGCCGGCGGACGCCGTCGCTCAGCGCGAGGCGCTGTTGCGCGTGCTCATCCGCGTGCTCGCGGCGGGACGCGAGCGATCGCTGGCGGACGCCGTGGCGCTCATCGGCGCCGCGCCGGGTGTCTGCGATGTCGTCCTGGAGGTGGCCGCCGAATGGGAGGGCGCGCCCGGCCGCGTGTTGACGCACCCCGTCGCCCACGACCGGCGGCCGGCGGCCGCGCGCGGCGCTCCCCCGCGGCGGCGTGGGCGCCTCGGCGATCCGCCCGCGCTGCGGTTCGAACTCGGTGAGGAGCGCGCGCTGGGTACGTTCACGGTGACGTGGGACGGCCCATCGCCGCCGCTCGAGGCCGTCGAGTGGTGCCGTGCCGTGAGCGACCTGCTGTGCGGCGCGGTCGCCCGCGCGCGCCTGGAGGCGGTGGTGCTGCACGGGCAGCGCTTCGAGCTCGCCGGCCAGATTGGCGCGGGCCTCGTACACGACTTCAACAACCTGCTCACGGGCATCATCGGGTACGCCAGCATCGCTCGTGGGCGGCTGACGCCCGACCACCCCGCCGTTGCGGCGCTGCGGAGCCTCGAGGACGTGGCGACGACCGGTGGGGCACTGGCGCGCGCGCTGATCGACTTCGTGCGCGGCACGGACGACGGCAGCGGCCGCCTCGATGTGAACGCGGCCGTGCGCGCCACGCACGGGCTCGTGTCGCGCGCGATCCGCGACGCCGTCGACCTCCGCCTCGACCTGGCCGCCGACATCCCGCCGATCGAGGGCAGCGTGACGCTGATCCAGCAGGCGCTGCTGAACCTCGTCGTCAACGCCGCGGACGCGATCGACGGGGCCGGCGAGATCGTCATCCGCACGCGCCTCGTGCGGGAGCTGCCGACGGGCGCCGTGGGCGTCCCCGAAACCGCCGAGGCGTACGTGGCGATCGCGGTCGCAGACGACGGCCCGGGCGTCGCGCCCGAGATCGCCGCACGCGTCTTCGAGCCGTTCTTCACCACCAAGGGCGCGCGCGGCACCGGCCTCGGGCTGACCGCCGTCGCGCGGGCGGCGCGGTGGCACGGTGGCTCGGTGCACCTCGCACCTGAGGCGGGGGCGTCCGAGGTCGGCCACGGCGCGACGTTCACGATCTTCCTGCCGGTGCGCGACGCCTCGACGGCGCACGCCCGATCGGGCCCGACCGCGCGAGGGCGAGTCGCTCGATGATCAGCGCGGGGCGGGCCACCCCTGCCTTCCCGTACAGAGAGCACGAAGAAGCCTCCGAGGGGGCTTCGCTGCGTCGCGGTTGGGCGCGTGATGTTGGCTGGGGATCAGGGACTCGAACCCCGACTGGCGGAACCAGAATCCGCTGTCCTACCATTAGACGAATCCCCAGCGTGGCTCTCAGTCTAGCAAACGCCGTCCGCTAGGGGCATCCGCGCCCCGGCTCAGGCACCCACCGCCGCGGAGCGCAGCGCCGCCTCCGCCGCGTGCAGGCGCGCGAGGCACGGCGCGGCGCCGACGATCGCCATCGACTCGAACAGCGGGGGGGTGACTGCCTTGCCCGTGACGGCGAGGCGGATCAGCGAGAACAGGTCGCCCACCGCCAGGCCCGCGCCCTCGGCGGCCCCGCGCAGCGCGACCTCGAGCGCCTCGGACGTCCACGCCACGCCGTCGAGGGCCGCGATCGCGATCCCGAGGCTGCCCGCGGCGTCGGCGGCGCGGCCCTTCCAGCGGCGCGTCAGGAACTCCTCCGCCGGTGGCGTCGGCACGTCCATCGCGTAGAAGAACTCCACGAGGGGCAGCACCTCGGCCAGCAGTTGCACGCGCTCGCGGATGAGCGGCGTGAACGCCGCGATCAGCGCGCGGTCGAGCGGGCGCGGCACTTCGATGGGCAGGTCGTGCTCCAGCCGCGCAGCGATGTGCTCGGCGAGCTCCGCCTCGGGCAGGTTGCGCAGGTAGACGCCGTTCATCCAGTTGAGCTTGTCGATATCGAACGTCGCGGGCGCGAGGCTGACCGCGCCGATGTCGAACACCTTGATGAGTTCGTGGCGCGGGATGATCGTGTCGTCGCCGTGGCCCCAGCCGGTGATGCAGAGGAAGTTCACGATCGCGTCGGGCAGGTAGCCGTCGTCGGCGAATTCGAGCACAGACTTCGCGCCGTGGCGCTTCGACAGCTTGCCGCCGCCGGGCGCGAGGATGATCGGGTTGTGCACGTAGATCGGGCGCGGATACCCCAGCGCGTCGAAGATCAGCGCGTGGCGCGGCGCGGATGGCAGCCACTCGTCGCCGCGCGTGACGTGCGTGATGCGCATGGCGGTGTCGTCCACCGGATGCGCGAGGTGGTACGTGGGGAAGCGGTCCGACTTCAGGATCACGAAGTCGTCGAGCGTGCGGTTCTCCACGACGACCGGGCCGCGCAGCAGATCCTCGACGGTGGTCGCGCCCTCGCGCGGCACCTTGAAGCGCACGACGTGCGGCTCGGAGCGGGCGCGCGCTGCCGCGTCGGCGGGCGCGATCGCGCGGCACATGCCATCGTAACCGGGCGAGCGCCGCTCGGCCTGCTGCTGCTTGCGCAGCGCGTCGAGGCGCTCCGGGGCGCAGAAGCACGGGTACGCGTCGCCGCTGTCGAGCAGCCGCTGCGCCGCGGCGTGGTAGCCTTCGAGGCGCTGCGACTGCACGTACGGCGCGTACGGGCCGCCGATGTCCGCCCCCTCGTCCCAGTCGAGGCCGAGCCAGCGCAGCGACTCGAGGATGCGCTCGATCGATCCGGGCACCTCGCGCGACTGGTCGGTGTCCTCGATGCGCACGAGGAACTGCCCGCCAGTGTGGCGTGCGTAGAGCCACGCCCAGATCGCCTGGCGGATACTGCCGACGTGCGGCTCGCCCGTGGGGCTCGGCGCGAAGCGCACGCGCGCGGGGCCGGCGAAGGGGGTCGTCACGCGAGCGCTCCGATCTCCGGCGCGGGCGTCACCGCATGGCGCGCGCGCAGCTCGAGGATCGCGGCGCGCAGGTCGGGCGGCACGGGTGCGACGAACTCCCGGCGCGCCCCGTTCGAGGCCAGCGTGAACGTGAGGCGCCACGCGTGCAGCGCCTGCCGCGCGATCGCCTCGGAGGTGCCGCCGTAGAGGAAGTCGCCGATCACCGGGTGGCCGACCGCCGCCATGTGCACGCGGATCTGGTGCGTGCGTCCGGTGTAGATACGCACCAGCACCAGCGCCGCCTCGTCGCCGTACTGTTCGAGCACGCGGTACGCGCTGCGCGCGCTGCGCGCCGTGCCGCCCGCCTCGACCACCGCGCGGCGTCGAGGGTCGGCGGGGTCGGGGCCGAGCGGCGCGTCGATCTCGCCCGCGGCGGGGTCGGGGCGGCCCTCAACGATCGCGAGGTACTGCTTGGCCACCTCGCGCTGGCGCCACTGCTCCTTGAGCGCGTACTGCGACGCCTCGGACTTCGCGAAGACGATCACGCCGGAGGTGTCGCGGTCCAGCCGGTGGACGACGCCGCCGCGGTCGGTGGCGTCGATCTCGCACACCTCCGGGTAGCGGGCGCGCACGACGTTGATCAGCGTGACCTCGCGCAGCCCCTCGCGCGGGTGCACGACGATCCCCGCGGGCTTGTCGAGCACGAGCGTCTCCTCGTCCTCGTACAGCACGCTGAGCGGCACGTCCGCGGCCGCGCGATCGAGGTCGGGCAGCAGCGGCTGGTCTACCTCGATGCGCGCGCCGGCGGCGACGGTGGCGCTCGCCTTCGAGGCGGTGACGCCATCGACCTGCACGCGGCCGGCTTCGATCAGCCGCCGCGCCTGCACACGCGACAGCGCCGGCATCGCCGCGGCGATCACACGGTCGAGGCGGTCCTCGATAGTGGCGACGAGCGAAACGATCGAGGCGTCGGCGGTCATCGCTGCCCCTCGACGGTGGTCTCCGTGCCCGCGTCCGAGGGCGCGCCGTCGCGGCCGTCGGTCCACGCCAGCACGAGCAGCACGCCGACGCCGATCACGATGCATGAGTCGGCGACGTTGAACGCGGGGTAGAACATCGGGTCGATGAAGTCCGTCACCGCGCCGAAGCGCACCCGGTCGATCAGGTTGCCGATCGCGCCGCCGAGGATCAGGCTGAGCGCGACCGGGTAGTAGCGGCTGCTCAACGGCAGCGTCAGCAGCAGGAACGTCATGACGCCCACCGCGACGAGCGTCGCCGCGATCAGGAACGTGCCGCCGCCCTGGAGGATCCCGAATGCCGCGCCCGTGTTCTCTACGTGCGAGAAGTGGATCAGCGTCCAGCCGGGCGGCCACGTCTCGTGTGGGGCGAGGCGGTCCCGCACGAGCACCTTCGTCGCCTGGTCGGCGGCGACGACGGCCGCCGCGAGCGCGAAGAACCCGCGCAGGCGATGCAGCACGCGCATCCAGGCGCGGCGGGCCTGGGCGAGGGGGGGCGCGGCGACGGGGGCGGGCGGAGGTGGGCGCATCGTCGATCCATCGTACGCACCGCGCTCGCGTGGCGGCAGGTGGGCCTCGGGTACACTGAGATCCCACCCACGACCTCGGACCGCCCGTGCGGAGGTGCCCCGTGAACCTGTTCGGATCGCGTCAGCGTGGCCCTCAGGAGACGCGCGAGGACGGTCGCCCCCGTCTGCCCCCCGGCCAGCGGCTCACCGACGGCTGGCCGGTCCTCCACTACGGCGGCATCCCCGAGGTCGACACGGCGACCTACCAGCTGCGCATCTTCGGCCTCGTCGAGGAGGCGAAGACGCTCTCGTGGGCGGACTTCATGGCGTTGCCGCAGGTGGAGAGCCGCAGCGACATCCACTGCGTGACCACCTGGAGCAAGTACGACAACGACTGGGTGGGCGTGCGCTTCGTCGACCTCCAGGCGCTCGTGAACGTCGCGCCCGAGGCGGCGCACGTCGTCTTTCACTCGTATGGCGGCTACACCACGAACGTGCCGCTGGCGGAGCTGCAGGCGCCGCACAACATGCTCGTGCACACCCACGCGGGCCGGCCGCTCGACCCCGAGCACGGCGGCCCGTTGCGCGGCCTGGTGCCGAACCTCTACTTCTGGAAGAGCGCGAAGTGGATCAACGGCATCGAGTTCGTGGCGCGCGATCGCCCCGGCTTCTGGGAGATGTACGGCTACCACATGCACGGCGACCCCTGGATCGAGGAGCGCTACGGCTAGGGGCGCGTAGCGTCGAGGTGTTGGCGGGGGCGGCCCACCTCGTGCCCCCCGCGCGAGTTCCGGGGTGCGCCCTCACCCCCGGCCCCTCTCCCACTCGACGTGGGAGAGGGGAGGTGGAGTGCGTCGTCTCAGAACCCTCGCCCACGTCGAGTGGGAGAGGGCAGGGTGAGGGCGCATCCGTGGCTCGCGGGGACGTCGCTTCGGAGCGCGTCGTCCGAGGTGTGCCTGCCGCGCGCCGTTCCGCTGGGAGCGCGAGGGGCGCAGCCCCCTCGCATCACCTCTGTTTCAGAACCCCCTCCCGCGCAGGGAGGGGGCAGGGGATGGGCCGCCCCCCGTTAACACATCGACGAACGCGCGCCTAGCCGTAGCACTGCTCGACGCGCCGCCGACAACGCAGGAGCCCGGCGTCACCGCCGGGCTCCGCTGCGTTCGATGCTCCGTCGCGCGCTAGATGAAGACGCGCGAGCCTTGCTTGCGGACGTTGCCGGAGCGGCGCGCCTCGGCGGCGACGGCGGCGGCGACGCGCAGGGCGACCTCCTCGTTGAACGGCGAGGGGAGGATGTAGTCCTCGGTCAGCAGGTGGTCCGGGATCGTTTCGGCGATCGCGCGTGCGGCGACGATCTTCATCTCCTCGGTGATCTGCCGCGCGCCGGCGTCCAGCGCGCCGCGGAACAGGCCGGGGAAGCAGAGCACGTTGTTGATCTGGTTCGGGAAGTCGGAGCGGCCGGTGGCGATCACGCGCGCCATGCCCTGCACCTCGTGCGGCATCACCTCGGGCACCGGGTTCGCGAGCGCGAAGATGATCGCGTCCTTCGCCATCGCGGGCACCCACTGCGGGTTGAGCAGGCCGGGGCCGGAGAGCCCGAGGAACATGTCCGCGCCCTGCAGCGCCTCCTCCAGCGTGCCGTCGAAGCCCTCCGGGTTGGTGTGCTCCGCGAACCACACCTTCGCCTCGTTCATGTGCTCTTTGCGGCCGGCGTAGACCGCGCCCTCGCGGTCGAAGCCGATGATGTTCTTCACGCCGTAGTTCATGATGATCTTCGAGCACGCGACGCCCGAGGCGCCCACGCCCAGCACGCAGATCTTCAGATCCTCCGGCCGCTTCTGCACGATCTTCAGCGCGTTGATCAGCCCCGCCAGCACCACCACCGCGGTGCCGTGCTGGTCGTCGTGGAACACCGGGATGTCCAGCTCGGCGCGCAGCCGGTCCTCGATCTCGAAGCAGCGCGGCGCGGAGATGTCCTCCAGCAGGATGCCGCCGAAGGACGGCGCGATCGCCTTGCAGATCGCGATGATCTCCTCGGGGTCCTTCGTGTCCAGGCACAGCGGCCACGCGTCGATGTTGCCGAACGACTTGAAGAGCATCGACTTGCCCTCCATCACCGGCATCGCTGCCTCAGGGCCAATGTCCCCGAGGCCGAGCACGGCCGTGCCGTCGCTCACGATCGCCACTGCGTTCGGCTTGATCGTCAGCGCCCATACCGCGTCGGGGTTGTCGTGGATCGCCATCGACACGCGACCGACGCCGGGGGTGTAGACGTGCGCGAGCTCCGCATTCGTGCGGATGTTGACCTTGTTCTGCACCTGGATCTTGCCGCGGCGGTGCAACTGGAACGTCCGGTCGGAGGCCATCTCGACCTCGACGTCCGGGATCGCCTGCACCGCGGCGACGATGTCGCGCGCCTGCGCCTCGCCCTCGCAGAGCAGTTGGAAGTCGCGCACCATGATGTTCGCGTCGGCCTCCGCGATGTCGATGTCGACGATGTCCGCGCCGTGCTCGCCGAGCACGGTGGAGATCTTGCCGTGCATCCCTCGGCGGTTCGGGAAGCGCAACCGGAGCAGCAGCTGGTAGCCGCCACCAGCGGTGATGCGGCTGATGGGGTGTTCCGTCTCGGTCGTTGCCATGTCGGCTCCCGGTGTCCTCGGCGAGAGCCTCAATATACGCCACGGCCCAGCCCGGGGTAGGGCGGGGGGTGGGGCACGGGATAGGGAAGGAGACGTGCCGGGCGGGCGCGCTCGGCGTCCCTACGCGAACAGCGGGAGCGTCGGGAACGAGGCGCCGAGGACGTCCTTCGGGTCGACGCCGAACCGCTGCGCGATGACCGAGGCGTATACGGAGCGGAAGTCCGTGCTGAACTTCAGGTCGCCGTCGGCGTCCGTGGCGCCCACCCCGGGCTGCTCGCCGTGGAGCCCGGGCTTCACGCCGCCGCCCACGACGAACATCGGCCCGGCCGTGCCGTGGTCCGTGCCGCGCGAGCCGTTCTCCTTCACCCGCCGCCCGAACTCGGTCCAGACCACGGTGGTGACCGCCTCGCCGAGGCCCTGCGCGTTGAGGTCGTCGTAGAAGGCGAGCAGGGCGTTCGAGACGGTGCCGAGGAGGTTGTTCTGCGCGCCCCACTGCCCCGCGTGGGTGTCGAAGCCGCCCGTGGTGACGTAGCAGACCCCCGTGCCAAGGTTCGTGCTCGCGACCAGCTGCGCGGTGGTGAGCAGCGCCGAGCCGAGCGGCGTGCTCGGGTACGTCACGCGCGGCTTGTACTCGTTCACGGTCTTCTGGAGGTCCACCGTGGAGCGGTACGCCTGGAGGCCTGTCTTGGAGACGAACGCCAGCTGGCCGCCGTAGGCGGCCTGCCGCGCGAGCGCCTCGGACTGGCGCGCGTACAACTGCACGAAGTTCTGCGTGCGCCGCGTGCCCTCGGCGGGGAAGCGGGTGTCGGTCTGGAGCACGTACGCGGGCACCGACCCGAGCGAGGGCACGAACGACGACCTACTGTCCAGCGACGCCGGCTGCTCCTCGCCGATGTTCACCGCGCGCCACAGCGACTGCTGCTCCTGACGCGTCACGTCCAGCAGCCGGCCCAGCCATCCGCTCTCCGAGCGCTCCTCGAACGAGGCGCTGTGCCAGATGTCCATCGAGCGGAAGTGCGAGCGGTTCGGGGCGGGGTAGCCGACGCCGAGGACGACGCCGAGCTGGCCACGGTTGTACAGCGTCTTCATCCCGGTCATGGCGGGGTGCAGCGCCAGGCCGCGGTCGAGCGGGAGCGCGGTGTCCGCCTTGATCGCCAGGGTCGGCCGCGCGTCGTAGTAGTTGCGGTCGCCGACGGGGATCACCGTGTTGAGGCCGTCGTTGCCGCCCGCCAGTTGCAGCACCACGAGGATCTTGCGCTGCGCCGGCGGCAGCGTGGCCGCGTCCGCGGTGCTTGCCGAGTGCTCATCGAACACCGCGCGCAGGTAGGCGGGCGGCACGAGCGCGGAGGCGCCGACGAACGCGATGCCCTTGCGGATCAGGCTGCGCCGGTCGATCGGGCGGTCGAGGAAGGTTTCGTCTTCGGGTGCGACGCGCATCGGTGGCTCCTGATCCAGTGCTACGTCGTGCGCAGCTACGCGAGGTGCGCGACGGGCATCGTCAGCGCGAGGTACAGCAGCCCCTGGAGCGCGCCGGACTTCGAGGCCTGCGCGAAGTCGTAGTGCAACGGCCCGCCGATGTGATCCATGAGCAGCGCCCGCGTCCCGGCGTCCACGTCCCCGCCGACCACGAGGTCGAGCACTGCGTCCACGGCGGCGGCCGCGCTCCCGGTCGCGCGGCGCTCGCGCAGCCACGCCGCGACGTCGACGGTCTGACCCGGCTTCCCGCGCAGCGTGATGTTGTTGGCGAAGTTGGCGCGCGCGAGCAGTGTGTTCGAGTTGATCCACGCCTCGCCCCAGTCCCACCCGGCGGGGCTGGGCGGGTCGAAGAGCACCTGGCCCTGCACGCGCTGCTCGCGCATCGCCTGGCCGGCGCGGTCGCTGAGGTCCAGCGACCGCAGCGCCTGGGTGATGTACTCGACGGGGCTTTTGATGCGCCAGCGGTACGCGGCGTCGGAGTACATCTCCTCGGACGTGAGGATCACGCGCAGCATGTCGCGCACGCAGGTGTCGCTCTCGAAGTAGACGCGCGTCGTGCGCTCCACCATCTCCGCGGTCGGCTCCGGCACGGCGAAGAACTGCCACAGCCGCCGTCCGAGGTACTCCGCGCACTCCCGCCTGGAGGTGACGATGTCGACGACCGTTTCGTCTGCGAAGTGCCCGGTCACCCCCAGCACCGTCTTGATCCCCGTGTCGTGCTGGCTGCGCGTGAGCGCGACGCCGGTCGCGGCGGGGAACCGCACCTCGGTGGTCGGCTTGTCCTGGAGGATGCGCCAGCCGGTGAGCGCGCGGGCGGCCTCGTACACGTCCTTCTCGGTGTAGCCGTTGCCCTCGCCCAGGGTGAACAGCTCCATCAACTCGCGCGCGTAGTTCTCGTTGGGCGCGCGCACGATGTTGGAGGTGCTGTCGAGCCACACCATCATCGCCGGGTCGCGCGTGATCGCCAGCGCGAGGTCGCTGAACCTACCGAGCGCGCCGGCGCGGATGGTGTCGTTCTGGGCGAGCATGAACGCCGGGTTGTTGACCTTGCGGATCCCCGTGGCCCAGTGATCGTGCCAGTAGAACGTGAGCTTCTCCAGCAGCGGCCGGCGCGAGAGCACCATGCGCATCTGCCACCACGCGGTCAGCGCGCCGCGATCCTCGGACGCCTTCGCGCGCAGCCCGGCGAGGGCCTCGTCGGCGGCGCGGTCGTCGACGCGCTCGGGGGAGAGCAGCCGCTCGACGGAGGCCTTGAGGCCGATGAGGACGTACTCGTCGAGTTCGGACGCGTTGTAGCCGAAGCCGGCGCGCCGGAGCAGGTGCTGGATCCGTTGCCGCTCCGTGGTGAGCGCCATGCCGAGTTCCCTCCGGCCGTCCGGGCCGCCCTCGCAGCCTGCTGGTCACCAGCATAACGGCTGTGCCTACGAGATCGTTCGTCGCGCGCTGGCAAGAGGGTGCAAATGGGGTGCGGGGCCGGGCGGGCCGTGGTAAAATGGGCTCCCCAGCCCGGGCCCTGTCGTCACCGCCCGGTCACGTATCCAGAGGAGATCAGCTCCACGGGAGATCAGCCGTCGCGGCGATCCCACGCTGAGTCCCAGCAGAGGCGGTGACCCGATGTCCGGTCCGTCCCTCTTTCGCCGACGCACCCGCAGCCGCGTCCCCTCGCGCGTCCCCGCAGAGCTGCTCGCCCGCGGGCGCGAGCGCGTCGACGCGCTGTCCGGCTCGCTGGCCGAGACCCTGTCGCCCGAGGCGATGACGGCGCTGCTGCGGGAACTCCAGCGCGACGCCGCGCCGCTGATCGAACGCGCGACGGGCAGGAAGCGTCGCCGCGGGCCCGGCCGCGGCCTCGTCATGCTGCTGCTCTTCGGCGCGGCCGCGGGGGTCTGTTACCTGCTCTGGCAGCGCCGGGAGGAGCACCCGGCCTACCTCATGGATGCCCCGGAGCGGCCGAGCATCACCCCCGCCGGTTCCCCGGACCCAGCGGCGCCCTCGGCGACGCCCGGCGCGCCGTTCCGGCCCGCGAACGAGGAGGACTCCTCCGGGGCGCTGCGCCTGGCGCGCTCGATGGCCGATCGCGAGCTCGCCGGCGCGCAGGCCAGCGCCTCCGGCGCGCATCGCGACGTGCGTGATGCGGCGCGTGACCTGCGCGCGCGTGAGAGCACCATCGTGCTGCCCCCGATCCCCGGCGCCTCCAGCATCCTGTGGGCGTCGGGGCGGCCGCAGGTCCCCGGCGGCTCCGGCCCCTCGCTGCCGCACTAGCCTCTCGCGCCTCTCGCGGAGACGCTGCGGGGGAGGTTCAGGAGAGGTCCTGCGACGACCTCGACGGGGCGCGCCATCGTCGTCGAGGCCGTATCCTCGATGTGCCCGGGTGTGACCGCGCCCGGATCTCGCAGCGCGGCTCTGCCCCTATCGTCTAGCGGTTAGGACGGCACCCTTTCAAGGTACAAACAGGGGTTCAACTCCCCTTGGGGGCACCACACGCTGCCGCTGCCCGTGTCGCGCCGGCGGTTCTCACCTAGTCTCATCACCATGACGAACGAGCGCGCGCACTACCTCACGCCCGAGGGGCTGCGCGTGCCGGCCGCGACCGTCGCCGAGTGGCACGAGGTCGCGCGCATCGCCGCACAGGCCACCGGCCCCTCGCCGGCGCAGTCGACCGAGCGCGCGGGCTTCGAGGCGGCCATGGCCGTCATCGAGATGCTCGCGGCACGGCTCGGCGATGGCCCGCTCGGCGACGGCCGGCCCGGCGACGGCTGGCGCCGCGCGCGTGTACTGCTGCTGTGCGGCGCGGGCGGCAACGGCGCTGCCGGCGTGTGCGCCGCGCGCCACCTCGCCGATCGCGGCGTCACCGTGGAGGTCGTGACCGTGACGCCTCCGCAGCGCGCGGACGGCATCCTCGGGCAGCAGTTCCTCACCCTTGCGGAGGCGCCGGCGCGCGTGATCCGCTGGGACGAGGCGTTCACCGCCGCGTCGGCGGACCTGGTGGTCGACGCCGTGATCGGCACGGGGCTGCACGGCGAGCCGCAGGCGGTGCAGCGCGGCCTGATCCGCGCCGCGCTCGCGGCCGCCGAGGCGGGCGTCGCCGTGCTATCCCTCGACGTGCCGTCCGGCCTCGACGCCGACACGGGACGCGCGCCGGGCGAGGTGGTGCGACCGGCGCGCACGCTGACCTTCGCGCTGCCGAAGGCGGGGCTGACGCGCGCGACGGCGGGCGAGCTGTGGGTCGCCGACCTCGGCATCCCGCCGGGGGTGTTCGCGCGCGCCGGGATCGCGTTCGCGCCGTTCTTCGGCGCGGCGGGTCGCGTGCGGCTGCGCGCCCCCGGCGAGGAGGACTGAGCGCGGCGCGAGCCTCGAGGTTGGCGTGGGGCGTTTGAGGTGTCTGCGCGGGGCGGCCCACCCCCGCCCCCTCCCTGCGCGGGAGGGGGTTCGGAAAAGAAGCGCAGTTGGCGGAACACCGTTCCCCCAAAGCCCCCTGCGGGACGCGGCGCGCAAGCCTCGAGGTTGGCGCGTGGCGGCGGGATTCGCTACGCTACGACGCGTTCCCCTCGGCCATGGCCCATTCGTCTAGCGGCCCAGGACGCCACCCTCTCACGGTGGAGATCACCGGTTCGAATCCGGTATGGGTC
The DNA here is from genome assembly GCA_009692765.1 of Dehalococcoidia bacterium. Lineage (GTDB taxonomy): Bacteria > Chloroflexota > Dehalococcoidia > UBA2979 > UBA2979 > SHYQ01. The sequence continues at coordinate 7,379 of SHYQ01000019.1, read as the reverse complement.
ACCAATCCCGCCGACGCGGCACCCTCGAACTGCATGCGTCCGGCTCAGCGGTCCGCCGCGTAGAACGTTCGCAGAATCTGCCCGGCCGGCTTACCGAACGGCGTGAACACGCCGTCCTGTGGACCGCCGATGGCCGGGTTCGCGAACCACTGCCACCAGAAGATCCCGCCCCTCCACGGCTGACCCGACAGCACCTCAAGGCGGCCTGCTACAGATCGCCTGTTCCTGCATCTCGTTCCGGTACGCGCCGCTCGCGGTTTCGCGCCGTTGCCGCTGCAGCAGCCGCTTCGATGAGGAGGATCGGCTCGGCGTACTTGCGTGAGATGCCCTCGAGCAGCGTGCGAGCATTCCCCGGATGCCGGGGCGTGCTTCAGCTCCGCGGGGGGTCGAATAGCGACGCTCGTCAGGGTTGCTTCATCGGATCCCGCATGCGATCCAGGCCTACCACCGCTCGGAGATGCCGATCCCTACGGGGCTACCCCACTGGCTAGCTTGCTCTGCGGACCGTCAATATCAACGGGCGCCAGACGCCCCGTGATGCGCCCTGTTCTGAATGGAGACCGCGTGTGAATCGACTCAACCGCGACATGGAGCGAGTTCCGCTGCAGATTCGGCTGGCGGCCCTCGTCGGGCTGGCGCTGGCCGGTGTCCTGGTGTTCGCGATCACCGCTGTGCCCTCGCGCTGGGAGACGAGGGCCGAGACGCGCGCGCTGCGCAGCCTCGCCGAGCTCGCCGTGAAGACGGATGCCTTCATCCACGAGACCCAGAAAGAGCGCGGCGCCACTGGCACGTTCGTGGGCAGCGGGGGCAAGACCTTCGGTCCCGAGGTAGTGGCGCAGCGCAAGCTCACCGAGGAGCGCCGGGCGGAGCTGCAGGGCTTCCTCGCGCACTTCAAGCCGGCGCCGTACGGACCCGAGTTCGTCGAGTCGTTCAACGCGGGCATGGCCGCGATCGAGAAGATCGACGCACACCGGATCGCTGTCGACCAACTGAAGGTCGACAAGCCGACGGCGATCGGCTTCTACACGAACTTGAACGTCACGCTGTTGTCGGTGATCGAACATATCTCGACGCTGAGCTCCGACGCGGCGATGTCGCGCGAGCTCTCGGCCTACGTGAACTTCTCGCAGGCGAAGGAGCGTGCTGGTCAAGAGCGCGCCACCATGACCACGGTCTTCGCTACGGACAAGTTCGAAGGGAACTTCTTCAACCAGTTCAGCGAGGCGGCCGCAGCCCAGCGGACGTACTTCAACGTGTTCAAGGCCGTCGCTGCGCCCGACCACTATGCGTTCGACGAGCAGACCGTTGCCGACAAGCCCGTGCAGGAGGTCGAGGTGATGCGCGCCGCGGCGCTCAAGCTCGGCCCGGCTGCACCCAAGCTCGGCATCGACTCCAAGTACTGGTTCGAGCAGGCGACCGCTCGCATCAACCTGATGAAAGAGGTCGAGGATCGCCTCGCCCACGACTTGACGGCGCACGCGGCGGCGCTCGAGTCCGGGGCCACCGCGGCGCTCTGGTGGATCAGCGTGGCGGTGGCGGGGGCGTTCGTGTTCGCGATCGGCTTCGGGCTGCTCGTGATGCGCAGCATCTCGCGCCCGCTCGCCCGCCTCGCGGATGCAGCGGCGGGCATCGCTGAAGGCGATATCCAGCGGCAGGCCCACTACGCGAGCGACGACGCCATCGGGCGGTTGTCCGCCTCGTTCACCCGCATGGTGGACTACCTCCACTCCATGACGGCCACCGTGGTCCGGGTCGCGGACGGAGACCTTGCCGCCGAGCCGGAGGTGCGCTCCGAGGCCGACGTCTTCGGTCAGGCGATGGCGCGGATGGTCCACCAGCTCCGCAAGACGCTCGGTGAGGTCCGCCGCTCCAGCGATCGCCTCGGTCCGGCGATCGAGATGTTCACGAGCGGCACCTCACAGGTGGATCAGGCGTCGAAGGAGATCGCCGGCAGCGTCCAGCAGATCGCGCAGGGCGCAGCGAGCCAGACGGAACAGATGGCCGCCGCGCGCGAGCAGATGAACCAGCTGACCGGGTTGGCGCAGACGGTCGTGGAGGCATCCCAGCACCAGACCGCGAGCGTGCAGCAGGCGACCGTCGCCGCGCAGGAGACCCAGCAGGCGCTCGCGGAGGTGACGGGAAGCGCGCAGAAGGCCGCCGAGCGCGGCGCAGAGAGCATCACCGCCGCCGAGGACGGCATGCGGAGCGTGGCGGAGACGGCCGCGGAGATGGAGGCCATCTCCGCGGCCGTGGTCTCGACCTCCGCGCGGATCGAAGAGCTCAGCGCGTCGGGCAAGGAGATCGGAGCGATCACGCAGACGATCGGCGAGATCGCTGCGCAGACCAACCTGCTGGCGCTGAACGCCGCGATCGAGGCGGCCCGGGCCGGCGACATGGGGCGTGGCTTCGCCGTGGTCGCGGACGAGGTGCGCCGTCTGGCGGAGCGCGCCAGCACTGCCGCGAAGGACATCGCGTCCCTCATCGAGAACGTGCAGGTGGGCGTCGACCGCAGCGTGGCGGCGATGTCGAACGCGGTGAACGACGTCGAGTCCGGCACCTCGAAGGCCCGCGAAGCGGGCGACGCGCTGAACCGGATCGTCGAGGTCTCGCGCGAGTTGAGCACGGAAGTTCAGACGATCGAAGGCACGTCGTCGACCGCGGGTCGGGCCGCGACCCGGCTCAGCGAGATCGTCATCGAGGTGGGCGATCTCGCGAAGCAGAGCGAGGAGCTCACCACGCGGATCAACGTCCGCAGCCGCGATGTGCTCGATTCCGTCGACTCCGCGAGCGCGGTGGCGGAGGAGAGCGCCGCCGCCAGCGAGGAGGTCTCCGCCGCCTCTGAAGAGGTGTCCGCGCAGATGAGCGAGCTGTCCTCCCAGACGTTGACCCTCGCGGAGGCGGCGCGGGAGCTGGAACAGGTGCTGCGCTGGATCGGCGGGCAGCAGGAGAGCTCCGCAGAGGGTGACGCCGACGAGGACGACGGGCGCCAGTCGTCTCAACTGCGGCGGGTCGCCTAGCGGGCGGGTCAGCGGAGCCCTCGAGCGAATCGACCAGGCGCGACCACGCTCATCGCGTGGCCGCGTCTCGGTACACTGTGGGCATGACTACCGACGACGCGGCAGACGCCCCCGAGACCGCCGCTGCCGAGGCTTCCGCCGACCCGAAGCAGGCGTACCGCGTCGCCCTCGAGCAGTGGCAGAAGCACCTGGCCGGGGTGCATGACTTGCTGCTCGAGGGGCACCGGCTGCCGCCCGAGCAGATCAAGGGGCTGCTCAACCGCGAGGCGCGCGCGAAGGAGCGCTACGACGCCGCACGGCGCCGCCTGCTCGGCATCGACGGGTAGGGCGCACGTGCGCCCTCGCCTCGCAGCAGGGTTCTTCGCCGATGGCCTCCCTCGTTCGGCGGCGACCGGCGTGGCGTTCGCGCTCGCCTGGTCGCCGTGCATTGGGCCTATCCTCGGCGCGGTGCTCACGCTCGCGGCGGCGTCCGGGACGGCCGCGCAGGGCGCGTTCCTCCTCGTGTGGTACTCGCTGGGCCTCGGCGCCTGGTTCGTCGCGATGGGCGCCGGCTTCACCTGGCTCGCGCCGAGGCTGCGGCGGCTCGGGCCCTACCTTGAGCGGTTGATGATGGCCAGCGGCGCGCTGTTCATCGCGCTCGGCGCGGCGATGTTCCTCGGCGAGTTCACGCGGCTCAATCGCGCGTTCCAGGCCGCCGGCTTCTTCTTCGCCTCGCCGGGCCTGGAGGCGGGGCTGACCGGCGGCGTCGGCGGCTGGCTGGGGCCGGGCGTAGCGTTCCTGGGCGGCGTGATCTCGTTCCTCTCGCCGTGCGTGCTGCCGCTGGTGCCGGCCTACCTCGTCACGATCGCCGGCGAGGCCGTCCTCGTGGGGGCGCGCACCGGCGCGGTGTCGCGGGGGCAGCGCTGGCATGTGGTGCGGCACGCGTGCGCGTTCGTGCTGGGCTTCACGGTGGTGTTCGCGAGCGTCGGCGCGTCGGCGGGGCTGATCGGTCAGCTCGCCGCGGGCCACCTCGAGCTGCTCACGCGCGTGGGCGGGGCGGTGATGATCGTGCTGGGGATGCAGATGGCGGGGCTGATCCGCATTCCCTTCCTGCAACGCACCTGGGAGGTGCGGCTCTGAGGGGGCTTCCTGGAGCGTACCTGCGCGGTGCGGCTCTGATCCCGATCCCGGATGCTCAGTCCTCGATGTTCAGTCCCGGACGCTCGGGCTCACCGCGAGCGCGATAGACTGCAAGCATGGACATCGACATCGACGCCATCCGCCGCGTCGTCGAGGAGGCGGACGTGTTCATCGTGCGCTTCGCGCTGATCGAGCAGCGCCTGCTCGTCGACACGCGCCCCGACGCCGCGGGCCAGCCTTACATCAGCCTCGTCCCGCCGGTGAACTCCGCCGAGGAGCGCTACCGCTTCCTGCGCCGCGAGCGCCCGGACGTTCCGCTGCCGGCGCAGATCACCGTGTTCCAGTGGCCCGGCCCGATCACCGTCCTGAAGGACACCGGCGTGTGGCAGTTCATCGAGAACCGCGTCGCCGGGATCGGCGGCGACGCGGCGATCGAGGCGGCGCGGCGCGTCTTCGTCGACGGCCAGCGCCTCGAACGCGAGGACACGCTGGCGGCGATCCGCGGCGGCGAGGGCTACCAGACGCTGTGGGAGCGCGCGCGCTGACCTCAATGCTCGCTGCGCGCGGCTGACCTCACGGTTCCACATGCGCGACCCCGCGAGCGGCGCGTCTCGCCGGGAGGCGCGCCCACCGCGAGCCGTTCCGCCGGGAGCGCGAGGGGCGCAGCCCCCTCGCCCGCCCGGCGGGAGAGGGGCCGGGGGTGAGGGTTCTCTCCGCGCGGACCGCGCGGGCCGGCCGCCCGCGCGCGGCAGAACCTGACGCGCGCCGATGCTACGCTCGCGCTCCGAGGGCTCGACCCGCGAATGCTCGCCCCTCGAATGGAGCCCGCGCATGCCCGGCGTCATCGATCTGCGCTCCGACACCGTCACCCGACCCTCTGAGGAGATGCGCCGCGTGATGGCGGCCGCCGAGGTCGGCGACGACCTGCTGGGCGACGACCCGACCGTCGACGCGCTGGAGGAGGCCTCGGCGGAAGCGACCGGGAAGGCGGCGGGGCTCTTCGTGCCCAGCGGGACGATGGGGAACCTCGTCGCGCTGCTGACGCACTGCGGCCGCGGCGACGAGGCGATCGCCGGCTCGGAGTCGCACATCCTCAACAACGAGGGCATGGGCGCCCCCGCGCTCGGCGGCATCTCCACGCGCGCCGTGCCGAACGACGAGCGCGGCGGCATCGACCCCGCGGCGCTGCGCGACCTGATCCGCGCGCCGTGGCCCACCACGAAACTCGTGTGCATCGAGAACACGCACAACCGCTGCGGCGGCTCCGTGATCACCGCGAGCGCGACGCACGCCATCGCCGAGGTCGCGCACGCGGCCGGCGCGCAGGTGCACATTGACGGGGCGCGCATCTTCAACGCCGCCGTCGCGCTGGAGACGGACGCGCGCACGCTCCTCGCGGACGGGGACTCCGTGCAGTTCTGCTTCTCGAAGGGCCTCGGCGCGCCGATCGGCTCGATGCTCACCGGCTCGACGGAGTTCATCGACCGCGCGCGCATGATGCGCCGCATGGTCGGCGGCTCCATGCGGCAGGCCGGGATCGTTGCCTCGGCCGCGCTGTGGGCGCTCCAGCACAACCTCGAGCGGCTCGCGGATGACCATGCGAACGCGCGCCGTCTGGCGGAGGGCCTCGGCGCGCTGCCGCACATCGTGATGGACCCGGCGGGCGTCGGCTCGAACATGGTGTTCTTCACCGTCGAGGGCGTGGACGGCGCGGACTTCCGCGCGCGGCTCGCCGCGGAGGGCGTGCTCTGCACGGGAACCTCGCCGCAGCGCGTGCGCATGGTTTGCCACCTCGACGTCTCGCGCGCCGACATCGACGCCGCCGTCGAGCGCGTGCGCGCCGTCCTCGCCGCGATGCCGGCCTCGACGCCCGCGAAGTCGTGACGATCGACGCCCTTCGGGGGGCGGCTCGCCCTCTGCCCCCTCCGTACGCGGGAGGGGGTTCAGAAAGGGATTTGTCCCATCCCCCAACCCTCTTCCCTCGCGGGAAGGGGGCCTCCAAGCACACCCCCGCCGTCCGAGGCATCGCGGGCCGGATCGCGCTCCTGGGCCTTGTCGCTCTCCTGGCCCCGACGCTGGCGGGCTGCAACGTCGCGGCCCCGCCGCGCGAGACGACCTCGGACACCATCGAGGCGCGGCCGTGGGTGCCGGGCGAGCGGTACGACTACGCCGTCAGCGACGGCCGCGGCAACGTCGTCGGGCAGGGCGTGCTGACCACGACGCGCGACGGCGACGGCCTCGTGCTGGAGCAGCGCTACGTCGAGGCGAACCCGGCCGCCGGGGGGGCGGCGACCAGCGACACGATCGTGCTGACGGTCGACGCCTCGACGCTGCGCCCCCGGGCGGGACGCCGCGAGACGCAGCGACGCGACGCCGCCGGCGCGCTGCGCGCCGAGCGCACGGCGTGGCGCTACGCCGACCTCGACGGCGTCACGCGCCTCACCACGCAACGCGAGCGCGACGGCTCCGCCGCCATCGAGCGCACCATCGTGCTGCGCGCGCACGCCTCCGACAACGAGGCGTCGCTGTGGGCGTGGCGCGCGCTCGCGTTCGCGGAGGGCTACGCACGCTCCTACGTCGCCGCCGATCCGCACGAGCCAGGCCAACAGACCGTCAGCCTGCGCGTGCCTCGACGTGAGCCGATGACGGTACCGGCGGGTACGTTCTCGACGTGGCGCGTGATCCTGCGCAGCGGGCGCGCCGTGCGCACCGCGTGGGTCAACGTCGACGCGCCGCACCAGATCGTGCGCTGGGACAACGGTGACCTCGTCTTCGAGCTGACGAAGAGCGAGCTGCCGCGCTAGCCCTCGATGGCGCGGAGGTGCTTGCGCAGGGCGGCCGACCCCCTGCCCCCTCCCTGCGCGGGAGGCGCGGAACCCTCACCCCCGGCCCCTCTCCCGCTCCGCGGGCGAGGGGAGTCAGAAGCAGAAGGGGATGCGAGGGGGCTGCGCCCCTCGCGCTCCCGGCGGAACGGCGCGCGGCAGGCGCGCCTCGGAGGCACGCGGGCGCTGCTCTGCGCGAGGCGGCGCGTAACGGCGCGCGGCAGGCGCGCCTCGGAGCGTCCTGCTCCGAGGCGACGCCGACGCGAGCAACGGGTGCGCCCACACCCTGCCCTCTCCCACTTGACGTCGGCGAGGGTTCTGAGGCGACGCGTTCCGTCTCCCCTCGCCCGCGTCGAGCGGGAAAGGGGCCGGGGGTGAGGGCGCACCACGTTCCGCTCCGGCGTGCGCCCACCGCGCATGC
>SHYQ01000018.1 GCA_009692765.1 Dehalococcoidia bacterium | reverse complement strand
GCCGGCAGAGCGCGAGGCGGCCACGTGGCCGCCTCGCGCTCTGCCGGCGGGGTTCGCGACTGGGGTTCGCGCCACTCGCGTGATCGACGCGATCGACGCGATCGAGGAGGCCCGATGACCGAGGATCGCCCCGCCAGGAATGTCACCCGCCGCGTCTCCGTGCAGGGCGTGCGCCTGCGCTTCGCCGCCGCGCACATGGCGACGCTGGGCGGCGACCTGGAGCCGCTGCACGGGCACAACTACCTCGTGCGCTGCCGCGTCGACGGGACGCTCACGCCCGACGGCTGGGTGATCGACTTCTCGCTACTCAAGCGCTACATGCGCGAGGCGTGCGAGGTGCTGGACCACCACTTCCTGCTCCAGACGCGCTCGCCGCTGCTGGACGTGCGCGCCGACGCGGACGGGTGGGACGTGCGCTTCGGAGCGCGCGAGTACCGCTTCCCCGCCGCCGACGTAGTGGCGCTACCGATCGCGAACACCACCGCGGAACTCCTCGCGGAGTGGCTCGCGGGGCGCGTGGAGGACGCGCTGCGCGCCGGAGGGCACGGCAACATCGCGCGGGTCGCTATCGACGTGCAGGAGATGCCCGGGCAGTCCGGCGGCTACACGCGCAGCCTCGCATGACCGCGCACCGCCCGAGGGCGCGAGGCGCGTTGACAGGCCTCGCGGGACTCGTAGGATCAGGGAGCGGAGGAGTCAGCGATGCAGATCAACTGGGAAGACACCGTCAACCAGATCTTCGGCGACGTGCTGACGTGCCCGCGCTGCGCGCGCGATGAGGGCGAGTTGATCATCGGCTATTCGCGGAAGCCGTCGCTGAACAAGTTCGCGCCGCGGCACCGCAACTGCCCGCGTGGCGACGAGTGCGACGCGCGCAAGTTGATCACGCTCTGCGAGGGCTGCGCGAAACTCGAGGGGTTGGCCGGATCGCCGGTCGGCGCGGGCGAGGCGATCGAGACGTACATGCTCGACTGCCGTCGCGACCTCGAGGAGTCGCTGGACTACATCGCCGAGTACTGGCGCGACGACTACGAACTGAGCGCGGAGGACCTCGACGCCCCGCTCGAGGAGATCGACCCGGACGTCTTCCGCGAGGAGACGCAGTGGCGCCACCGCCTCGAGGAAGAGTACCTGCGCTACCACCACGAGTTCCGCGAGCGGAAGCGCCGCATCCCCAGCGCCGGCTGGCGCAGCGAGTACGTCGAAGAGATCCGCGCGCTCGGCTACGACACGTTGCTGGGCGAGTAGCGCGGATGGTCAGCGCCCCGCCCTCCTCGAACATGGCGCGGAACATGGCGCGGCTGCGCGCGGCGGTCGCGCGCGGCGGGTCGGCCGCGCTGCTGGCGGGGCTGTTCATCGCGGGCACCGCCGCTGGTTATGTCTACCATCACGACCCCGCCCCCGACGTCGTGTCGGTGCGCGTCGATCGTCCCCCGGAGACGGGCGCCGCCAGCGGCCCGCGCGTGATCGCGGGCACCGTGAGCGCCCTGGACGGCGGCCGGCTCACGCTCGCGACGCCCGCTGGGCCCGTGAGCGTCACGCTCCCCGCCTCGGTCGCCCTCGACGAGCTGCGGCGCGCGCCAGGCGGCCTCCCCGCGGGCGCGCGCGTGAACGTCGGCGTGGAGCAGACGCAGTACGGCCTCACGCTCACCGGCATCGTCGCGGTCGAGGGCGCGCGATGAACGTGCCGCGGCTCCCGGCGCGCCTCGCGTCGGCGCTCGCGCTCGCGGCCGCGCTGCTCGCGCCGGTGGGCGGCCTCGCGGCCGGGGTCGCGCTGGCGCAGCGCGCGAATGCGCCGGGCCTGCTCGAGGTGGTGATCGCCGACCCGGCCACCGCGCCCGGCGGCATCGAGCCGCTGCGCTCCGCCGGCGGGTTCACCGGCTTCGATGGGCCGACCGCCCTCGGCGGCAGCGTCGTGCGCACGGGCCAGATGAGCGCGACCGAGGGCGGGCGCTTCGAGGTCACCGGCGACGGCGCGACGATGGCCGCGCGCACGACCAACTCGACGCGGCTGTTCCGCATCGAGCGGGCCGCGACGCCGCTGCGCGCGGGCGATGCGGTGCAGGTGCGCCTCGACGGCGCGGGCGCGCCGCTGGGCGTGCTGCGGCTGCCGTTCGATCTGCACGAGGGTGCGAACCGCGGCGCCGTACCGCCCGCGGCGGCGCCGGGCGCGGCGGCGCGCTAACCAGCGTCCGCAGAAGCGACCGCTGCGCCGCGCTGCCTCGAGGAGTTGGCGCGGGGCGGCCCATCCCCCTGCCCCCTTCCCGATGCGGGAAGGGGGTTCAATCTTTTCTTCTTGTGGGGGCTGCGCCCCCACGGCCCTGTTCTTGGCGCGCGGCGTGCCTGCCGGCGAGTTTCCCGCGGGGCGAAACGCGCGACGTGGGGCCGCCCATCCCCCTGCCCCCTTCCCTACGCGGGAAAGGGGTTCAGAAAGAGAAGGGGATTCTCCCATCCCCCCAACCCCCCTTCCCTCCGGGAAGGGGGGTTCCAGACCTCGACGCTCCGCGCGAGGGATCCAGAAGCGCGCCGGTTGCGCGCGTTCCGCCGGGAGCGCGAGGGGCGCAGCCCCCTCGCATCACGTTCTGCCTTCTGACTCCCCTCTCCTGCGAAGCGGGAGAGGGGCCGGGGGTGAGGGTTCTGCCCTTCCCCGCGAGGCGGAAACGCGCGACGTGGTGCGCCCTCACCCTGCCCTCTCCCACTGCGTGGGCGAGGGTTTTGATGGGCGTGCATCCCTTCCGCTGCGGCGCGCGCCGCAGCGCACGCCCCCGCCGGGAGCGCGAGGGGCGCAGCCCCCTCGCATCACATTCTGCCTTCTGACTCCCCTCTCCTGCGAAGCGGGAGAGGGGTCGGGGGTGAGGGTTCTGCCCTTCCCCGCGAGGCGCAGGCCCTCACCCTGCCCTCTCCCACTGCGTGGGCGATGGTCCGGATGGAGTGTGCATCCCTTGCGCTCCGGCGCGCGCCGCAGCGCGCGCCTCCGCCGGGAGCGCGAGGAGCGCAGCCCCTCGCATCCCGTCCGATTCCTGCACCCCCTCCCGCGCAGGGAGGGGGCAGGGGGTGGGCCGCCCGCTCAGTCCTCGACGCCCCGCGCGATGTGTCCTCGACGCGCGAGCGTCAGCGCGTCAGGCGCAGCTCGGCCGCGGTGGCGCGGCGCATCGCGGCGACCCACGCGGCCGCCAGCGTCACGACCACGGTGAGCGTGAGCAGCCCGACGCCGAGGGCGAGCATCCGCCAGTCCGTCTGCACGATGAACGGCGGCAGCACGCGCTGACCCTGCGCGGTCACGTCGAGGAAGCGCAGCATGAGTTGCGCGACCTGCCGCCCCACCGCGACGCCGATCGCCGCGCCGAGGACGAGCACCACGCTCCACTCGATCAGCAGCCCGCGCAGGATCTGCCGCCCCGACGTGCCCACCGCGCGCAGCACGGCGAACTCGACGGTGCGCGCGCGCGCGCCGAGGGCGAGCGTGACGGCGAACCCGAGCGCCGAGAGCCCGAGCACCGCGACGAACGCCACCGTGAGGATGCCGCTCCCCGAGATCTGCAACGTCGGGTCCGCGCCGCCCTCCTCGAGCAGCGCGGCGCGGTGCAGCCCCGCGCCCTCGGTCGGCAGCGGCGACGCCGGCGAGGCGAGGCCGCGCAGGGTCGCCTGCTGCGCGGCCAGCGGCGTGTCCGCGTGGAAGCGCAGCCAGAGCTCGTTGGGGATACGCAGCGGCTTCGCGTCGACAGCACCGGCGATCGATTGCAGTTGTGCGTCGCTCACCACCACGAACGGCGACCCGGCATCGAGCGTCGGGAACAGCACGACCTGCGCGCGCACGAGGAACGGCACGTTCAGCCCGTTCAACGTCGAGGTCGCGATGCCGCCCGCCTTCGTGTCGAAGACCGCGAGCGCCGACGCGTTCATCAGCGCCGACACCGGCACCGCCGGGTCGGCGAGCGCGAGCAGACGCTGGCCCGTCGTCGTCGACTGCGCCCACTTCCACTCGGCGAAGCGCGCGCCCGACGGCGCGTCCTTCGCGTCGATGGGCTTGAATGTTTCCTCCCGGCTGGGGGCGCCGTACATCGTCCACGCGAACGCGCCCTCGAAGTCCTCGAGGAGCGCGTCGCCGCGCGGCCCCGTCGCGACGAGGTCGTCGATATGCAGCGCGCCCTCCACGCGGAGGTTCTGGCCGGCGCGGTCGCTGGCGCGGAAACCCACGAAGGTCAGCGGGCGCGGCGCCTGCGGGGGGAGCGCGGCGGTGCCGCGCGTCCAGCCGGTGCCGGCCCGCTCCGGCACCGCGATCGTGGCGTCCCAGAACTCGCCCTGGCCGTCGCGCAGGCGCGCCTGCATGAACGCGCGCGCGATGTTGGGGCTGCGCAGCTCCACACGCAGCGCCACCGCGTCGTCCGGAAGGAGCAAGCCCCCGCCCGGCGGCACGTCGCTCTCCAGCAGCCGCAGGAGCTCGGGCAGCGGCTGCGCGGCGAAGTCGGCGCGCGACCACAGCATCGTCGCGGCGCGCGCGGGGTCGACCGACAGCAGCACCGCCTGCGCGCCGCTGGGCGCGCGCAGCACGCCGCGATGCACCAGCGCCGCGTCCGCGACGCCATCGAGGGCGCGCACGGCCTCGACGCCGCGCTGCTCCGCCAGGCGGTCGTTCTTCGCGAGCGTGATGCGCGCGTCGACGCCGGTGGCGTAGCGCACGCGCTCGTCGAGGGAGCGCCCGACGGTCGGCCCGTACGAGGTCGCGAACGTGCCGACGGCGACGGCCATCACCAGCAGCAGCATCAGCCGCGCGTACGCCGCCGGCGAGCGGCTTGCGCGCGCGAGGCCGATCGCGATCGTCGCTCCGCGCAGCGCGAGCAGGACGCGCGTTGCGGCGCGCATCATCGGCGGATAGAACCGCAGCACCATCAGCGCCACGGCGAGGGTGATCACCAGCGGCGACAGCAGCAGTACGGGGTCGCTCGACCAGCCCCCCACCGAGCCGGGGTCGAACACGCTGCCGCGCTGGTCCAGCTGCCACAGCAGGAACCCCGCGAACGCCACGAAGCCGAAGTCGAGGTAGTAGCGCTGCACGATGCCGCCCTGCGACGGCCGTGCCTCGGCGCGCCGCACGTCGATGATCCCGCGGCGCGCGGCGAGGAACGCCGGCAGCAGGATCGCGAGGAACGCGAGCAGCGCGCCGGCGACGCCGAGCAGGACGGCCTCGGGCGTGACGGGGGCGCGCAGCGGCGCGCCCCCGGTGATCGTCTGGAAGCCGGGCGTGCGTCCGAGCAGCGACACGATGCGCGACGCGAGGAAGGGCGCGACGGCGGCGGCCGGCACCGCGAGCACGAGCGCCTCGACGATGTGCACGCCGACGAGTTGCGCCGTCGAGGCGCCGCGGCTCCGCAGCACCCCGATCTCCTCGGCCTGGCGGTCGAGCAGCGTCGCCATCACCACCACGACGTAGTAGAGCACGATGCCGACGACCTGGAGCAGGATCAGCAGCAGCGGCACCTGCGAGAACGTCTGCTCGTTGCGGAAGCGTTGCAGCACCTCGGCGGCGACGAGGCTCGGCTGGCCGAAGAGCCCGAGGCGCTCGCTCACGTCCTGCTGCCACGCGCGCATGGAGTCGATCGCGCGGCCGACGTCGTGGACGCTGATCGTCGCGCCGTCCACGATCACGCCGGTGCGATGCCAGGAGGCGAGCTCGGGCAGCCGCCGCCCGAACGCGCCGAAGAACTGCTCACGCGTCGTGATCAGCGGCATCGCGCCCTCGCCGGCCGCCGCGCGCGCGTTCGCGGCCGGCGTGCCGCCGCCGCGCGGCAGCAGCGGCTCGTCCGGCACCCGCCAGCCGCCGGCGAACGCGCGCCAGCGCGCGTCCGCGGCGTCGTGCGGGCGCACGAAACCGACGATCGTCGCGGTCGCGCTCGTGCCGACAAACGTCGAGGGGCGGCAGGCGACCTCGTCGACGGCGGTGCGCTCGTCCTGCGACGCCGGCACGTGCACGCAGTCGTCGAACCCCGGCCCGCCGAGGCGGATCACGTCGCCGGCCTTCGCGTGGCGCTGGAAGCCGTCGGGCAGCACCGCCTCGGCGCCGGCGCTCGCGGGCCCCGGCAGCCGGCCCTCGACGACATCGACGTGCGGGGCGAAGTCGGAGAGCGTGTAGAGGAACGCACCCCACGGCTGGCGCAGCGGGTCACCGCCCGTCGCGGTACCGGCGCGCGCGGGGACGGCCACGGGCGTCGCGGGCGCGCCCGCGGTGTGCGCAGGAAACGAGAGTTCGAGGCGGCGCGAGCGCTCCTCGACGAGCACCTCGCCGAGCCAGCCAACGCGCGCCGCCGCGACGACATCGAGCGCCTCGCGCCGCGCGCGGTCGGCGGGGCTGCCGAGCAGCAGGCGGTCGACGGTGATCGCGGCGAAGGTGTCGCCGGCCGCGGCGAGACTCCTCGTGAGCCGGAAGCGCAATCCGAGGTCGGTCATCGCGCCGGCGTAGATCGGCACGGCGGCGAGCAGCGTCGCGGCGACGAGGACGCCGACGGCGGCGACGAGCATGAGCCGCCAGCCCGCGCGCAGGCGCTGGAGCGCGAACCGCCATCCTGCGAAGAGTCCAGCCACGAGGGCCAGTGTAGCGGCGAGGCCTGCTCGGACGAGCCCCGCCAGCCCGCGTCGCCGCGCGGGCGACCCTCGAGGTAGTTGCGCGGGGCGGCCCACCCCCTGCCCCCTCCCGGCGCGGGAGGGGGTTCAGAAACCAGAAGTGATGCGAGGGGGCTGCGCCCCTCGCGCTCCCGGCGGAGGCGTGCGCGGCAGGCGCACGCCGGAGCGAAGGGAGCCGTGCCGCGCTCGAATCCACGACCCGCGCGAACGTCGGGTGCTCCCGTTCCGCGCCTCGCGCGAAGCGTCGAGGTCTGAGCCCCCTTCCCGGAGGGAAGGGGGTTGGGGGATGGGCGATCTCTTCTCTTGTTGAGAACCTCCTCCCACGCATGGAGGGGGCAGGGGGTGGGTGCCCGGCATCGCACCTCGAGGTCGCCCAGGCCGGAGGGCGTTGGTAGCATGGTCACGGACCGTCGGCGGCAATGCGCGACGCGAGCCGCGATCGGAGTGGGGCAGCGATGAACCTGATCGGCGGCCCCCAGAGCGCGCGCCTCGCCTTCGGCGCTGCCGCAGCGGGCCTCGCGTGGGGGTATCTGCGCCATCGGCAGCACCCGCGCCGCACGCTGCTCGCGCTGGTGCAGGCGATGCAGTGGTTCGTTGCGATGGGCGGCATGGCCGCGCTCCTCGACGCGCTGCGCGGCGACCTCGAGGGCTCCGACGAGCTGACCGAGCGCGTCACGCATACGACCCAGACCATTCGCGAAGGCCAGACCGTGCACGAGGCGCCGCGATGACCAGCGTCTCCGAGCAGGCGGCGACCGCGCGCGACCGCGCGCGCGCGTGGGGGCGCGAGCTGCTCGCCGCCGCGCCGTGGGCCGGCCTCGACGAGCGCGTCACGCTCGTCGTGACGTCGCCGGCGAGCGGCGTCGACGCCGCCCCGCCGGCGCTCACGCTGTGGCTCGTGGTCGACGTGGTCACCGCGCGCGCGTTGCCGAACGAGTACCGCGCGCTCACCCTCGATGAGGCGATGCTCCAGCGCCACCGCGCGACCGCTGCCACCCCGGCGATCGCGCTCACCATCACGACCGACGTCGCCGTCGAGCGGCTGCTGGGCGCGACGACGCCACGCGCGCTGGAGGCGCGCTGGCAGTGGCGGCACGTCGAGGCGGTCGCCGACCGGCTGCGCCGCACGGAGCAGTTCGCGGTGCGCGCGGGGATGCTCCCGGAGGACGGGCCGGAGCGGATCCTGCGCACGCTGTGGGCCTCCGCGCACGCCTCGGCGCGCGCCCTCGACGTGCTGGCGGGCGAGCGGCCCACCGACGCGCTGATCGCGGCGGGCGAGGTCGCCGCGGCGCTCGGCCGGATCGCGTGCGTGATGGACGAGGGCGCGTATCCACCGGCCGAGCTGCTGTCGGTCGCCGCGCGCGGCACGCGCATCGGGAAGCGCATCGGGCCGTGGCTGGACGACCTCATGCCCGCCCTCGGCGGCGACGCGGCGGCCGCGCGGCGCATCCTCGGCAGCCGCGAGCAGGCGCTCGCCGAGGTCGCCGAGGTGATGGCGGAGCGCTTCCGCGGGCGGCCGTGGCTCACCGCGCCGGAGACGACGGCGCTCCGCACGCCCCGCTAGCCGGCCTCCCCGTGGACGCCGCGGACATCGCCTGGCTGCGCTCCGAGGCCGGCGCGGCCGCCATTGCGCGCGCCGCGGCGTGGCTCGACGCCGGGACGACCGAACTCGCCGCGCACGACCGGCTGCGGCGCGCGGTCGCGCCGGAGCAGGCGCGCGCGGTGCTCGCGCTGCTGGAGGGGCGGCGCGCCGCCGCCGCGAAGTTCCCCGACGCCGCGCGCCTGTGCTTCGACCGCGAGGCGGCGGAGCAGGCCAGCGCGGAGGCCGTGGCGCGGCACACGGCGCGGCGCTTCGCCGGCGCGCGGCGGATCGCCGACCTCGGCTGCGGCGGCGGCGGCGACGCGCTCGCGCTCGCGGCGCACGCTCCCGTGCTCGCGATCGACCTCGACGCCGCGCGACTGGCGATGGTAGAGGCGAACGCCGCCGCGCGCGGCCTCGAGGGCCGCGTCGAGACGCGGCTCGCCGACGCCGGTACGTTCGACGCGCACGAGGCCGGCGTCGACGCGATCTGGCTCGACCCCGCGCGCCGCGATGCGGGTGGCCGCCTGCGCGACCCCGAGACGTGGTCGCCACCGCTCTCCGTGGCGTTGCGCGTGGCAGCCAGCGTTCCCCGCGCGGGGGTCAAGGCCGCGCCCGGCCTCGACCTCGCGGCGGCGCCCGCGGGCGCCGAGGTCGAGTTCGTCAGCCTCGACGGCACGCTCGTCGAGGCCGTGATCTGGCTGGGCGAGGCCGTCACCGCGCCGCGCCGCGCGACCGTGCTCGCGACAGGCGGCACGGTGGGCGGCGAGGTGGGCGGCGAGGTGGCGACGGTCGCGGGCGAGCCCGACACCGGCGCGACGCCGCTGCGCGATCCCGCGGCGTACCTCTACGACCTCGACCCGGGCGTCGGGCGCGCGTCGCTCGTCGATGCGGTGGCGCCGCTGCTCCGCGGGGGCCGCCTCGACGAGCGCACGGCCTACCTCACGGGCGACGCGGCCGTCACCTCCCCGTTCGCGCGGCGCTTCCGCATCGACGCCTGGCTGCCGTTCTCGGAGCGGCGGCTGCGGGACGCCCTCGTACGCCTCGGCGCGGGCCGCGTGGAGGTGATGCGGCGCGCCTCCCCGGTGGACACGAACGCCCTCGAGGCGCGGCTGAACCGCCAGCTGGCGGGTGCGACCGGCGGCCCCGTACGGACGGTGGCGCTCACTCGTCTGCAGGGCGCGCACATCGCTATCATCTGCGAGCGCGAAGCCGGGAGTACCCTCGGCTCGCCGGCGGCGGGAGAGGAACCTCGATGACAGCAGAGCGAGCAGTGCCGGCAGTATTCGGAGACCCCACGCACCACGCCCTGATCGCGGAGGGCATGATCGTCCAGGCCGGTAGGAACATGCGCTTCGAGACCGCGGACGCGGGCCTCGGGTACAAGGTGGGGAGCCTAGCGCCGCGCTCGAGCAGCCAGACGTTCCCGTCGGAGTCGGTGATGCTGACCTCGCCAGTCACCAGCGGCGGCAAGACGAGCTACCTGATCACGACGGCCGCCGGCGTCTAGGTCAGCCCTCGACGCCGCGCCGCGGCGGACGAGCCCCGCAGAGCTACCCGGAGTACCGCCCAGCGTGCCACCCGGTGAGCCGGGCAGAGAGCGCGCCGCTCGCAGCGGCACGCTCCTCGCGATCAGCGACGCGCAGGCGATCTGCAAGCCGCTGGGTGCTGACCGCGTCTGAGCGCTATGAGCGCTATGAGCTGGCGAGCGTGGCGGTCGACGCGGTCGTCGCGCCGAAGAACTCGTACAGCAGGCGGCGCCGCAGCGCGTCGATGCCGAGGCCCGTCGTCGCGGAGGTGTAGCGCACCTCACCCGGCAACTCGAGCGGGTTGAGCGCCGCCAGCGCGTCGAGGTCGGCCTCGCGCTCCACCGAGCGCCCGTCCAGCACCATGCCGTCGATCTTGTTCACCACCGCGAGCACCGGCGTGTCGCCGAGGCCAAGCCCCGCCAGCGTCTCCTCGACCGTCACGCGCTGCGCCTCGACGGCGCTCGCGGTGCCGTCGATCACGTGCAGCAGCAGGTCCGCGGTGTGCAGCTCCTCGAGGGTGGCGCGGAACGCGGAGAGCAGTTGCGTGGGGAGCTTCTGCATGAAGCCCACGGTGTCGGTGAGCAGGAAGGCCTCGGCGTCGCCCGATCCGACGCGGCGCGTCACCGGGTCGAGCGTGGCGAACACGGCGTCGGCGGCCAGTACGTCCGCGCCGGAGAGCGCGCGCATCAACGAGGACTTCCCGGCGTTGGTGTAGCCGACCAGCGCCACGACCGGCAGCCCCTGTCGCTGCCGGCGCGAGCGCTGGAGGGCGCGCTGCTGCGACACCTGCTTGATCTGCTTCTTGAGCCGCACGATGCGCGCTCCGATCAGCCGGCGGTCTGTCTCCAGCTGCGTCTCGCCGGGACCGCGCGATCCGATCGCCCCATCGAGCCGGTCGAGGTGCTCCCACTGGCCGCGCAGGCGCGGCATGAGGTACTCGTGCTGCGCCAGCTCCACCTGCAGCGACGCCTCCCGCGTGCGCGCGCGGCTGGCGAAGATGTCGAGGATGAGCGCGCTGCGGTCCAGCACCTTCACGCCCAGCGCCTTTTCGAGGTTGAACTGCTGCGTGGGCGAGAGCGCGTCATCGAACACCACGGTCGAGTAGTCCGCCTCCTCGCGCGACGCGACGATCTCCTCGACCTTGCCGGAGCCGATGTACGTCGCGGGGTCGAGATGCATGCGGCGCTGCGCGGTGCTGCCGACGATGTATCCGCCGGCGGTGCGCACGAGGCGCCCCAGCTCCAGCAGCGACTCCTCGGCGGACATGCCGCCGTGGCGCGTCCCCTGGTCGACGCCGACGAGGTACGCGCGCTCCTGCCGCGGGGCGGTGCGGTGCGCGCCGCGCTCGCTGTGCTTGACGGGGATGTCGCCGTTGGGCGAGCCATCGGGCTGGGGGATGCGATCGGGCTTGCCGGTGGAGCCGCGATCAGCGGTACGGGCGAAGTTGCGGGCGATACGGTGCTCCTCGGAGAGCGCTCCTCGATGGCTGCCCTTTCAGTGTACGCGCTCGAGGACGGTCTTCCCTGCGCGCGGGGGCGGAAGCCTCACCCCCGGCCCCTCTCCGGCTGCGCGGAGAGGGGAGTGAGAACCCGAGGTGTGGTTGCGCCCACGTGCCCCTGCGTCCGGTTCCGCGAGGCATGCGCGATGCACGCTCGCTACGGCGTGCGCCTGCGGCGCACGCCTCCGCCGGGAGCGCGAGGGGGCTGCGCCCCTCGCATTCACTTCTGTTCTTCTGAACCCCCTTCCCGCGCCGGGAAGGGGGCAGGGGGATGGGCCGCCCCCGCAAGCACCGCGACGCCAACCTCTGTGCTATAGCACGGTCTCCCCGCGCGCGAAGGCGGAGAGGCGGCGCAGCGCCTCCTCCAGGCGGTCGTCCGGGACGGTGAGCGAGATGCGGATGTAGCCCTCTCCGGAGGGGCCGTAGGAGACGCCGGGGGTGACGACGACGCCGGTGGCGTCGATCAGCCGCGCGGCGAACTCGGCGCTCGAGCGCTCCGCCGCGGGCAGGCGCGCCCACACGTACAGCGACGCCTTCGGCGGGTCGAGGCGCAGGCCCAGCTCGCGCAGCACCGCGACGACGCGGTCGCGCCGCCGCGTGTAGATCGCGTTGTGCTGCGCGATCGCGTCGCGCGGGTCGTCGAGGGCGGCGATCGCCATCTCCTGGATCGCCTGCGGGATGCCGCTGTCGAGGTTCGTCTTCACGCGCGTGAGCGCGTTGATCACCGTCGCGTTGCCGACCGCCATGCCGACGCGCCACCCCGTCATGTTGAACGCCTTCGACAGCGAGTTGAACTCGATGGCCACGTCCTTCGCACCGTCGACCTCGAGGATGCTCGACGGCTCGTAGCCGTCGTACACCACGTCCGCGTAGGCGAGGTCGTGCGCGATCAGCACGTCGTGCTCGCGCGCCCACGCCACCGCGTGCGCGAAGAACGCGCGGTCGGCGACGGCGCCCGTAGGGTTGTTCGGGTAGTTGAGCCACAGCACCTTCGCGCGGCGCGCGACCTCGACGGGGATGTCGTCGAGGCGCGGCAGCCAGCCATCCTCCTCGCGCAGCGGGAGCTTCACGGACTCGCCGCCGGCGAACATCGTGCCGATCTCGTAGACGGGGTAGCCGGGGTCGGTCATCAGCGCCACGTCGCCGGGGTCGATCAGGCAGAGCGGGAGGTGGCCGATGCCCTCCTTCGAGCCGATCAGCGGGACGATCTCGCGGTTCGGGTCGAGCGTGACGCCGTGCCGCTTCGCGTACCAGCGTGCGATCGCCTGGCGCAGCTCGGGGAGGCCATCCGACTCCGGGTAGCGGTGGTTCGCGGGCTTCTCAGCGGCGCGCTGGAGCACCTCGATCAGGTGGGGCGGCGTGGGGATGTCCGGGTCGCCGATACCGAGCGAGATGACGTCGACGCCGGCGGCGCGCTTCGTCGCGATCAGCTCGGAGATGCGCGCGAAGAGGTACGGCGGCAGTTGCTCCACGCGGCGCGCGAGCTTCACGAGTACGTCCTTTCGCGGACGCGGGAAGGCAGAACCCTCACCCCCGGCCCCTCTCCCGCGGAGCGGGAGAGGGGAGTCAGAAGAGATCGTGGGAGGCTGCGCCCCCCACACCCCGGCGGAACGCGCGCGGTAGGCGCGCGAGCTTCACGAGCCCCCCTAGCGCCAGTTGCCGAAGCGCGCCTTCACGCCGGCGACGCGACGCGCCGTGCGCGCGGCGGCGATCGCCGCCTCATCGACGTCGCGGCGGTACTCGAGGCCCGCGCGCGCGTGCCGGAAGCCGAGCTCCGCGCACATTCGCAGGCTCTGCGTGATGTCCGGGCGCACGCGGATCGACGCGTGGAGCGCCTCGCGCGAGGCGAGCTGGTACGCGGCGGCGGCGACGATGAGCTTGCCGTAGCGATGGCCCCAGTGCTCCGGCGCGACCGCCGCGGTGAGGATCTGCCCCTCGCCGCGCACGACGGCGCCGTTCAGCGCGAGGCCGACGATCGCGCCGCCCGCCTCGAGCACGCCCGCCCACTCCGCCTCCTCGACGAGCGCGTCGATCGTGCGCTCGCCGTCGCCGAGGGCGCCGTAGGCGTCGAGCCAGATCGCGCGCATACGCTCGATGTCGGCGTCCTGCGCGCGGCGCATGCGCACGCCGGCGGGGAACTCCGGCACGACGGCCGGGTCCAGGCCGGGGTGCACCATCTCCATCCACTCCGCGAAGAACTTGAAGTCGGCATCGGTGAGCAACGGGTTGAGCCACTCGCGGTCGGGCAGGCCGGAGATGTCCATCGCCACGTATTCGGCGCGGTCGGCGGTGATGTCGGTGCGCACCGCCTCGAACATCTCGGGGAACGAGGCGCGCATCGCCTCCTGGTCGAGGAAGGCCCAGTACAGCCGCAGCTGGCCGCGCTCCGGCACGAGGATGATCTCGCCGTCGTCGTTGGAGACGTGCAGCGCGTCGGGGATGTCCACCAGCGTCTGCCACGCGCGCGGGCGCAGCGGCATGTTGCGCAGCACGAACGGCGACGGCGCCTCGATCACACGGCGTTCCTGGGTCATCGTTGCCACCCCTCGTACACGGATGCGAACACGCGGACGACCGGCCCGGTAAGCACGACCGGGCCCTCGCCGTCCCACTCGATCTGGAGCGTCCCGCCCGGGACGCGCACGTCCACGCGGGCGTCCACCTCGCCGCGCAGGCGCGCGGCGACGGCCGCGGCGCACGCGCCGGAGCCGCACGCCTGCGTCTCGCCGACGCCGCGCTCCCACACGCGCATGTCGAGGTGCGCACGGTCGACGACGTGGACGACCTCGAAGTTGGTGCGCTGCGCGAACAGCGGGTGATGCTCCATCAGCGGCCCGACGCGCGCGAGCGGGTAGGCGGCCGGCCAGCCGTCGATGAACTGGACGGCATGCGGGTTGCCCATCGAAACGATCGCCACGCGCTGCGTCGACGGGCCGGCTGCGTCACTCGTCGTCACCGGAAGGTCGAGGACGGGCGCGGCCTGCTCGACGGAGACGCCCGACGCGGCCGGGTCGAGCGCGGGGACGCCGACGGTGACGCGCACGCGCTCGACGGCGCCGTCCGCGCCGCGCGTGGCGAGCACGGGCACGACGCCGGGGCCGGTCTCGACGGTCATGTGCCCATCGGGCGCCGCGACGAGGCCGCGGTCGAGGGCGTACTTCGTGAAGCAGCGGATGCCGTTGACGCACATCACGCCGTCGGAGCCGTCTGCGTTGAAGATGCGCATGCGCCGGTCGGCCACCGTGGAGGGCATGACGAGGATCAGCCCGTCGGCGCCGACGCCCTGGTGGCGGTCGCACACCTGGACGGCGAGCGCGCCCCACTCGGCGTCGGTGACGTCGAGCGCGTCGCTCTCGGCAACGACGAAGTCGTTGCCGGCGCCGTGCATCTTCCAGAACGCCAAGGATCCCATACGTGCCTCGCTGATGAGGGCCACTCGTGACCGCCTATGGTAGGGGCGGTCGGGCCGCCGCCTCAAGCGCGGCCACGGCGGCCTCCATATCCGCCCCATCCACCCAGGCGATGCGCGGATCGTCCGTGCGGAACCAGTTGGCCTGCATGCGGATCAGCCGGTGCGTCTCCGTGCGCGTGCGGGCGATCGCCTGTTCGACGGTGAGCGTCCCGTCGATCACCGCCAGCGCCTCGCTGTAGCCGATCGAGTCGAGCGCGGGGTAGCCGCGCCCGCGGGCGGCGACGAGGGCGCGCGTCTCCTCGATCAGCCCACCGGCGAACATCGCCGCGACGCGCGCGTCCGCGCGACGGTGGCTCTCGGCGCGGGGCCAGCGCAGCCCGACCACCGCCGAGGTGAACCCGGGGTCGCGCGGCGCAAGCGGGGGCACGGGCGCGCCCGTGGCCTCGACGATCTCGATGGCGCGCACGACGCGCCGCACGTTCGCGGGGTCGATGCGCGCCGCTGAGGCGGGGTCGCGCGCCGCCAGGCGCGCGTGCAGCGCGGGGGCGCCGTGCTCCGCGGCGTAGCCCTCGAGGGTGGCGCGCGCGCCCCAGTCGGCCTCGACGGCGGGCACGTCCCAACCCTCGAGGAGCGCCCACACGTACTGGCCCGTGCCGCCGACGACGAGCGGCAGCCGCCCGCGCGCCCACACCTCGGCGATCGCGGCGCGCGCGGCGGCGAGCCAGTCCGCGAGCGACCACGGCGCGTCGGGCGCGACGATCGCGACGAGATGGTGCGGCACAGCGGCGAGCTCCTCGGCGGAGGGCGCGGCGGTGCCGATGCGCATGGCGGCGCGCACCTGCCGCGAGTCGGCCGAGATCACCTCGAGCGGCAGCCGCCGCGCGAGGGCGAGCGCGACGGCGGTCTTGCCCGACGCCGTGGGGCCGACGAGTGCGACGAGGTGGCGCGGTGCGTCAGGCACAGGGGTCTTCGACCCGTGCGTGGCTGCCGCTTCCCCGCGCGCGAGGCGGAACCCTCACCCCCGGCCCCTCTCCCGCTTCGCAGGAGAGGGGAGTCAGAGCGGGAAGGGATTCGTGTGGGGCTGCGCCCCCCACACCCCGGCGGAACGCGCCAGGCGCGGCCCACCCCCTGCCCCCTCCCTGCGCGGGAGGGGGTTTCGAAGAGAAGAAGGGAAGGTCGCCCATCCCCCAACCCCCTTCCCTCGCGGGAAGGGGGCTCGCACCTCCGCGCTGCGCGCGAGGGATCCGGACGCGCGCCTGTCGCGCGGGCTCCGCCGGGGTGTGGGGGGCGCAGCCCCCCATGACTTCCTTCTGTCTCCCCTCTCCTGCAAAGCGGGAGAGGGGCCGGGGGTGAGGGCGCTGTCCTCCCGCGCAGAGAGAGCGCAGGGGGATGAGCCGCCCCCCGCCTCCACCTCGACGCCCCGGCATGCGACTAGCCCGCGGTGGCGACTGCGCGGCAGATCGCGGCGAACGCCGCGGCGTCCAGCGACGCGCCGCCGACCAGCGCCCCGTCGATGTCGGGCTGCGCGGCGAGGCCTTCGATGTTCTGGGCGGTCACCGAGCCGCCGTACTGGATGCGGCACGCCTCAGCGGCCGCGCGGCCGAAGCGCTCCGCGAGGATCGCGCGGACGAGGGCGCAGCGCGCCTGCGCGTCCTCGGGCGTCGCGGCGCGCCCGGTGCCGATCGCCCACACGGGCTCGTACGCGACGACGAGGCTCTCCGGCAGCGCGCGGAAGCCGCGGAACGCCTGCGTCAGTTGACGGCGCAGCACCTCCTCGGTGCGGCCGGCCTCGGCCTCCGCGAGGCGCTCGCCGATCGCCAGGATCGGCCGCAGGCCGGCCTCGACGACGGCGCGCAGCTTGCGGTTCGTCTCCGTCGGCTTCTCGTGGAAGACGTGTCGCCGCTCGGAGTGCCCGACGATCGCGTACGTCGCGGTGCCGGCGAGCATCGGCGCGGCGACCTCGCCGGTGAACGCGCCCTTCGGCTCCCAGTGCACGTTCTGTGCCCCCACGCGGAGCGTGGTGCCCGCGAGCAGGTCGGCGGCGTCGCCCAGCCACGGCGCTGGTGGGCAGATCACCACCTCGACGCCCGCGAGGCCATCGAGGGCGCGCAGCCCGCCGAGCAGCGCGCGCGCCTCGGCGCGGGTGGTGTTCATCTTCCAGTTGCCACCGACGATCGGGAGGCGGGCCATCGCTACGCCCCGTACCGCGCGAGGCGGCCCGCGTGCGCCATGGCGATCGGCATGATCTCCTTCGCGAGGATCGTGCCGAGCTCGCCGGCGCGGCAGAACGCCTCGGAGAACTGGTTGGCGGCGTCCGGCCGTACGTGGTCGCCCCACATGAGCAGCGGGACGTGGTGCCAGGAGTGCGACGCCATCGTCGCGGGCGTCGAGTGATCACCGGTGACGACGAGGACGTTTGGCTTCAGGTCGAGGATTCCCGGGAGGAGATCATCGAAGGCGGCGATCGCCTGCTGCTTGCGGCGAAAGTCGCCGTCCTCGCCGGCGCTGTCGGCGTACTTGTAGTGCACGAAGAAGAAGTCGTAGGCGTCCCAGTGCTCGCGCAGGAGTGCGACCTCCTCGGCGAAGTCATGCGCGCCGAGGAGTGGGGTCATGCCGCACAGCTCGGCGACGCCGCGGTACATCGGATAGGCGGTGATCGCGGCGGCGCGCAGCTTCCAGAGCTCGGGGAAGGGCGGGATCGTCGGGCGGCCCGACCAGCCGCGCAGGAGGACGCCGTTCGCCGGCGTGTCGTGCGCCAGCATCGCCTCGGCGGCGGTGACCCACTGCCGCACGAGGACGGCGGTGCGTTCGCCCGCGGGCGCGGTGGCGCTGGCGACGATCGGCGCCATGCCCTCGTGCTGCGGGTCGGTCTCGCACAGCTGGTCGCTCAGCCCCGCGCTACGCAGCACGAGGAGGAAGCGCTGGTCCTGCACCGGCTCGACGAAGGTCTCGACGCCCGGGAGCGTGATCGCGCGCAGGCGGGCGCAGACCTCGGCGGTGCGCTCCGTCGCCAGCCGTCCCGCGCGGCGGTCCGTGATCAGGCCACCGGGGCCCAGCGTGCAGAGATTGCCCCGCGCCGCGATGTCGTCCGGCCCGAGCTTGAAGCCGATGCCCGTGCCCTCGAGGGCGCCCCGGCCGATGTCGAAGACCAGCGGGTCGTAGCCGAACAGCGCCATGTGCCCCGGCCCGGAGCCCGGCGCGATGCCCTCGCCCACGGGGATCGTGCGACCGAGGCTGCCCGCCTCCGCCAGCCGGTCGAGGTTCCGCGTGTTCGCCTCCTCGAGTTCGGTGCGGCCGCGCGGGCCCGGCAGGCCCCCGAGGCCGTCGAGGACGCAGAGCACCACCTTCGTGGCTGCGGGCTGCGACAGGCGGCGGATCAGGTCGAGGTCCATGCGCGTCCCTTCTCGGCGGTGGCACTGGCCTCGGGCGGTGCCTCGGCGGCGATCGTAGTCCCGCGCGGGCGGCGGCCCTAGCGGTCCAGCAGCACGGCCACGCCGGGGAGCGTGATCCCCTGGAGCATCTCGAGCGACGCGCCGCCGCCCGTGGAGACGTGCGAGATGCGGTCAGCGACGCCGGCACGCTGCACGGCGGCCGCGGTCTCGCCGCCGCCGACGACGGTGATGGCGTGCGGCAGGAACGCGAGCGCGCGCGCGATCTCGATCGTGCCGCGGTCGAACGGCTCGCGCTCGAAGAAGCCGAGCGGGCCGTTCCACACGACGGTGTTCATCGTCTGGAGCGCGTCGCGGAAATCCTCGATCGTCTGCCGGCCGATGTCCAGGATGCGGAAGCCCGGCGGCACGCGGTTGACGGAGACGGTGTTGGCGCGCTCCCCGCCGGGGTCGGCGATCACGACGTCCGTGGGGATCATCAGACGCAGGTCGTCGCGCAGCGCCGCTTGCCGCATCACTCGCAGCGCATCCTCGATGCGGTCGTTCTCGGCGAGCGATGCGCCGATGTCGATGCCCTGCGCCTTGAGGAACGTGTTCGCCATGCCGCCACCGACGCAGATCAGGTCCGCCTTCGCGGCGAGGTTCTCGAGGATGCCGATCTTGTCCGATACCTTCGCCCCGCCGAGGATCAGCGCGAACGGCCGCACCGGGTGGATCACCCGCTCGAGGTAGTCGATCTCGCGCTCCATCAGCAGACCGGCGACGACCGGCAGGTAGTTCGCCACACCGACGACGGAGGCGTGCGCGCGGTGCGCCGTCCCGAACGCGTCGCACACGAAGACTTCCGCGCACGATGCCAGCGCCCGCGCGAACTCCGGGTCGTTGTCCTCTTCCTCGGCGTGGAAGCGCACGTTCTCGAGCAGGATCACGTCGCCGGAGTGCATCTCCGCGACGGCGGCATCGACCTCGGGGCCGACGCAGGCGCGCAGCGCGCGCACCGGCTGGCCGAGCAGCCTGCCGAGGTGCTCCGCCACGGGCGCGTTGCGCAACTCCTCGACGACCTTGCCGCCGGGGCGGCCGCGGTGAGAGCACGCGATGATCTTCGCGCCGCACTCCTGCAACGCGCGGATCGTCGGGATCGACTCGCGCAGGCGCATATCGTCGAGGATGGTGCCGTCGTCGAACTGGACGTTGTAGTCCACGCGCAGGAAGACGCGCTTCCCGGAAACGTCGATGTCCCGGATGGTGCGTTTGTCCATGCCCCACCTCGACGCGGCGCGTTCAGGAGCGCGCCCAGATGAGCCGCGCTGCGGTGATATTGACGCGCTCGGAGCGCGCCGGGGAGGCAACCCCGCGAACGACGGGATGATAGATCGCGGCCCCGGCAGCGGCAACGCGCGAGACGTCAGCGAAGCGGCGCGACCATAACGTGTCGCTGGAGCCCCGGCGTGGCGTCTACGACTCGCGCCCCACCGCGGAGCGGGCGAAGGCCGCGCACAGGGCGATCGCGGCCGGGTCCGCGCCGGCCGCGCGCAGGGCCTCGAGGGCGGCCCGCTCCTCGGCCTCCGCCATCGCTTCGGTGCGCGCGCGCGCGCCGGAGCGCTCGACCAGCGCGCGCAACGGAGCGACGTCTTCGCCCGCGACGGGGTCGAGGGCGTACGCGCGGCGGAGCGGCGCAGCGTCCGCGCCGTCCGCCTCGAGCGCCAGGATGACGGGCACCGTCATCTTGCGCGAGAGCAGGTCGTCGCCGACCGGCTTGCCCGTGACGGCGGGGTCGCCCCATACGCCGAGGACGTCATCAACCAGTTGGAACGCGAGGCCGATGTGCCGCCCGAAGTCGCGGTAGCCCTCGACGAGCGGCGCCGGCGCGCCGCCGAGCAACGCGCCGATCGCGAAGGCCGCCGCGAACATCGCCGCCGTCTTCCCCGCGGCCATCTCCAGGTACTCCTCGAGCGTCACGTCCACGCGCCCCTCGAACGCGATGTCGAGGTACTGCCCGCGCACGAGGCGCATGCACGCATCGTCCAGCTCGCGCGCGGCGGCGAGCGCCCGCTCCGGCGGCACGCCCGCATCACCGAGGCGGTCCTCCGTCCTCACCAGACGGTGGAGGGCAAGCCGCGCGAGCGTGTACATCGCGTCGCCGGTGTTGATCGCCTGCGCGCGCCCGGCGAACGTCCACACCGTGGCGCGCCCGCGGCGACGCTCGCCGCCGTCCTCGACGTCGTCGTGCAGCAGCGAGAAGTTGTGCACGAGCTCGACCGCCGCGGCCGCTGGGACCGCAGCCTCCACGTTGCCCCCCGCGAGGTCCGCGGCGAGCAGCAGCGCCACCGGCCGCAGCATCTTGCCCGGCGACGCCGCGACGGGGCGTCCCTCGCGGTCCTCCCATCCCAGGTGGTAGCGCAGCCATGCGTGCAACGCGTCGCGCTCGCCGCCGACGACGGCGCGCAACTCGCGCTGGACGGCGTCGCGATAGCGCTCCGCGCGGGCCTCGAGGTCGGTGCCGTCGCCGGGGGTGCTCACGCGCCGCTCGCGGCGGTCGCCGCGCCCTCGGGTGCCCGCGCGGGCACCGGCTCGGGCACCAGCGCGAGCCGCGCCTCCGCGGCGGCCTCGACGGCGGCGGGCGAGAAGAGCAGCGGGCGCTGGCGGCCGGCGAGGTAGTCCGGGATGCAGTCGTCGTAGCGCGGGTGGCCGGGGATCCCGGAGGCGCCGGTGGCGAGCATGAACGTCGAGCGGTCGAAGTCGGCGAGGTCGATCACCTGCCGGTAGGTGGGCGCGAGCATCACCTCCGACACGCCGTTGCGCGTCTCGGCGATCGAGTAGGCGGACTGGCTCACCGTGTTGGTGTCGCCGCCCCCCGGGTACGGGCCGCGCGACCACAGCGGCCCGACGAGGGGCGCCCCGCCGAGCGGGTGCGCGGGGCGATAGCGCAGCAGCGCGCCCCAGCGCCAGCGCGACGGGTCCGCGCCGAGGCGCGCGCGCAGCCGCTCCACCGCGCGGGCGGCCGCCCCACCGAGCTGACGGTCGCGATCCTGGACGCCGTCGTACCACGGCGCGGCGGCGCGCTCCGTCGCCTGGAGCAGCAGCCCCTGCATGCGGTAGAGGTACGTGGAGATCGCGGGACCGCCCGCGAGGCCGGCGCCGAGTAGCGTGCGCGCCTGCCCGCCCGCCACGCGCATGGTCAGCGCGCGCGCGAGCTCCTCGTACACCGCGGCCGTTACGGCGGCGCCCGCGCTCTCCGGCTCCAGGCGACCGTCCCAGCGCTGGAGCAGCGGCGCCTCGGGGTCGGCGACCGCGCCGCGCGCGACCAGCAGGTCGCGCAGCCGTGCGAGGTGTGCCGAGTAGCGGTCGGTCTGGATCGCCTGGAACGAGGCGACGTGGTGCCGCTGGCGGGAGGCGAGCAGCGCCACGATGCGCTCCGCGCGGCGCGGCTCGCACCACTCCTCGCCCAGCTCGAGCTCGCCGCCCGGCGCCTGGTTCGCGCTCACGACGCCGCCGGACGCGGGGTCGACGAGGCGCGGCATCGCCTCGGGCGGCCACGCGGGCGCGGGGCCGGGCGAGCGCGCGCCGTCGTGCGGCAGCAGGCCCTCGCCGGCCACGCGCCGGGGGACCCGCCCCGCCATGCGATAGCCGACGCGATCGGTGACGTCGGCGAAGACGAAGTTGAACGTCGCGCCGGGCCAGCGCTCGATCGCTCGCTCGAGTGCGTCGATGTCCGCCGCGCGCCCCATCGCGAGGAACGCGCTGCCGAGGTCGCCCGACTCGAGGGCCGTGGAGCGCAGCGCGATCGCACGATCCTCGCCCACCACGGCGGGGCCGATGATCGGCCCGTGGCGCGTGACCAGCACGCGTTCCTCGACGGGGCGCTCACCGCGCACGGCGATCCGCTCGATGCGCTCCTCGGCGACGGCCCAGCCCTCGGGCGTGCGGTAGCGCCGCGGGTCCGCGGGGTCGCAGGTCTCGACGAAGCAGTCGGCGCTGTCGGCCATGCCCGCCGTGATGCCCCACGCGACGCGCGCGTTGTGCCCCATGGCGATGCCGGCGACGCCCGCGAAGTCGGCGCCGATCGCGTTCAGCGCCCCGCCGAGGATGTGCGTGACGTGCGCGACCGCGGGCAGCCGCGGCAACAGGTGCGGGTCCGCGGCGAGCAGCGGCGCGCCCGTCGTCGTGTGCCGCGCGGTGACCGCCCATGCGTTCGAGGCCGCGCCCACGGGCAGCCCCGCCTCGACGGCGGCGCGGTACGCGGCGATCAGGCGCTCCGTGGCGGGGATCGTCGGGCGGCCCGTGACGGTCGTGCCCTCGTGCGGGTGCACGGGCTCGACGGCGGCGGCGCGCTCCGCGCCCAGCGCGCGCACGAGGCGCTCGCGCAGCAGCTCGGTGTCCCAGTTGCCCGCGAAGCCGAACATCAGCAGCCGCCCGATGAGCAGCGAGTCGGCCGGCCGCCACGGCTCCGGCGTGAAGTCGAGCAGCGCGAACTCCGGCGGCAGCGCGCGCAGCGTGCGCACCCCGGCGTCGACGCCACGGGCGTACGCCTCGAGCAGCGCGACGCCCTCGGCGGAGGTCGCGGCGAGGTCGCGCTCGACGGCGCCGGTGAGGCCGATGCGGCGCATGAAGCGGTCGCTGTCCAGCGCCCGCGCGCCGATCACCTCGGCGAGCCGCCCCGCCGCGACCCGGCGCATCGACTCCATCTGGAACAGCCGGTCCTGCGCGTGGACGAAGCCCTGCCCGAAGAGCGCGTCCGCCTCGCTCGCCGCGAAGACGTGCGGCACGCCGTGGCGGTCGCGCACGATCTCGGCCGGCGCGTCGAGGCCCGCGACGCGCAGCCTGCCCTCGACGATCGGGTGCGCCTCGTGCGTCAGGGTGCGCGAGACGGCACGCCCGAGGTTGCGCGCGAGCGAGAGCGCCGTCCCCAGCCGCGAGCCCAGCGCGATGCCCGCGCGGCCGGGGAGCGCCACGGACTACGTGCCTTTCGAGGGCGCGCCGTTCGCGCGCTGGACCGCCGGCCCGCGCAGCTCGTCGTCGAGCGCCTGTACCTTCGCCAGGCGGCGCACGTGACGGCCGCCCTCGAACGTGGCGTCACGGAAAGCGCGCACGACCTCGGAGGCCGCGCCGCGGCCGATCGCCCACGCGCCCATGCACAGGATGTTGGCGTCGACGTGCGCGCGCGCGCGGCGCGCGGAGAAGACGTCGTGGCAGAGCGCGGCGCGGATGCCGTGCACCTTGTTCGCGACGACCGAGGGCCCGACGCCGTTGGAGCAGATGAAGACGCCGAAGTCGAACTCACCCGCCGCGACGCGCTGCGCCAGCGGGATCGCGATGTCCGGGTA